>JANYAH010000085.1 GCA_025361425.1 Candidatus Solibacter sp. | reverse complement strand
GTGGGGTAAGGGTGAAATGGTGCGGTAAGAGCGCACCGCGGCAGGAGTAATTCTGCCGGCAGGGAAAACCCCACGCGGAGCAAGACCAAATAGGGGAGGAGGGACGGCCCGTCCCGTTAAACTTCCGGGTAGGTCGCTAGAGCCGGTCAGTAATGGCCGGTCAAGATGAATGACTGCCGCCCGCAAGGGTACAGGAACCGGCTTACAGTCCGGCAGCTAAACGTTTTTGATCGTTACGGGACATGCCTGGGTGCTTTCGGATGTCCTCCCGCCGCTGTAACTTCCGTGCATAACAGGCAGAATATTTAATGATATCCCCGCCGTATTGAAAGTTGTACATGATGTCTTCGAAGTTCGCCGTGTGCCTCAAGCCCAAGGCGTGGCCAGTTTCGTGCAGACACGTCAGGTACACCGTGGCCTCACGCAAGATTCCCTCGCCGGCGGCGGGACTTACAAAGACATCCCCGCCGCGAGTTTCCCCATACAATCCGGCGCGGCCCGATGCCCAATAAATCTTGACGGTCGCCTGATTCTTTTCCGCGGTCCGCTCCACCTGGAGTTTGCCACCCGATGCCGCCTGCCACGCCTCCATGGCCCACTGTGCCAGGTCCGGATCCCCGTTCTTGCACGCCATCTCCGCCGGACGTGTGCAAGGCTCCACCCAATACGTCAATCCGGCCGCATGCCCTGCGCAAACCCCCGCCACCGCCAGCAACAGAAACCGCGGACAGACGGAACGTTTTCCGGTTTTCATTCGATTCTCACCAAATCCCCACCACTTTCCACCACACCGGCCCAATCCCCAGCCAGATCACCAGATTGACCAGCGAAATCACGAACCCCAACCGCCACCACTCCCCCTGCCGTACGTAGCCTGCTCCGAAGAAGACCGGCGCCGACCCGGTACCGTAGTGGGTCATGGCCGCGTTCAAGTTGGAAAAGTAGGCCAGCGCCAGCGCCGCCATCATCGGCGGCGCGCCGGCGGCCAGGGTCGCGGCCAGGAACGCCGGATAGAGCGCCGTGACGTGGCCCGTCATGCTGGCGAATCCGTAGTGCACGTAGCAGTAGGCCGTCACCAGGGCCGCTAGCGCCAACGGCCACGCCCAGCCCTGGACCCCCGCAAACAGGCTGCCGCTCAATACTTTGATGGCGCCGTTCTCATTCAACGCGTCCGACATCATGATTAGGGGAGCGAACCAGATCAGCGCATCCCATGCCCTGTGCTCGGCTAAGAGATCTTCCCACGCGATCACCCGCGCCAGCAGCAGCGCGCACAAGCCGGTCAGCGCCACAAAGGTATTCGGCACGCCGTGCCACGGTGAGGTCACCCAGCCCGTCATCACGCCTAGCATGATGGCCACCAGCCACTGCTCCCGCCGCTCCATGGGACCACGCCGCGCCAGCTCTTCCCGCGCCATACTGCGCGCCGCTTCCGTGTGCTGAATCTCCGGCCGAACCAACCGGAACAGCAGCCAAGGCACAATCGCTAGCGTTAGCAACCCCGGTACGATCGATCCCAACAGCCACCGCCCCCACGTCAGTTCCACGTGGCCGATTTTGAGGGCGAACTCCGCGATCAACGGATTCGCCGCCATGCCGGTGAGGAACATCGCCGAGGCCGCATATGTCGTGTGGAACGATACCAGCACCAGAAACGCCCCGATCTTCCTCGCCGTCGGCCCCGGCTCCGACCCGAAGGCGCTGGCCACAGAGCGCGTGATCGGGAAGATCACGCCGCCCCCGCGCGCCGTATCCGACGGGATGAATGGCGCCAGCACCAGGTCCGCCGCGGCCAAGGAATACCCCAGACGCAAAGGTGTCCGGCCGAAGCGTGCGATGAAAAGATAGCCCACGCGCATGCCGAACCCGGTCTGCGTCACCGCGCGCGAAAACAGAAACGCGGTGAAGATCAACCACACGGTGACGTTGCCGAACCCCGAGAGCACCCTGGCCGGCGTGAGTGTGCCTGTCAACGCCAGCAGCGTCATGGCGAGCAGGACGCTCACCCCCATGCGGACGGGCTGCGCCACCAGCGCGATGATGGTGGCGGCGAAAATCGCGACCAAACGCTCCTGCGCGGTGTTCATCCCGGGCAGGGTGAAAAAGTAGAGCAGGACGCCGGGTATGAGCACCGCGGCCCAGCGCCACCACAATCCGGGCGGTCTGCTGCGCCGTTCGATGACGGGTTGAAGAGTTGCGGACACGAACGATTATTGTCTCTCATCCGGGCGCGGGCCAACCCAACCGCCCGGCCCGGTGACATCCCGGTTCACAGCCTGCTATTCTGTTCGACGACTGAACGGCATCTTTCGGCCAGAACCAAATGCAGTCTTGTAGGCAAGTGGAAATCCCGGCGGTGGACACCGAATGGTGAGCGGACGACCGGGTAGTCTGGCGCGATTGAGCGCGCGCCAAGGCATCTTGTGGGACGTGGCCGCCAACGCCCTGCTTGTCTGCACAGCCGTGGTGGTGCTTGCCGCCCCGGTGTTCCCGAGTCAGGATGGGCCTGTCCATCTCTACTACGTGGACATCCTCCGGAACTTACTAACGCACTCAGGGCCATACGCGCAACACTTTGAAATCAAGGCACTCCTGACGCCTTACGCGCTTGAGTATTACTGGCTTCTGGTGTTTGAAATGGTGTTCTCCCCGGCGGTAAGTGAGAAACTGCTGGTCTGCTGCTATATTTTTGCGTTCGGCCACGGCTTCAAGTATCTGGTGGAGTCTGTGGTGGAACGGAGCAGCCCCTGGACGCTCGCCGGAATACCCTTCTGCATGAGCCAGCTTGTGTATATGGGGTTCCTCAATTACTGCATCGGCGTGGCGCTAGCGCTCTTTCTGTCCGGTTTCTGGATCCGCTACTGGGAGCGGCTGCACCCAGGTCGCGTTGCGGCGCTGCTGGCCTGCTTCATTTTGATGCTGCTGACCCACCCAGTGCCGGTGGCTGTTTTCCTGCTGTTTGCCGGAGTGCACTTAGTGGCGGATCTTGCGCGCGCAACCGCGGCCGGGTCCCAGCTTTGGGCGTCATCCCTGCGCGCGCGGCGGGGGCCGCTGGCGATGATTGCTCTCATGGGCGGAACCGCGGCGGTTTGGCTCGGCGGGTTCGTGACGCACTCGCAGCACGCCCCTTCCGCGCCAAGTTTCGTCGCAGACCTTGGTTGGATCCACGCCGTAACCGCCGCGCTGGGACTCGGGCACGTAGTGCCGTTCACCTCGCTGGCCTACCGCGCGGGCCTCATGTTCCTGCTCGCTATGACGGGCCTTGCCCTGCTGGTGGGCGTTTGGAAGCACGGAGGCCGCGCAAGCTCCGCCGCGATCGCGATGATGGCAACCAGCGCGATTTGTTTCTTGCTGTTTTGCATCGGGCCGGGATCCATCAATGGCAGTTGGTTTTTTCCGCACCGTTTTCTAATTTTCTGGATCGTGTTTTCGATCGCTGCCGCTGCCGCGTTACGTCCCCCGCGCCTGTGTACGCTCGCGGCCGGCGTGATCGCCTTGTGCGCCACCGGCACGGTACTGGTGCTGCAGTGGGCAAACGTTTCAAGGATCGCTACAGCGATGAGGCCGGTGCTGGATGCCCCCCCGGCGAAGGCTGGATCGGTGGGCCTCATCATTGGCGAAGAGACAGCCCCTCCGGAAGGTTTGGCGTTCGATCCGTTCCTCTGGGGCGGAGCCCATTATTTCCGGAGGTCCAAGGCGATTCTGGCCAACGCGCCGTGGATGGATCTGCCGATCATCATGATCCGGCCGGCGCATCCGGACCGCTGGAGTGAGTTGCAGCCGTACCCGGCGGGCCAGTTGCTGTTAGGCGCATTGAGCGGGGGAGGAGCAGTTCCAGAACTAAGTTTTGTCGTGCGGGAAGGAGCGTCTGGTGCCGTGACCGACGCGGTCATAAACGGTCTGGGTTGGAGCCCTCTCACGCGGCCTGGCGGGTCGCTCAGAATCTATTCCCGTCACCCTTGAGACTCGCGAGTTTCACCCGCCGCCCGCGCGGCCTTGCCGGGCACGTTCCGCTCTGCCGGACATGCGATATTGAATGTCCGGGCAACCAGATAGAGCGGACGGCCCTTGGACTCTTCATAGATCTTTCCGACATACTGCCCCACGATCCCGATGCTGATCAACACTGCGCTGCTGAGGATGCTGGTTACGACCATTAACGAAGTCCAACCGGGAACCGTGCGGCCCGCCAACGAAGCCGCAACCGCGCGAATGGCTTCCTCAATTCCGCAGAGTCCCGCGATCATGCCCAGAACTATGCTGAATTGCAGCGGCAGGGTGGAAAACGAAGTGGCTGCTGTCCAGGCGAAGCTTAGCATTTTGCGCACGGGGTACTTGGTGCTTCCGGTAACGCGAGCGTTGCGCCGGTATTTCACCGCGCACTGAGGGTAACCAACCCAAGTCACCATGCCGCGCAAAAACCGGTGCTGCTCCCGCATTTGCTGAAGGCCGTCCAGACACTCCCGGGAGATCAGGCGAAAATCTCCGGTGTCCACTGGAAGCCGCCTGTCTACTATCGTCCGCATGAGTCTGTAGAAGGCCCAGGCGCTAATTCGCTTGAACGCGAGTTCACCTTCGCGGGCATCGCGCTGTCCGTAGACCACGTCGTAGCCTTGGCGGTAACGCTCCACCATTTCGTGAATCACGCACAAAGGGTCCTGAAGATCGGCGTCAATCAGCACGATGGCGTCGCCGGTGGCATAATCGAGACCGGCGGTCGCGGCAATTTGGTGTCCGAAGTTGCGGGAAAGGTGGATCACCTTGACCCTGGGGTCATCGGCGGCCCATTCGGCGACCTTCACCAGGGTGGCGTCCGCACTACCGTCATTCACCAGAATGACTTCCGGCTCGGCGGGAAACTCGCGCATGAAACTGGTGATCGCCGCGCGAAGAATAGGGATGGCCGCTTCCTCGTTGTACATCGGGACCACCAGCGAAAGCCGGATTGGATAACAGCGGGGCCGCAGGATGTGTAGGACCACTTCAGGCGAGGTCATGCGCCTTAAAGGCTATCACGGCGCGGGCCATTCGCGCCCTTGACATCCGTCGCTTTCCGTCTTTATACTCGAATCTCGCATAGTCGTATGTCGAAAACGAAACCCGATCATCAAAGCTTGCCGGCCGACCGCGATCTGTACTCCGGGCTGATTCGGTTGCACGTCTTGCATCACGCCACCGCGGAGCCCATTTTCGGGCTCGGCATGATCGAAGAATTGGGGCGCCACGGCTACCGGATCAGCCCCGGCAGTCTGTATCCGCTGCTCCATGGGTTGGAGAAGAAAGGCTATCTCCGTTCCACGCACCAGCGGAACGGCAGGTCGCTGCGCAAGGTCTACCGCGCGACTGCTTTGGGACGGAAGGCGTTAGAGGCATCCAAGATCAAGGTGCGCGAGTTGTTTCGAGAACTCATGGAAGGCGAGTAGCGGAATGAAAACTGGAAAACGTTCCGTCTGTCCCCGGATTTTCCTGCTGGCGTTGGCTGCTGCCGGGCTAGCCATGGGCCAGCCAGCCGTCGCTCCGGGACTGATGACTGTGGACCAGGCGATTCAGCGCGCCCTCAAAAACTACCCTTCCGTGCGAGTTTCCCAGGAGCAGATCAATGCCGCGGCGGCGGGCATTCGCCTGGCGCGGACCGCCTATCTGCCCCACGCGGACGCGCTCGCGCAAGTCAATCGCGCCACCAGGAACAACGTGTTCGGACTTCTCCTGCCGCAGAGCGCGATCCCGTCGATCTCGGGGCCGGTGCTCGGCACCAACAATCTGGGCACCACGTGGGGCACCGCGCTCGGAGTTTTGGTCACCTGGGAGCCCTTCGACTTTGGACTTCGCCGCGCCAATCTGGCCGTCGCGAGTGCGCTGCAAGCTGAATCCGAGGCCGCCTTGAAACGCACGCAGTACGAAATCGCGGTCGCCACCGCCGATGCGTGTCTGACGCTGGCCGCTGCGCAAGAGACCATTCGCGCAGCGCAGGCCGGCGTGGACCGGGCCGGCGTCCTCTTGCGGACGATTACCGCGCTGGTCAACGCGCAGTTGCGGCCCGGGGCCGACGCTTCGCGGGCCGATGCCGAACTGGCCGCGGCGCGTACCCAATGGATCCAGGCGCAGCAGGCCGCCGATGTGGCGCGCGCCACGCTCTCCCAATTTGTCGGTGTGGAGCCCGGCCAGATCGCCCTGGATATTTCAGCCTTGCTCCAACTGCCGCCGGAACAGGACGTCCCCGCCGTGAATCCAACGAAGAACCCGATCGTGCTAGAGCAGAACGCCGCGGTCGAGGAGACTCTGGCCAGGCTCCGAGCCTTGGAACGCTCCTACTTTCCACGCTTCTATTTGCAGGGTTCGGCGTACGCGCGCGGCTCTGGCGCCGAGACCAACGGAAAAATACTCGGCGGCCTCAATGGTCTGGCTCCCAGCACGCAGAACTACGCTCTCGGGTTCAGCGTGACCTTCCCGGTATCCGACCTGCCGGCAATTCGTGCGCGCCAGGCGGCGCAAACCGCAACCATGCGCGCGCAGCAGGCCAGGAGCGCGCAGATCGCGACCGACCTGCGCGCCCAATGGAACCGCGCGGTGGCGATGTTGCACGGCGCACGGCGTATCGCGGCCAACACCCCCACCCAGGTTTCGGCGGCGCGGAGCGCCACACAGCAGGCGACGGCGCGCTATGAAGCGGGTCTTGGAACCATCACGGAAGTCGCCGAGGCGCAGCGCTTGCTCACGCAGGCCGAGATCGACGACGCGTTAGCCCGGCTCGCCGTCTGGCGCGGCTTGCTCGGCGTGGCCGCGGCCGCCGGCGATATCCAGCCCTTCGCCGCCGAGGCTGGCCGATGAGTCTTGGTGCAGTCTCGTATTGGGGTCAACCGCTCGCGGCCCAAAGAGCACCCCGTCGCGGCTCTGATTGGAGTTGCGGCGTTGCCGACGGGCGGCCGTTCTTGAAAATGAGTTAAACCAACATGCGTCTTGTCCTGGCAGCTCTAAGCAGACCGATGACCGTAGTGGTGGCGCTGATCGCGGTCGCACTCTGCGCCGTGCTCGCTCTAAAGCGCATGCCCGTCGATATCTTTCCGCAAGTCGGCGACCCGGCAATCTATGTGGCCCAGCCCTATGGCGGCATGGACCCCGCGCAGATGGAAGGTTACCTCACGTATTACTACGAGTATCACTTCCTCTACATCACGGGCATCGACCACGTGGAGAGCAAGAGCATTCAAGGCGCCGCGCTCATGAAACTGGTATTTCATGAGGGCACCAACCTGAGCCAGGCGATGTCGGAAACCGTCGGCTATGTGAACCGCGCGCGGGCATTCATGCCTCCGGGAACCGTGCCGCCGTTCATCACGCGTTTCGACGCGGGCAGCGTGGCCGTGGGCCAGTTGATCTTCAGCAGCGCAAGTAGAACCCAGGGCGAAATGCAGGATTTCGCCCTTAACCGCGTGCGTCCGCTTTTCGCTACTCTGCCGGGTGTTTCGGCGCCGCCGCCGTTCGGCGGCAACCAGCGGACCATCGTCATCACCCTGAATCCCAACAAACTTCAACAGTACGGCATCTCCCCCGATGAAGCCCTCGCAGCCGTCTCCAAGGCGAGCCTGGTAATGCCGTCGGGCAATATCGCGACGGGCACCCTCAACCGCATCGCCAGGACCAACGCCGCGCTGGGCGGCGACCTGGCGGAACTTCTCGGCATGCCCATCCGGCCAGGCTCGGGAACCACGGTCTATTTGCGCGACATCGGAACCATCGAAAACGGCACCGATTTGATCACCGCCTACGCCCACGTTAACGGCCGCCGCACGGTCTACATTCCGGTCACCAAGCGCGCCGATTCTTCTACCCTATCGGTGATCGATGCCGTCAAGGCGGCCATCCCAGACTTCAAGAAAGCCGTACCCGAGGATGTTGATGTCAGCCTGGAATTCGACCAGTCGCCGTATGTCCGCAATTCCATCCGCGGGCTGGTTGTGGAGGGTCTGCTGGGCGCCGCGCTCACCGGCCTGATGGTGCTGATCTTCCTGCGCGATTGGCGTAGCGCGCTGATTGTCGTCCTCAACATTCCGTTCGCGCTGCTGAGCGCCGTGATTCTCTTGTGGGCGACCGGTCAGACGATCAACATCATGACTCTGGGCGGGCTCGCCCTGGCAGTCGGCGTCCTGGTGGACGAAGCCACCGTGGAGATCGAGAACATTCACACCCAGATGCTGCCCGGCGTCTCCCGCGCCCGTGCCGTGGTGGAGGCGTGCACGCGCACGGCCATGGCGCGGCTGCTTTCGATGTTCTGCATTCTGGCCGTCTTCGTTCCCTCGTTCTTCATGGTGGGCGTGGGGCGTCAGCTCTTTGTGCCGCTCTCTCTGGCGGTCGCATTTTCGATGATCGCTTCCTACTTGCTGTCCAGCAGTCTGGTGCCGGTCTTCTCGGCGTGGCTGATGAAAGAGGGCCACCGGGGCGAGGAGAGGGAAGGCTTCTTCGGCCGCCTGCGTGAGTTCTACATGCGTTATCTCGGCGTCGTCCTGCGTTTCCGTTGGCCTCTCGTATTGGGCTATCTCGCGGCATCGGCCGCTTTGCTGGTGATTCTGATTCCGCAAATGGGAAGCGAGATTTTCCCCGATGTCGACGCACCCATTCTGCGCATTCGCCTGCGGGCCCCCGCCGGAACGCGCGTGGAGGAATCCGAGCGCCAGGTGCTTCGCGCCCTCGACGTCATACGCCGCGATATCGGACCGGACAACATCGAGATCACCAGCGACTTCGTCGGCGTCGTGCCGTCCAGCTACCCGGTGAATCTGATCCACCTGTTCACCAGCGGGCCCCAGGAGGCGGTCATCCAGATCGCGCTGAAACCCACCGCGGCCCGCGGCGAGCCGCTGCGCGAGAAACTGCGCGCCAGTCTCCGCCAGGCTCTCCCGGGCTCGAAGATCTCCTTCGAAGCCGGCGACATCGTCAGCCAGGTGATGAGCTTCGGATCGCCGACGCCCATCGAAGTCGCCGTGCAGGGAGTCAGCCTGCAGGATAACGCCGCCTACGCAGTGAAGGTGCAGGCGGAGATGGCCAAACTCCCTTTCCTGCGCGATCTACAGTATGCTCAGGAACTGAACTATCCCACACTCGACATCACCATCGACCGCGAGCGCGCCGGCCAGTTCGGCCTGAGCATGGCGGACGTCTCACGCTCCATCGTGCCTGCCACATCCTCGTCCCGCTTCATCCAGCCTAACTACTGGCGCGATCCGAATTCCGGGAACGCCTTTCAGATCCAGGTACAGTTGCCGCAGAACCGCATGCAGGGTGCCGACGACCTGGGCAAGATTCCCGTGATGCAGAACGGGCGCGGAGAAACCCGTTTGACCGACGTGGCGGCCATCAAATTCGGAACCATGCCCGGACTCATCGAAAGGTACAACGGCCAACGCGTGGTCTCTCTCACCGCCAACATCCACGGCCTGACCCTGGGGGAAGCGTCGCAAAAACTGACTACCGCGCTGGCCCGCGCCGGCACCCCGCCCAAAGGCGTCAGCGTCAAGTTGCGCGGCCAGATTCCGCCGTTGGAACAGACCATCTCCGGGCTGCGCGTGGGATTGTCGCTCGCGGTCCTCGTCATCTTCCTGCTGCTATCCGCCAACTTCCAATCCGTCCGACTGGCTCTGGCAATCGTGCTGACCGTCCCCGCGGTGCTGTGCGGCGTGATTCTGATGCTGCGATTTACGGGTACCACTTTGAACGTGCAATCGTTCATGGGCGCCATCATGGCCATTGGCATCGCCGTCGCCAATTCGATCCTGCTGGTCACCTTCGCCGAGCATTCCAGACGCGAAGGCAGGCCGCTGCTCGAAGCTACCCGGGAAGGCGCCGGCGGCCGTTTGCGCGCGATTCTCATGACGGCATCCGCGATGATCTGCGGCATGACGCCCATGGCCATTGGCTTCGGCGAAGGCGGTGGACAATCCGCGCCGCTGGCCCGCGCCGTAATCGGCGGTCTCATTGTTTCCACCTTTGCGACCCTCAGCATTCTGCCTTCGATCTACGTCATCCTCCAACGCAAGGCATCGATTGTTTCTCCATCCTTAAATCCGATGGACCCGACGAGCAGATACTATGACGCGACTTAAAAGTGGGATAGGCCCTCTGGCCTGTCGTTTCGATATGGCGAACGTGCTTGACAAGAGACAGGCCAGGAGGCCTGTCATACTCATCCTCACGATCTTGGCTGGTGCGGCCTGGTCCCAAACTGCCGACCTCGCGCCCGTGGTCTCCAAATCTCTTTCGCGCACAGCGGACCTGCCTGGCGAGTTCCAGCCGTTCCTCATGGTTTCGCTCCACGCCCGCGTGGCGGGTTATGTCGAGAAGGTCCTGGTGGACCGGGGAAGCGTCGTCAAACAGGGACAACTCCTCGCCGAGTTGAGCGCGCCGGAGATGGCTGCCCGCGTCGCCGAAGCCGAATCCCGCGTGCACGCCGCCGAATCTGACCGGCTACAGGCCGAAGCCCAACTGGCGGCGGCGCAGAGCACCTCGGAACACCTCAAAAAGGCGGCGGAAACCCCCGGAGTCATCGCCGGCAACGAACTCACGCAGGCGGAGAAGCAGGTGGACGCCGCGCGCGCCCTCGTCAGTTCCAGACGGCAGGCGGTCAGTGCCGCCGAAGCCGCTCTGCGCGCGCAGACGGTGATGCAGACCTACCTCGAAATCACCGCGCCTTTCGACGGAGTGGTTACCGACCGCCTGATTCATCCCGGCGCGCTGGTGGGCCCCGGCGCCGACCCCGTGCTTCTGGTGATCCAACAGGTCTCGCGCTTGCGGCTGATCGTCGCGGTGCCGGAGCAAGACATCGGCGGCATCGTGGCGGGCGCCAAAGTGGAGTTCAAAATCCCCGCGTTTCCGGAGCGGACCTACGCAGGCGCCGTGGCGCGTGTGGCCCACGCACTCGACCTGAAAACCCGCACCATGCCGGTAGAGTTGGACGTCCTGAATCGCGATGGTTCGCTCTCGCCAGGCATGTACCCCAGCGTGAAGTGGCCCGTGCGCCGGACGCGCCCGTCGCTTCTTGTCCCGAAGACCAGCGTGGTCACCACCGCCGAGCGAACGTTCGTGGTTCGCGGCCGCAACGGCAAGGCCGAGTGGGTGGATGTGAAAAAGGGCGCGGCCGATGGAGATTCCATCGAGGTGATGGGCAACCTGCAACCCGGTGACATGGTGGTCCGCCGCGCCACCGACGAAATCCGCGACGGAGCAGCGTTGCCTGGGAAGTAGAGGTGGGGCAGACCATCGCCTTGCATGGTCTGCCGCGTCTCGGCCGCGAATCTTATCTTGCTGCACCTGGTAGACGAGGCGGTGTTCCCGATCAATCCGCCTGGACCAGCAACCCTTCAATTCATGCTTCAAAGGTTCGGGTTTGCCGGCGCCGCTAAACGGCTCCCGCTGAACATCCCGGATCAAGCGAATGATCCGAAGGGCCTGCGCTCGATCATGTTCCACCCACCAGGCAAGGTCTTCGAACGCGGCGGCGTCAAATTCCAAGTTTCGCAATGGCTTCGTCAAGCGGGATCCCTTGCTGGCGCTTCTTCGCTTCCAGGAGGCGGCGCTTCATCGTCTCCGACTTCAGGAGGTGAGCCGTTTCCCGTTCGGATTCGATGTCGCGCCACAAAGAGATCGGCACAATCACGGCAGTCGGCTCGCCGTTCTCATTAGAGACGTACTGGATCTCAGCTTCCGGCATCGTCTACAGTTTACTCCGTTCCAGTGGCAGGATGGTGACCGAGCGAGTCAATCGCTCACCCTCTCAGGTACCGATCGATTCCTTCCGCCGCCTTGCGCCCTTCGGCGATGGCCCACACCACCAGGGATTGTCCGCGGCGCATGTCGCCGGCCGCGAACACGCCGGGAACGCTCGACATGTAATTGGCGTCGGCGGCCACGTTACCGCGCGGCTCTAGCGCCACGCCGAGTTGCGCAATCATGCCGTGCTTCACCGGGCCGGTGAAGCCCATGGCGAGCAGCACCAGATCGGCATCCAAGGTGAATTCCGTCCCCGGCAGGGGTTCCATTTTGGGCGACACGCGCACCGCATGCAGTTGCTGGACGTTGCCGTGTGCGTCGCCGGTGAACTTCACCGTGTGGACGCTCCAATCGCGCGTACCGCCTTCTTCGTGCGAGCTTTCGACGCGCAACTGCATTGGCCACAGCGGCCAGGGCGTCAACGGCGAGCGCGTCTCCGGAGGCTTGGGCAGGAGTTCGAACTGGGTGACGGAGCGCGCGGCCTGCCGGTGGCTGGTGCCCAGACAATCGGCGCCAGTATCGCCACCGCCGATAATAATGACGCGCTTGCCCGTAGCCAGAATCTGGTCTGGCACGGCATCGCCTTCGCACACGCGGTTCTGCTGCGGCAGAAACTCCATGGCGAAGTGGATGCCCTTTAGCTCGCGTCCGGGGACGTTCAGATTGCGGGGTTGTTCGGCGCCCCCCGCCAGTAGGATGGCGTCGAACTCGCGCCGCACGTCTCCCACCGGCACATTGCCGCCCACATGGGCATTAGTTTCAAAGTTGACCCCTTCGCCGCGCATCTGCTCCAGCCGCCGGTCGATCAGGTGCTTCTCCATCTTGAAATTCGGGATGCCGTAGCGCAGCAGTCCGCCGATGCGGTCGTTCTTTTCGAACACCGTGACATCGTGGCCGGCGCGCGCCAGTTGCTGCGCGGCGGCAAGTCCAGCGGGTCCGCTGCCGATCACCGCGACGCGCTTGCCGCTGCGCAGAGCGGGCGGCTCGGGAACGATGTAGCCCTCTTCGAACGCGCGGTCGATGATCGTCTTCTCGATCTGTTTGATGGTGACAGCGGGCTGGTTGATGCCCAGCACGCAGGCCGTTTCACAGGGCGCGGGACAGATGCGTCCGGTGAACTCGGGGAAATTGTTAGTGGCGTGCAACTGGCGCACCGCCTCCTTCCAGCGCCCGTGGTAGACCAGATCGTTCCAATCCGGAATGATATTGTTGAGCGGGCAGCCCGTGTGGCAGAAGGGCACGCCGCAATCCATGCAGCGCGCGGCCTGCGTGCGCAGATGGTCGTCGGCGAACGGCTGGTAGATTTCGAACCAGTCCTGGACGCGCACGGCGATGTCGCGGCGCTGCGGCAGTTCCCGCGTGTATTCCATGAAGCCGGTGACTTTTCCCATGTTGGTTCCTCCTATGCCACTGCTACCTGCTGGCGCGCAATGCCCAGCACCCGTTTGTATTCGTGCGGGAACACTTTCACGAATTTGGGCAGCATGTTCTCCCAGTTTTCCAGCACCCACTTGGCGCGCGGGCTCGCCGTCGCCTCCACGTGGCTGTTGATGATGGCGTAGAGCAGGTCGATGTCTTCCGCCGGGACCGTGTCCAGATCCACGCCGGCGGTGTTGCAGCGCTTCTCCGCGAAGTCGCCCTTTTCGTCCAGCACGTAAGCGATGCCGCCGCTCATGCCGGCGGCGAAATTGCGGCCGCATTTGCCTAGCACCACCACCGTGCCGCGCGTCATGTATTCGCAACCGTGGTCGCCCAGGCCTTCCACTACCGCCCGCGCGCCGGAATTGCGCACCGCGAAGCGTTCGCCGGCCATGCCGTTGAAGAACGCTTCCCCGCTGGTAGCGCCGTAGAGCGCCACGTTGCCGATCAGGATGTTCTCTTCCGGTTGGAACGTGGCGACGCGCGGCGGATACACGATGAGGCGGCCGCCGGAGAGTCCCTTGCCCACGTAATCGTTGGCGTCGCCTTCCAGTTCCAGCGTGACGCCCCTGGCGAGGAATGCGCCGAAGCTCTGGCCCGCGCTGCCGGAGAACTGGAAGCGGATGGTATCGTCGGGCAGTCCGGCGGAGCCGTGGCGGCGCGCGATTTCGCCGCTCAGCATGGCGCCCACCGTGCGGTGCACGTTGCGGATGGGCAGCTTGATCTCAATCGGCGTGCCGTTATCGATGGAATCGCGGGCGAACTCGATCAGCTTGTAGTCCAGCGCTTCGGAAAGGCCATGGTCCTGTGCCTGCACGCAGCGCCGCGCGATGCGGCTCGGCATCTCAGGGTAGTAAAGAATCGCCGAGAGGTCGATGTCCTTCGCCTTCCAGTGATCGTTGGCCTGCCGCGTATCCAGCATGTCCACCCGGCCCACCATTTCGTCGAAGTTGCGGAAGCCCATCTGCGCCATGTACTGCCGCACCTGTTCGGCGATGAAGAAGAAAAAGTTGATGGCGTTTTCCGGCGTGCCCTGGAATTTGGCGCGCAGTGCCGGGTCCTGGGTCGCGATGCCCACCGGGCAGGTGTTGAGGTGGCACTTGCGCATCATGATGCAGCCCAGCGCCACTAGTGGCGCGGTCGAGAAGCCGAATTCCTCGGCGCCCAGCAACGCCGCGATAGTGACGTCGCGGCCCGTCTGTAGCTTGCCGTCGGTTTGCAGGCGGATGCGCCCGCGCAGGTCGTTCATTACCAGCACCTGGTGGGCTTCGGCCAGCCCCAGTTCCCACGGCGCGCCGGCGTGCTTGATGGAACTCAACGGGCTGGCGCCCGTGCCCCCGGTATCGCCCGAGATCAGGATGACGTCGGCATGTGCTTTGGCTACGCCCGCGGCCACCGTCCCCACGCCCACTTCGGCCACCAGCTTCACCGAGATGCGCGCCCGCGGGTTGACATTCTTCAGATCGTAGATCAACTGCGCCAGATCCTCGATGGAGTAGATGTCGTGGTGCGGCGGCGGCGAAACCAGACTCACGCCGGGGATGGAGTGGCGCACCCGCGCGATGGTTTCATCAATCTTGTGGCCGGGCAACTGGCCGCCCTCGCCGGGCTTGGCGCCTTGCGCCATCTTGATCTGCAATTCGTCCGCGTTGATCAGGTAATTTGTAGTGACGCCGAACCGCCCGCTCGCCACCTGCTTGATGGCGCTGCGCCGTTCCGTGCCGAAGCGCGCCTCGTCTTCTCCGCCTTCGCCGGTGTTGCTCTTGCCGCCGATACGGTTCATTGCGATCGCCAAAGTCTCGTGCGCTTCCTTGGAAATTGAGCCGTAGCTCATGGCACCCGTGGCGAAACGTTTCACAATCTCTTTGGCGGGTTCCACCTCTTCCAGCGGAACCGGCTGGGCCGCGGTCTTGATCTCTAGCAGACCGCGCAGGGTGCAGAGCTGCTGCGTCTGGTTATCGATCAGGTCGGTGTATTCCTGGAAGTTGGCGAAGCTCTCCGTCCGCACGGCTTGCTGCAACTTCTGGATCGTCAGCGGATTGTACAGGTGGTACTCGCCGGCCGCGCGGAACTGATAGTTGCCGCTCACTTCCAGTTCGGTATCGAATTCGGTCTGCGGGGCGAAAGCGTATTGGTGCTTGAGAATCGCCTCCTGCGCCAGCACTTCCAGCCCCACGCCTTCGATCCGGCTGGAGGTGCCGGTGAAGTACTTGTCCACCAGGCTTTTGCTGAGTCCGATGGCTTCGAACACCTGCGCGCCGCGATAGCTTTGCAGCGTGGAGATCCCCATCTTACTAAAGGTCTTCAACAGGCCCTTGTTGATGCTCTTGACGAAGTTGGCCATGGCCTTCTCTTCGGGACCCACCGTCTCTAGCGCCAGATAGGGATTGACGGCGCTCGCGCCGTAACCGATCAGCAGGGCGAAGTGCATCACCTCGCGCGGCTCACCGCTCTCGATGATCAGCGCCACCTGCGTGCGCGTCTCTTCGCGCACCAGGTGGTTGTGCACCGCCGTCATCGCCAGCAGGCTCGGGATGGGGGCATATTCCTCATCCACTCCGCGGTCGGAGAGAATCAACAGCGTGTAGCCCGATTGGATGGCCAGCGAAGCTCGCCGGCACAACTGCGTGAGCGCTCGCTCCAAGCCTTTGGCGCCATCTTCCACGGGGAACAGCATGGGGAGTGTGGTCGCCAAAAAATCGCCCTGGCTGACGCGCCGTATTTTTTCCAGGTCGCGATTGGTCAGAATCGGATGCGGCAGCTTCAGGGTGTGGCAATGCTGCGCCGTCTCCGCCAGGATGTTGCGCTCCGTGCCGATATAGCTGGTCAGCGACATGACCATCTCTTCGCGGATCGGGTCGATCGGCGGGTTGGTGACCTGCGCGAAAAGCTGCTTGAAATAATGGAACAGCGGCTGCGGCTTATCGGAGAGACAGGCCAGCGGAGTATCGGTGCCCATGGAGCCGATGGGCTCTTCCCCTTTTTCGGCCATCGGGCCGAGCACGATGCGGAGGTCTTCATCGGTATAACCGAACGCGCGCTGGCGGCGCACCAGCGTATGGTTCTCGGCGCCGTACTCGCGCGGCGGTTCGGCCAGTTGATCCAGCGTGATCTGGTGTTCCTTCAGCCACATCTGGTAGGGATTGCGGCCGTACAGCGCGCGCTTCAGTTCGCGGTCGCTCACAATGCGCCCTTCCACCGTATCCACCAGCAGCATCTTGCCGGGCTGCAACCGGCCCTTCAACTTGACGTCTTCCGGCTTGACCGCAAGCACCCCGCTTTCTGACGCCATGATGATCAGATCGTCCTTGGTCACGAGGTAGCGCGCGGGACGCAGGCCGTTGCGATCCAGCGTGGCGCCGATCGACCGACCGTCCGTGAACGCGATCGCCGCCGGACCGTCCCACGGCTCCATCAGCGACGCGTGGTATTCGTAGAACGCGCGCTTCTGCGGATTCATATGTTGGTTCTTCGACCACGCTTCGGGAATCAGCATGGCCATCGCGTGCGGCAATCCGCGGCCCGCCATCACCAGCAGTTCCAGCGCGTTATCGAATGCGGCCGAATCGCTGCCGCCCGGCTGAACAATGGGGAACAGCTTCTTGATGTCTTCCCCAAACAGCGGCGAGGCCAGCACGGATTGGCGCGCGTGCATCCAGTTGACATTGCCGCGCACCGTGTTGATCTCCCCGTTGTGCGCAATGTAGCGGTAGGGGTGCGCCAGCTGCCACGTGGGGAACGTGTTGGTGCTGAAGCGCTGGTGCACCAGGCACAACGCGCTAACCAGATCGGGATCCTTCAACTCGGGGTAGAAATTGGCAATCTGCGGAGCCAGTAGCAGGCCTTTATAAATAATGGTCCGCGCGGAGAGCGACGGCACGTAGAAGAAGCTCTTCTCCGGAATATCGCTCTTGGAGATTTCGCTCTCGGCGCGTTTCCGCACCAGGTAGAGCGTGCGCTCCAGTTGGTCCTCCGTCATGCCCTTGCCGCGCGCCACGAAGATCTGCTGGATGTAAGGCTGCGAGTTGCGCGCCACGCGGCCAATCGCCGCGCCATCAATCGGCGTATCGCGCCAGCCCAGGACGCTGAGTCCTTCCTCGCGCACGATGCGCTCCACAATGCCTTCCGCCAGCCGGCGCGCGTGCGGTTCCACCGGGAGGAACGTCATGCCGACGCCGTACTCGCCCACCGGCGGCAGCGTGAAACCCAGTTTCGCGCACTCGCGCACGAAGAACTTGTGCGGAATCTGGATCAGGACGCCAGCGCCGTCGCCGGTCTCCGGATCGCAGCCGCAGGCACCCCGATGCGTCAGGTTGATGAGCACCTGTATGCCCTTGACGATAATGTCGTGCGATTTCTGACCCTTGATGTTCGCCACGAAGCCGATTCCGCAGGCATCGTGCTCATGGCGCGGATCGTAAAGTCCCTGCGCGGAAGGTAGACCAGTGCTTACACTTTTCTCGCTCATGGTGGTTGCCTTGTCAAGTAGTGTACCAGCCTCCCTAGTATTAGACAATAGGAAATTCATCAATAGCTAAAATTAGCAATGCTTATGCTATTCTAGAGCCTGTGGAGTTCTGGGAACAACGACTTTTCAGAGAGATAGCGGCCACCAGGAGCATGAGCCGTGGGGCCGAGCACTGTGGCGTCAGCCAATCGGCGGCCAGCCAGCACGTGCAGGAGGTGGAACGTCGCCTGGGGGTGATCTTGCTGGACCGCGGCAAGCGGCCCCTGGAACTGACCCAGGCCGGCCGGATGTACAGCGATTTTTGCCGCGACGTTCTACGCCGCGAAGAAGACTTCTCCCTCTCGCTGGAAACGCTCAAAGGCGATGTCGAAGGCACCGTGCGCGTGGTCTCCATCTACTCCACTGGCTTGAGTGAGATGAGCCGCCTGGGCGCGCAGTTCGCGGCCAAATATCCCACCGCCCAGTTGCACGTCGAGTACATGCGCCCCGATAAGATTTACGAAGCGGTGCGCGACGATGCGGCCGACCTGGGCCTGGTGAGCTATCCGGAATCCAGCCGCGAAATCGCCGCCATCCCGTGGCGGGAGGAGGAGATGCACCTCGCGGTCCCGCCCAACCACCCGCTGGCCGCCCGCTCGGAGGTGTACCCCGCGGACCTCAACGGCCACGCCTTCATCGGCTTCGACGAAGACTTGCGCATCCGCCGCGAATTAGATCGCTTCCTGCGCGCCCAGGGCGTCGAGGTCAACCTGGTGATGCACTTCGACAATATTCAGATGATCAAGGAAGCCGTGGCGCTGGGGCAGGGAATCAGCATCCTTCCGGCCCGCACCATGCAGGCCGAGATCGAACAGGGACGCCTGGTAGCCGTCAAGCTGAATGCCCCCGGATTGGTCCGACCCGTGGGCATCGTGCACCGCCGGCGCAAGAAGTTCAATCGCGCCACCGAGGCTTTGCTCGGCATGCTGATGGCCGAGTAGGACAGGCCTCCTGGCTTGTCTTTGTGTGCCAAATGCATATTGACCCATTCGGCCTTACGGCTGCTTCACCAGTTCCACCCGGCGATTGCGCGCCCGTCCCTGGTCGCAGCCTGGAATTAGCTCGGATTCTTCTTCCTCTCCGCGCCTTAGAGAGCGCTCACTAGCGCTAAAATAGTTCCGATGAACCACCCACGCCTGGTCTTGTTTTCCGCCGTCCTGCTCGCCTTCCCTGTCGGCGCTCAGGTGAAGCTCACGCCCGCCGCCGGCAAAGTCTCCGTGGAGATCGACGGCAAACCGTTCACCGATTTCTACATGTCCGGTAAGGCCTTCAACGCCGAGGTCACCAAACCCTATCTCTGGCCCCTGCGCGCCGCCTCCGGAACCTACATCACGCGCGCCTGGCCCATGGAAGATGTCCCCGAGGAAGCCGCCGAAAAGAAACCTTCGCGCAACGGCCCCGCCGTCATGGACCACCAGCACCAGCGTGGACTGTGGTTCGCCCACGACAATGTCAACAAGCTCGACTTCTGGAATAACGAATGGTCCTACTTCGCGGACCTCCACCGCAAGAACCTGGGCCGCATCAATCTCAAGAAGACCGGCGAGGTGAAGAGCGGCAAGACCCAGGGCACCATTGCCGCCACATTCGAATGGACCGACATGGAACGTAACAACGCGCTCCTCACCGAATCCCGCGTGATGACCTTCTACTCCGATCCCAAACTGCGCTATTTCGACGTGGATATCACCCTCACCGCGCTTGCCACTGTCACCTTCGGCGATGGCAAGGACGGCGCTTTTGCCATACGTCTGCGCCCCCTGGTGCAGGAGGACAAGGGCGTTTCCCATATCACCAACGCCGAAGGCCTCGTCGGCGAGAAGCAGCTCTGGGGCAAGCCCTCGCCGTGGTGCGATTATTCCGGCGAGATCAAAGGCGAAAAGCTCGGCGTCGCCATCCTCGACCATCCCGGGAATCCTCGCCACCCGGTGCGCTGGCATGCCCGCGCCTACGGCCTCTTCGCCGCTAACCCTTGGGGGCTCTCCGTCTTCACCAATGACAAATCGCAGGACGGCGCCATGACCATCGAACCCGGTAAGAGCCTGCGGTATCGCTATCGCGTCGTCATTCACCCGGGTACCGTGAAGGACGCCGATATCGCCGGCCTCTTCACCAAGTACGCCGCCAAGCGCTAGTGTCCCTTGCATCCTGGAAACGGCGCCTGCGCCCACGGCCCCTCATCCAACAACTCGAAATCCGCGACCTCGCCGCCCGCGCGCTCGATTTCCAGGAGCATTTGCGCCGCGCCCGAAGCCATGTCGCCCTGCCCGATCCCGGCTGGTATCCCTGGGACAGCTTCGGCACCCTGACCCTTCTCGACCAATTGCTCACCGGCCGCCGCCGCTTTCTCCAACCGCTCGCCGGCGACCTCCCGGTGCTCGATCTCGGCTGCGGCGATGGCGATCTCTCCTTCTTCCTCGAGTCGCTCGGCTACCGCGTCTGCGCCATCGATAACCCGCCCACCAATTACAACCGCATGGCCGGCGTCGAGGCGCTCAAGATCGCGCTGGATTCCTCCGTCCGCATCGAACCGCTCGATCTCGACAGCGCCTTCCATCTGCCCCTGCGCCGCTGCGGTCTCGCCCTCTGCTTAGGCATTCTCTATCACCTAAAGAACCCCTACAGTGTCCTCGAAACCCTGGCCGCCCGCGCCAACTATTGCCTGCTGAGCACCGCCATCACGCGCTTCGCGCCAGACCAGCAGACCCAGGTGAATCATTTGCCGGTCGCCTTCCTCGCCGGGCGCGACGGTCTGCGCGGCGACGAGACCAACTACTGGATTTTCTCCGAAACCGGCCTGCGCACCCTGATCGATCGTTGCGGGTGGGAGGTCTGCGACTGGCTCGTGGTCGGCGACGAAAGCTCCATCCTCTGGAACACCCAGCGCGATGAGCGCGTCTTCTGCCTGCTGCGCTCGCGCGCTTTCGATCCGCCGCCCGTCACCCAACTCCTCGATGGCTGGCACATCCTAGAGAACGGCGCCTGGCGATGGACCGCGCGGCGTTTCGGGCTCGCCATCGCCCCCGGCGACCAAAGGCTAAGCCTCAAAGTCACTGTGCCGTCGAATCTGGAGTTGCCGCTCACCCTCACCGCGCGCGCCGCCGGAGCCGTCATCGCCACCCACACCCTCACCCGGTCCGGCGATTTTGAATGCACGCAACTGGTCCCGCCCGGTGCCGAAGTGCTGGTGGAGTTTGAGCTGGATCGTGCGCTCCCCCCCGACGCTGCCGACGCCCGGGAGCGTGCCATCATCGTGCGCGCTATCGAACTGGGGTAAGAGTCCTTTCAACGCAGAGACGCAGAGACGCAGAGGAACACACAAGGTATGCGTTTGCTTCTCTCTGCGCTTCCCTCTGCGCTTTCGGCGTCTCTGCGTTGAAGATTGCCACCCCAGAAGAGTGATACATTAATCTCGCTATGACACTTCGCACCCTATTTGTAGTTTTCCTCCTGGCGGCCATACCTTCGATCGCGGCCGATTCGGATTTCGACGGCCGTTGGGATGTCACCACCCACACCCAGCCCCGCCCTCGCGCCTGGTGGGTCGAACTGACCGGCGTCGGATCGCCCAAACCCGCCGGCAAGTTCGTCAGCGCCTATGGCGGCGACATGAACAACATCGATACCATCGCGGTCGAAAACGGCGAACTGCGCTTCTCCATCGCCAACCCCAGCCGCAATCCCAAGGGACCCGCGCCGGTCTATCGCGCGCGCCTCGTCAACGGGAAACTGGAAGGCACGCAGCAAACCCCGGGCAGCACCGCGCAACCCTTAAAGTGGACCGGCGTGCGCGCCCCCGCGATCGCCGAGAAGGACGATGGCTCCTGGAAAGAAGGCAAGCCCGTCGAACTGTTCAACGGCAAAGATCTCACCGGCTGGAAGCCGCTGAATCCCGGCGCGGAGATGAAGTGGAGTTACAAGGACGGCATCCTGCGCAACGCTCCGCCCACTACCGACCTGATTTCCGAACAGAAGTTCTGGAACTTCAAATTGCATGTGGATTTCCGCATTGTGGAGCACTCCAATAGCGGCATCGGGTTGCGTGGCCGCTACGAGATTCAAATTCTCGAAGACTACGGCAAGCCGCCGAATGCCCACAGTTCGGCCGCGCTCTACAGCCGCATCGCGCCCAGCGTCAACGCCAGCAAGCCCGTGGGCGAATGGCAGAGTTACGACATACGGCTGGTCGGCCGCACGCTCACCGTGGTCTACAATGGCAAAACGGTGCTCGACAAGGTGGAAGTGGACGGCCTCACCGCCATTGCCAACAATTCCGACGAAGGCGAGCCCGGGCCCTTCATCATCCAGGGCGACCACAGCTACGTGGAGATCAAGAGCTTCCTGGTGACGCCGCTGCTCAAAAAGTAGTCCCTACAGCTTGTGCAAATAAGTGGCACTGGCCTTCATTGCGTCCAGATCCATTTCCACGAAATAGTTCTGGACGCCGCTGGTCTTGGCCGCGGCGAATAGCTTCTTCCAATCCACCACGCCCGCGCCCACCGGGACGGCTTTCTTCTCCGCCGTACTGTAGTCCGCCAGGTGCAGCGAAAGGAAGCGGCCGGGATACTTCGCGAGATAAGTCGCGGCTTCAAAACCCAGGCTGATGACGGCCACCTGGAATTGCATCTTGACCAGCTTGGCGTCAAACTGCCGCATCAGTTCGTCGTAGATCAGCACGCCTTCGAGTTCCTTGAACTCGTTGTTGTGATTGTGATAGGCCAATTGGAATCCGGCCTTTTGAGTGCGTTCGCCGAGACGATTGAGTTCCCCGGCCGCCTGTTTGTATTCGGCCAGCGTAGCCTCGGCGCGCAGTCCGAAACTGGAGAGCACCATCTGCTTGAGCCCGAGTTCCTTGGCGAAGGCCATGCGCTCGTCCAGGTTTTCCTTCAGTTCCCGGAAGTTGTAGTGACAGCTCTCGCAGCGCAATCCCGCGCCCTCAATGGTGCGGCGCATCTGCGTGGCGGTCAGGCTGGCCAGCGGGCGGAATTCCGCGTAGCTGGGCGGCGAACACATCTCGATAGTGCGGTAGCCGATCGCGGCCAGCTCGCGCAGCGTGCCCTCGAAATCCTTGGCCAGCGCTTCGCGCACCGGATAGACCTGGCAGCCCACCGGCATGCCCAGCGGGTCGGCGCGCAGTGCCTGTGCCGCCCCGGCGAGGGCCGCCGGCGCAGCCCCGAGGAATTGCCTTCTGGTGAAGTTCATATCGAGTCGGGACTCCAGCCCTTGCGATACTCGCGGGAAAGATATTTGTTGGCTTCCGTGACGTTCGTGATCTTGCGGCTCGCCGTGTCGTAGTACAAGCGGCGGCGCGTGCGCAGCGCCACGGCGTACAGGTTCACCGCCTCGGAAATTCCGCCGGCATGCAGGAAACTTCCCGGCGATTGCGCGCCGCCCTTGCACGCTTCCACCCACTGGCGCATACCGGGCGATAGTTGCCC
The DNA here is from genome assembly GCA_025361425.1 of Candidatus Solibacter sp. Taxonomy (GTDB): domain Bacteria; phylum Acidobacteriota; class Terriglobia; order Bryobacterales; family Bryobacteraceae; genus Solibacter. The sequence continues at coordinate 26,887 of JANYAH010000085.1, read as the reverse complement.
GGATTCGCGTGGAGCCCGCGTGGCGGTGGCCGGGGCAGGGAAGCCGCTCATCCGGCGCTCTGGAATCAGGCGCGGATTGTCTACGTGGAAACCGGCCAGAATTTTGCCCTTGTCGCCGACGAACATCATGGCCTCGGCGGGGAACTCTTTGCGATCTTCCTCCAGTTCCGGCGGTGTGGGGGGCCGCAAACCGCCTTCGTACCAGATCAATTCCACAGGGCCTCTCTGGCCGCGCGCCGGATACTGGAAGCGCACAATGCTGGCACCGGGGAAGGAGAAATCGTTCTTCACGCCTGTGGCGATGCCGTCGGTCAACACCTGGTCGTGGCTGAGCATCGGCTCGATGCTGGTGGGGCCGGACAGGTCCAGCGCGCGAAACACGGTCCACAGGCTGTAGTGCCCCATATCGGCCATCGAGCCGCCGCCGAAATCGTACCAGCCGCGGAACACCATATGGGTGTAGTTGGGATGATACGGCCGCTCGCGCTCGGGGCCCAGCCAGAGGTCCCAATCGAAACCTTCCGGAACCGGCGGCGTATCTGTGGGGACAGTGGGATACTGCGGCCACACCGGCCGGTTGGTCCAATTGTGAATCTCGCGCAGCGTGCCGATGGAGCCATCGCGGATCCACCCGAGCACCTGCTCCATGGACCCGTTGGCATCCCATGGTATGAAGTGCGTGGCCACTCCGGTTGCGCGCGCGGTCTCGATCACCCGTTGGGCCTCCATCAGGCGGTTGGCGATGGGCTTGTGCACGATCACGTGCTTGCCGCGCTTCATGGCTGCCATCGCGATCACGCCGTGCAGGTGGTCCGGGGTCATGATCTTGACGGCATTCAAATCCTTCTGCTTGTCAAAGAGCTCGCGAAAATCGGCGAAGGCGGAGCAACCCTTAAAACCGTCGGTGGCGCGCTGTTTGGCGTAGAAGGTATCGACGATATTCTGCGCGACATCGCGGCCGCCGGGCACCGTGCCTTCGCTGCCCGCGCGCCAACCCGGCTTGTTGAGCGCGCGGCGGATCTCTTTGAGTATGGAATCGCGCGACCAGTCTCGATAGCCCGCCGGATGCTTGCAGGGGTCGCAGACCGAAACTACCTGGATTTCGGGCGCGGCCAGCATGGGCAGCAGTTCGCGCAGTCCCTGGGTGCCCGTGCCAATGTAGGCCAAGGTGATTTTGTCACTGGGCGGGATCTCTCCGGAGCGCGCCACTACGTGGCGCGGAAGGATGGTGAACGCAGCCGCACCGGCTGCCGTTCCCAGAAACTTGCGGCGATTGGAATCGCTCGACATATGCCTCCCCAACAGCGCCGCGCCGGTGGACGCCGCAGCACGCTCGTATCATATCCGGAATCCCTGCGGAGGTCCAGGGGGCTCGGTCCGGCTGCCGCTGCGTCAGAGGTCCGACAAGCTCGACCCATTTCTGGTTGTGGGCGCTGAGTAGTAGCTGGGATCGGCGAATTTTTCCTGAAAAATTCGCTCCCAGCGGGCGTTGTCGGAGCACATGCGGCAAATGCAGCCGCGGGGGCAGCCGGAAGCCTTGTGCGGGCGGACGGGCTTTGGATTTAGCTCAACCATAGCCCGGCGACGCAAGCGTCGCTCTGGCGGTGCGATGCTGGACAGCAGAGCCTGAATCGTTTCCGAAGTGCTAAGTTGCATAGGTTACCTTACTCCTGTAAGTACCCGATATCTTTTCTAGTTCGAGTCTGGCAGGAATCTGCCTGGGGGTAAAGGGATATCGTGAGTATTTAGCCGACTACTTTGCGGGTAACATCAGTAGATCGAAAGTTAGTTAACCCTACCGGAATGGCCGTCCAGTCGGGCCGGGCACACGGTTCTACCGGGTCACGGTGAGGCGGCCGGTCGGGTGCGGAAGCCGCCTACGCGGACGATGTGCTCTTGAGGACAACCCCTCACGGCCGGGGCTCCGTCGGAGCCGTGAGCATCAGCGAGCGATGGCGCGATCGCACCGGCTCAGTCCATACGCATTGAAATGAAGCGTTCGGAAATAAACGATGATAATTACAACAGGAGTGAATTATCCGGATATAATGGAGTCGCGCCCAAAAGGAGCGTCGCATTATGTTCTGGATTGTAATGTTTTTGGCCCAGGCGACCGCCGTTCCGTCGCAGACTGAGCGTGGGGAAGCGCTGTTCTTCGACGCCCAACAAGGTTGTGGGAGCTGTCACGCGCTGAAAGGGAAGGGCACCGCGGTGGGTCCGGATCTGACTGGACTGGGGCGACTGGGTCCCCAGGCGATTGCCATGGCCGCGCGTTCCACCGTGACGCAGTACGTGCAGGTGGCCAAGCTGAAGTCGGGGGAAAGCTTCCCGGCGATGACGGGGAAGAAAGACGAGAAGGCCGTGGTGCTGTTCGATCTTTCGAAGAATCCCCCGGAGAAGAAGGAAGTCGCGCCGGCGGATATCGCGTCCATGGGCAACAACGATGTGTGGAAGCACCCACCGGTCGTGAACAAAATCAGCAACGAGAAGCTGGCCGATATCGTGGCGTACATCAAGTATGCGGCGACCGGGTCGAAGAAGGCGGTTGACCCTGAGGACGTGAAGTAGAGCTGGCAGGCGGGATTAGTGCCCTTCAGGCGACCAGACGACGCTTCCCCACAGCTCCGCCCAGGGCCATTTTCCAGAGCGACTGTCCGCCCTGAGTGCGCTGGTTAGCGAAAGTCTACCAGCCGCGTTGGAGCAGCACTTCCCGGGCCAGATGGACGACTTCAGGCTGAACGAGCCGGCGATAGTCTTCCTGGCGGAGATGGACCACATCGCGGTGGGTGCCCGCATTGAAGACGATGCGCTCGTCGGCTAGAAGGTTGGCGTCCATCAGCACTTTCATGTTGTAGAGGTTGCCAAAGGGCGGCATGGCACCGAGGTCGCAATCGGGGAAGATGCGCGCCAGTTCGGTCTCGGTAACGAGGCGCGCCGTATTGCAACCCAAGGCGTCGCGCACTTCCTGAAAATCGACCACCTTGCTGGCGGGCAGCACCAGCATTTTGTACTCTCCGTTGGCGAGCACAATCACCACCTTGGCAACTTCCTGGGGCGGCACGTGTTCGACGCAGGCAACTTCCCGAGCCGTGTAGGCCAGGGGATGGACCGTGTGCGTGTAGGGGACACCGCTCAGGTCCAGAAATTCTTGCAGTTTACCTAGAATGGGCATGCAGAACCTCCGGGGATATTGTGCGCCTGATAAGTGGCGAAGTCCAGGGGGGTGAGGGGTGGGCGTTATCTAAAGGTCCTCGGTGCGCCGGCCTCTTCGCGGGTTTCGCCGCAGGAGCGCTTCGGCGATCCAGTGCCAATCGTCTCCGCGGCCCAGCTCGATGGAAAGGTCACGTTGTCAATCCACAGCACGTGGTGGTGCTCAATTCGCGGGCACAGGTGCTATGGTGTTTTCGTGAGCGCAAAGATGCAGACGTTCTTTCGTGACCGGCTGGAAGTACGGGTTTTCGCCGACCGGAGCGAAGCCGGCGCGGCGGGGGCGGAGATCGCGGCCGGGATTATGCGGGCAGAGACGGAGCGCGCGGGGCGGGCGGCGGTGGTCTTCGCGTCCGCGGTGTCGCAGGACGCGTTCCTGGCGGCGTTGCGCGCGCAGGAAATCGATTGGACGCGCATTACCGCCTTCCACATGGACGAGTACGCGGGGATGCCGGCGGAGCATCCGGCGTCGTTCCGGCGTTTTTTGCGGGAGCGTTTGTTCGACCACGTACCGGTGGCGGCTTTTCACCAACTGGATGGCGAGGCGGCGGACGCGGCGGCCGAGTGCGAGCGCTACGCCGGGCTGTTGCGGGGGGCGGAACCGTGCCTGGCGATCATGGGAATCGGCGAGAACGGGCACCTGGCGTTCATCGACCCGCCGGTGTGCGATTTTGCCGATCCGCGGGATGTGCGGGCGGTGGAACTCGACGACGTCTGCCGGATGCAGCAGGTACACGATGGAGCGTTCGCTCGGCTGGAGGAAGTGCCGCGGCTGGCGCTCTCGCTGACGGTGCCGTTCTTCCTACGAGTGCCGCGAGCGTTGGTATTCGTCAACGGCGCGCACAAGAGCGCGGCGGTGAGGGCGGCGTTGGAAGGACCCGTCGTGGAAGCGTGTCCGGCGTCCGCTCTGCGGCGGCATCCATCGGCGATTCTATTTCTGGACCCGGCCGCGGCCTCGCTGTTGTGAAGCGGGGAGTCGGCGAGTGCAGTGATGATTCGCTGTAATTCAACAGCCGCTGCCTGACCCGGCGAGAGCGGAACTAAAAGGAAACTGTTTACTTGACGCGGAGACGCGAAGGTAACGGAGCCTGGCTGTGAAGTTATGAAGCGGCGAATTTAGGGTGCGCTCTTGATCGAGAGAAAGCCGCTGACGTTTTCCCACAGCAGTTTGGGGAAGCTCTTGTCGAGGTAGGAACGGATGGAGACGTAACACTGGTCGCACGTGTTGGTGGCCGTGAATTCAGCGATCATGCGGTGGCGCTCTTCGAGGCTGTAGCGCTGGAACTGCATGGAGCAGGGCTGCAAGGCGCCGTCGGCGGTGACCACCAGAAAGCGCAGTCCGGCTTTGCAGCCGGGGGTACCGTTGTTGGCGAAGTATTCGCGCGTGGCCTGGAGCGTACTGGGGGAGTTGACGATCCAATTGGTGGAATCGCGGCGCTGCTCCACGCGACCGAGGCGTGCGCCGAGTTCGGCGAGCTGCTGGGGCGAGCTGGGAAAGTAATCGCGGCAGCCGGTGCGCCGCGCCGAGTAGGCGCTGTAGCAGAGATTCACACCCCATTCGCGGGCCTTGTCCGCGAGGGCCTCGATCTCTCCCAGATTCTCGGTGGTGATGCAACTGTTGAGCACGATATCGTCGTGCCCCAGTTTGGCCAAGCGCGGGATCAAATCTTCAAGATGGCTGTAGAGGCCGGGGTAGACGCGGAAATCGTCATGGCGCTGGTCGGGAAAATCCAAGCTGACGGAGAATTGGTCGATGCCGGCGGCGCGCAGTGCGAGGTACTTCTCCGGCGTCATCTGAGACCAGTTGGAAACCAGGATGGTGTACGGCACGGTGTCGCCGTTCTTGATGCTGCGTACGATTTCCACCACGTCGTCGCGCAACAAGGGCTCGCCGCCAGACACCTGCACCACGCAGGGGCGGAGGGCCTCCATGTAGCGGCGGTAATCGGCCGGTTTGAGATTGCGGGATTCGTCGCGCGGGCCGCCGTGGTCGCAGTGCTTGCACCAGCAAGTACACGCGTCGGTGACTTCAAAAGAAACGACGATCGGACGATTGGCGAGCCAGTTCGACGACCCTCGCCCGATGATCCGGAGGGATTCCGCGAGTGGTACCTTACGCAAGTGGCGATGGTAACATGCGGCGCGCTATTCTCGAAAGCGTGGCAAGTGACCGGGAGCTGATTCAGATTGTGAGCGCGGCGATGGCCGAAGCGGCGCGCCTGAGTGGGGTGTGGCTGGCGTGCAAGCCGGGCTGCGCGGAGTGCTGCATCGGGCCTTTTCCGATCACGCAATTGGATGCGTGGCGGCTGCGGGAGGGCCTGGCGCAACTGGAGCGGCGGGACCCCGAGCGCGCGGCCCGGGTGCGGCGGCGGTCGCGGGAAGCCGTGGCGCGGTTGGCGGATTTCCCCGGCGATTTGACTACCGGCATTCTGGACGAAGGCGAGGAAGCCGAGGATCGCTTCGCCTGCCTGCCAGACGAGGAGTATTGTCCGGCGCTGGACCCCGAGGCGCTGACCTGTGACCTGTACGAAGCGCGCCCCATCACGTGCCGGATCTTTGGCCCCGCGGTGCGCACCGGCGGCGATGTCCTGGGCGTCTGCGAACTGAACTATCGCGGCGCCACGGACGAGCAGATTGCGGCGTGCCAGGTGCAGGTAGATCCGGGCGGTTTGGAAGACGGCCTGCTGGAGGGCCAGCGGGAACAGACGATGGTCGCGTTCGCGCTGGTGGGTTAAGTGGGGCAGACGATCGCCATTTGTCGTTTGTCACCCAGCCCGCGCTTGATCATCGCCATTGCTCCTTACCTCGTCTTGCCAGAAGGGTAGGCATTGCGGTGCGCGCGAATCCTGCGACCAGACGCCGCATCGCGCGTGGTGGAGTCGCTGGTCATGCGGAAGAGGGGGAGGTGGGACAGATGATCGGTTTATGTCGTCTGTCGAAGCCTGACAGGGACGAAACACTACATCGCGCATCGGACAATCCGCCCGGGGCTCGCCGGTTATTCGTGGGATTTCGCGGGCCGAAGGCCCATTTAGATAGACCACAAAAGGCGGAGGCCTGTCCTACCTATCCGCGTCCGACAAAGGGCATGTTGGTGGCCATCACGGTGAGGAATTGCACGTTGGCGTCCAGCGGAAGATTCGCCATGTAGAGCACTGCATCGGCCACGTGGCGGACGTCAATGCGCGGTTCCACCGCGGTGCTGCCGTCTGCCTGGGCAACTCCGGCCGTCATGCGCTCGGTCATTTCGGTGGCGGCGTTGCCGATGTCGATTTGCCCGCAGGCGATATTGTGGCGCCGGCAATCGAGTGAAATACTCTTGGTAAGGCCGGTGATGGCATGTTTGGTAGCGGTGTATGGCGCGGAGTGGGGCCTGGGCGCATGAGCGGAGATGGAGCCATTGTTGATGATGCGCCCGCCGCGCGGGTGTTGTGCCTTCATCAGCTTGATAGCTTCCTGGGCGCATAGGAATGAGCCGGTAAGGTTGACGGCGACCACCTGCATCCACTGCTCGTAGCGGAGTTCCTCCAGGGGAATGGCGGGGGCGCCGGTGCCCGCGTTGTTGAAGAGAACATCGAGGCGCCCGAAGGCTTCCTGGGTTCTCGCGAAGAGCGCCCTGACGGAATTCGGATCCGTGACGTCCGTGGGGACACAGAGCATCCTGCCGCCCGGCGATGCGGCCGACGCGGCGGTCCGCTCGAGTGGTTCGGCGCGCCGGCCGGCAAGTACTACGGAATACCCCGCGGACTGGAGCGTGAGTGAGACGGCACGTCCGATACCGCTGCCGGCGCCGGTTACCAGCGCGATCTTGCCGCTGTCAGACATAGTCCTACCTTAGTTCAATATCACCAGTTCGTAATCCAATAACTCCGGAAGAATGATTTCCGAGTAGGCGCCGCGGGTGCGGATCTTGAGGTCCATGGGGTGGCGCAGGGCGCGCGCGCCGTGGAAGGCGCCGAGGAGTTCGACGCGAAGTTCGCGCATCGGGACCGGTGCGAAGTAAGCGGTCTGCGAGTGGCCGGAGAGATTGATGAAGTGGAGTTGTGCGCGCCCCGCCTGCTGCATCAGCGTGATTTCCACCAGGGGGTGGGCGTTGGTCTTCAATTGGCGTTGGGGATAGAGTTGTGCGATGACATCGCGGAAGAGACCGGCGTGGGCCAACAGGCTGTGGCGATAGTAGAGCGCACCCAATTCCCAGGGCAGCCAGGCGACCGTGCCCTGGCCCAAGCTCTTGGTGACGATGGCCGGGGTGGTGGTGTCCTGGATATCGACATGCACCTTCTCCGGCGGCCCGATCATCGACGGGGGCACTAGCGAAAGCGAGCCCGACCCGTCGCCTTCCAGCGTGGTGAACGGTCCGTCCAGCATCAGCAGGTCCGTCTCGGCCAGAGACGGAAACAGGCTATGGTTGCGGACGCGGAGGTAGCCCTTCACGTCCGGCGCGGTGGCGATGACGCGGGCGATGGGGAACTCCGGCGGGTGCGAACTGGCAATCAGCAGACGGCCGCCCTGCTCGACATATTGCTGAAGGCCGCGGGGCGCCCAATCGGTGCCAATCACCAGGTCGAACGGGCGTTTGCCGAGCCATTCCATGTTTTCGGAAACGGCGAACGGGATATGCTCTTCGGTGAGCAGGCGGAAGATGCCGCGATAGGCGTCACCGCGCGACGAAGGTCCGCCGAGCAACAGCACGCGCGCGGCACTGCGCACGCCGGAATAGTGCTGCTGGTTGGCGGCGGCCCACTGGAAGATGGGCTTGGCGGTTTCGTAGGCCTGCCGGTCTTGGAGGTCGAGCGTTCCGTTGACTTCGAAAGTGAGGGCGCCTCCGTGGGCCATGTTCTGCCACATGCGCAGGGCAATCTCCTGGCGCGGGACAGTCGCAAAGCGCCACCAATAGTCCACGAACTGCATGTTGAGATTGACCGGAGTTTTTCCGGGCTGGCTATTGAGGGCGCGGTTCACGTTGTCGCTGGCGGAGTAGGGCCAGAGCGGCAGCGGACGCCGCACGGCGGTATTCGACTCCGACATGATGCCGTCGGTGTACTCCTGCATATAGTTGAAGTAGCCTGCGGTGGGCCGCTTCTGGCGGATCAGTTTGCCGATGGCTTCAGAGACCTCGCGGGAACTGGCCAGGAGGAACTTGCGGTAATCGTCGTCGGCGCGTTCCGGGATCTCGCGAGCGTACTGTGTGCGATACCTGGCGCGGCACGAATCGCAATGGCAGAGGCCGACGTAGGCGCCGCTGTAATCGGTGGACTGGTTGCCGAACATATTGAAGAAGAGGCCGTCGACGTCGTAGCGCTCCAGGCCTTCGGCGAGAATTTTCATCGCCTGCCCGCGATAGTAGCCGCCGTTGATGCAGGTGGAATAGAGGCCGTTGTATACCACCGGGTTGCCGTCGGCCTTACGAAAGAACCACTCGGGGTGGGCATCGTAGGCGGCCTTCTGGGTTTTGCTCAAATCGTAGCGGCCGACCACGCGGATGCCGCGCGCGTGGGCCTCTTTGAGGACGTCGCCAAACATGTCGCGGCCGGCGGGCAGGAAGGGGCTCGGATAATGGAACTCGACGTGAGTGGGGTAGTACGCGGTGATGCCGCCCATCCCCATGAGGACGACATTGGCGCGCATGTCGGCCAGTTGGGTGACGAGGCGGCGGGTATCCATGGCGGCATCCACTTCACGCAAGTTGGTCTGCACCCAGCGGATGGGCTCGGTGGACCACCAGCCCGGTTGAGCGGGCAGTAGATTGGCTGCGAACAACAGAATGGCCAGACGAATTTTCACGATCAACACCTTCCCGCAATCCGCGGCTGATTACTTCTCACAGTAGCTCAACAGTAGAGATCGGGCTCAACGCCCGCGCGAACTTGCCGACTCAGTGTGGGACAACGTCCACGTTTCCCAGCGTGCTGGCTTGGCCGTTAACTCATCCAAATGGCTCAGGTGCCGCGACAGCAAAATTGCCGCTTGCTCGCTTCGAGCAAACGGGGTTTAGGGGGATGGCGGGGCCGTGATCCGGTACACATACATCGCGTGGCCGATGATCTCCGTGGGCGTGCGCAGCCAGGCAGCCTGGGCGCGCGCTACGAAGTGGGCGCTCACCAGATAGATGCCCGCTTCGGGATTGGGCACCAACTGCTCCGGTCCAATGGGCTCCACGTTCAACCCGTAGGCCGATGGCGGGAAGGAGCCAAAGTAGGCCAGATGCACGCGCTGTCCTTGAGCATTCCGCTCCACCCAGTGCTTCACCTGCTTGAGCGATTGTCCCCAATCCACGTTGCTATCGTCGAGCCAGAGCGGTCCGCAGCGCGTGCCGCCGTCGAAGCCGATGGCTCCTGGATTCTTTGCGAGGCACGCGGCTTCATTGAAGTAGGAGAGGTGGTCGGGGTAGATGCCCGCGGCCGCGGCCAGCATCCACAAGCCCAGCGCGGCCGTCACCGCGCGTCCCCACGTCCCTTGCCGGATGAGCCACGCCGCGCCGGCGCCGCCCACCAGGTAGGCAAACGGCAGCACCGGGATGATGTAGCGCATGCCCAGGTTATCGGCAAATACGGTGTGCGCCGCGAACAAGACGGCGGCCGGCAACAGCAGGAATAGCTTGACTCGCCGGGAAGTCGCTTTGCCGCGCAGCGCAAACAGGCCGAGTCCGCCGAGCAGGATCGCGGCCAGCGGTTCCTTGAGCAGCCACGCCGCGGCGAAATAGCTCGCGAAGTGACGTTCCAACTGGCCGCCGAGAAAAACCAGGTAGTCTGGATTGTGGTCGGCATTCACGCGCGCGAATCCGGTGGAGTAGAGGAACAGGCCGCCGGGCGATAGATAGATCGCCTGGATTACCAGCGTCGCGAGGGCGCCCATGACCGCGAATGCCAGGACGATCGCGCCGTAGCTGCGCGGCGCCTTCGACGCGTCCGTCCGCGGAGGGCGGTCCATCGCCAGGAGCATCAGCACCGCCGCCACGGGCTGCAGGAAGACGGCGGAAAACTTGGTGCACAACATCAGGCCCATAGTGAGGCCGCAGCAGAACAGTCGCCTGGTACCGGGGCGCTCTAAATAGTGCCATAACGCAAACAGGAACAGTACGGTGAAGGCCGCCAATCCAACGTCCATGGTGGCCAGGTACCCGTGTCCCAGAATGGCCGGGCTCAGGGTATATAGAAAGAGTGCCGCCAGCGCGGGCACTTCGCCCAGCAGTTGACGGCCCCAGAGATAAAGCAGCACCCCCAGCGCGGCGGCCAACAAGAGGAAGGGGAGCCTGGCCAGGAACATGGTGCGGTCAGGACCATTGGCGGCAATCAGTTGGGCCCCCACTGCGCGTTCTCCGCCGCCGTCGGCTAGCATTTGGCGCACCTGTGGGCTGTCGGGAAGGCGTATGCCAGCGAGCCACAATGCCGCGCCCGCCAGCTCTTTCAGCAGGGGCGGATGCTGGAGGTTGGCGCGGATCTGGCCGGTCTGGACATAGGACAGTCCGGCGGCGATATCTCCGGTTTCATCGAAAACGGGGCTTTTGCTCGCGCTGGCGAGAAAGCTCTGCGCCAGAAATATCGCAATCAGCACGCCGGCCAGCAGCCAAAGACCCCAAGGCGCGCGATGCCCTGGACGCATAACAGCACATCGTAGCACGGGCATTGCAGATGCAATATCGCCGCTTCCCTTCACAGCGATTCCGTATGCCGGATCCGCCGCTGAGCCAGCGGACACCTGTTGCTGGGGCGGGTCGGTCACGGCGCGAATCAGACTGGCGCGCGCAAAACGGGCAACCCGGTTTTTGGAATCCGTGCGCTTCCGCTCTTCCAGGTTTTGTAGTCTGAAACTCTATTGATTCGACGCCGTACCGGTGCTACTATCCGCGTAATAGGGTCATGTTTACCGGTAAGTCACGAGCGTCGGAGTTTGACCAGTCTGCGACCGGCCTTCCTGCGACAAGTGACTTCCAAGGAGAAAAGTAGCGATGAAAAAATCAACTCTCATTCTCGTGTTGGCGATGTTGATGGCCGCCACGAGTTCTTTGTGGGCACAATCCAGCCGGGCTTCGTTGGGCGGCCGCGTGACGGACGCACAAGGTTCGGCGGTGCCGAATGCCGAAGTCGCGGTGATTTCCGAAGACACAGCCGTGAGGCAGACCACCAAAACCAATGACCAGGGCAATTGGGTGGTGCAGTTCCTGATTCCCGCACGCTACAACTTCACGGTTTCCGCTGCCGGCTTCAAATCCGTGGAACGCAAGGGCATCGTGCTGCAGACTTCGGACAGCAAGCAGATCGATTCGCAACTCGAAGTCGGGTCCACCACCACCGAACTCACGGTGACGGCGGAAGTGCCGCTGATCGATACCACGGCAGCTACATCCGGCACCGTCATCTCGCAGGAGCAGATTCTGGAGATGCCGTCGCAGTCGCGCGTGCTCACTTTGTTAGCGACGCTGTCTCCGGGCGTGATTCAACAGGATCAGAACAACAACACCGCGCACCTGTGGTCGCACGATGCGGCCTCGCAGATCACCGTGGATGGCGGGCGCAACAACACGCGCTCCAACAATTTCGAGCTCAACGGCATGCCGAACCTGAAGACTGGCGGACAGGCGGGCTTCATGCCGGCGCCCGACGCCATTCAGGAGTTCCGCGTGGTGATGAACGCATACGATTCTTCCATTGGACGCCAGGCCGGCGGCACCATTCAGATGGTGACCAAAAGCGGCACCGCCAAACTGCACGGCAGCCTCTACGAGTTCAACCAGAACAACGTGTTCAACGCCAATACATTTCAGAGCAACGTGGCGGGGTCGGCCAAAGCGCCGATCCATTACAACGAGTACGGCGGGACGGTGGGGGGACCGGTATGGCTTCCGAAAGTCTATAACGGCAAGCAGAAGACGTTCTTCTTTTTCGCCTATGACGGCACGCGCAACCAGGACCCGCGCTTCGGCACCCGCTCCGTGCTGAACGCCGACGAACGCATGGGCGATTTCAGCCAGTCCTACACCTCAACGGTCACCGGCGGCGTGCGCACCCGGGTTCCGCTCCAGATCTACGACCCTTACACGGTGGATTCCAAGGGCGCCCGAACGCCGTATCCGGGGATGAAGATTCCCGCCAACCAGTTGAGCAAGGTGGGGCGGAATATTCTGACCTACGTCCCGCTGCCCAATACGCCGAGCGATGGCACCAGTACGGATGCCAACAATTTCGTTCCCTCCTCCAGCCGGCAGAACAAGATGGCCGACATCAGCGGACGCGGCGACCAAAGCTGGAACAACAACCACAAGAGCATGGTCTCCGTGGGCTGGTACCACGAAGATGAATTGGCCGGCGACGATTTCCATAATCCGTCCACCGGTTCCTACCAGCACCGCATTGCGCGCACCCTGCAATTCAATCATGTGTGGACCGTGGGGCCAACCACTATCCTGGACTTACGGGCCAACCTGTCGCGCTACGAAGAACCGAACAACGACAAGGGCGCGGGCTTCGACGCGGCCAGCCTCGGTTTCCCGGCCAGTTTCACCTCGCAGATGGCCCTGCCTTCGTTCCCGCAGATCATCGGTCAGTTCGGCAACATCGGCACCGGCCAAGCCGGCAACGTCGTCAACACGTCCTACTATACCTACGCCGGGACGCTGACCAAGGTGAAGGGCAACATGACCTGGAAGGTGGGCGCCGAGCACTGGGTTCTGCAACAGGCCAATAAGGGCATCGGCAACCAGGGAGTTTACACTTTCGACAACAGCAACTGGACCCGCCAGAACGCGCTCACCAGCGGCGGTATCGGCGTGGGCACGAGTGGCGCGGCTTTCCTGCTCGGGCTGCCCAACGCCGGCAATTTCCCGCGCAACGCGGATGCCTTTTGGAACCAGCACTTCGAAGCGTTCTACGTCCAGAACGATTGGCGCGTGACCCCCCGCCTAACCATCAACATGGGCCTGCGCTACGACTGGGAGACGCCCGTCACCGAGCGCTTCAACCGTATGACGACGAACTTCGACTCCACCGTGATCAACCCCATGAGCGATGCGGCGCAGGCGGCATACACCAATATCCTCAATAGTTCAGCCAATGCTTCTAACGTGGGAATTCAGATTCTCCAGCAGTACCTGCCGGCAAGTTCCTTCAAGCTGATGGGCGCGCAACTCTTTTCCGGCGTCAACGGCCAGTCGCGCGGAGTTTATAAGACCGACTGGACTCAGATACAGCCGCGCCTCGGGTTCGCCTATAAGTTGGGGCCCAATACCGTGATTCGCGCCGGCGGCGGCCGCTTCAGCCAGGCCTCCTTCGATACCGGGGGGCAGAACGGCTTCAGCCGTACCACCACTTTCAACGTGACCTCGGACAATTACTTCACTCCGTCCGACACGATGGACAATCCATTCCGCACAGGCATATTGAACCCCACCGGCGCTACGCTCGGGGCACTCACCAACCTGGGACAGGGCGTCACCTGGAACTATCAGGATCAGCGCCGCATCTACTCCTGGGAATACAGCGCCCACCTGCAACACCAGATCAAGGGCTGGCTGTTGGAACTCGGCTACACCCACAACAAGACCTACAACATTACCCAGGCCCTAAACCAAAACCTGCCGCCCTACGATCTCTGGCAGAAGTACCTTGGCGTGCAGAGCGTGTTTGATGGCGCCGGCCGCCCGCTCGACACTTTGCTCTGGAATACCCTCGTGCCCAATCCGTTCCAGGGCCTGGCCAACGTGACCGGCTCGCCCTCCACCAACACCACTACCACCGTCCACCAGTTACTCAACAATGTGAAGATCCTGGACGGCATGACCATGAACCTCACTCCCTGGGGCAGCAACCAGTACGACGCGATGCTGGCCAAAGTGGAGCACCGCTTCAGCAAGGGATTCGCGGTGATCAACTCTTTCACCTGGTCGAAGCTATTCGAAGATACTTCGTGGACCGGTCCGGAAATCGCGGGCCGTCACGTCGAACACAAGCTCGGCGGCGAGGATCGTCCGTTCCACCTCTCCATCGCCCCCATCTGGCAGATTCCCATTGGGCGGAAACAGGCGCTGGGCCACGCGATGCCGAAAGCGCTGGATTTCGTGGTTGGCGGCTGGCAGATTTCCGGCCAGTTCAACATCCAATCCGGCATTCCAGTGGTCTTCAACAGCACCGGAAGCGATAATTCCTGGTTTTCCGGCCAGAATTTCGCTTTACCCAAGGGTCAGCAGAGCCTGAACAGATGGTTCGATACCGCGCAATTCCAGCGCTTCCCCGATAAGGGCGCGGATATCACCACCTATCCGGCCTGGACGGGCGTGATGAGCCTGCCCGGCGCCGCCTACAAACCGGCCGTCGGCGACGCCACCAAGAACGGCGTCTACCAGGACTTCGCCGCTAACATCCGCAGCTACCCGACGCGCTGGGGAAGTGTGCGCGCCAGCCGCACGAACAACCTCGACATGGGCATCTACAAGAACTTCGCGATCCGCGAACGCTTGAAGGCCCAGTTCCGGTTCGAATCGTACAACACATTCAACCATCCGCGCTTCGCGGCGCCCAACAGCGACCCCACCAGTTCCAGCTTCGGAGTGGTCGCCGCCTCGCAGCAGAACGCCCCGCGCACCGTGCAGATGGCGCTGAAGATTTCCTTCTAACCTTGCAGGGCGATTCGAAATGCACCAGGGCCACTCGCACCCGCGGGCGGCCCTTTGCATTTGTGTGGTGGCGGGCTTGCCAGGCGAAACTTCGTGGGTAAGAATAGAGGCACCAATCCATTTTGAGGTGATACCGGTGAGTGACGATTTGACGAAATCCAACATCAGCCGCCGTGGGATGCTCGGAGCCATCGGTAAGGCGGTGGCACTGACTCCCGTTGTGCAGAGTGCCATCGTCTCCTGTGCCCTGGCCGCGGACAAAGCGGCTCTCAATGGCGTGGCCGGCATTGATCGCGTGGCCGTGCTGCCGGGCAAGACCTACCTGCGCGGATGGGCCGGGTACGGCGATCCACCGCGGCCGGTTCGTGCCGGCAGGGGTGCCCTATCCGCGCCACCTCCGACTCCGGCCGGTCCTACGCCTACCGTGACGTGGAGCAAGGCGTCCGGCCCTGGGGCGGTCACCTTCGCCGACCCCACGTCGCCGATCACCAGCGCGACCTTTACTACTCCCGGCGCCCATGTCCTCAAGCTCACGGTGGATAACGGCCAGACCAAGGCTTCCTCGCTTTTGAATGTGGTGGTGGAAACGCCGCCCCCGGCGAAACAATTGGATGCGGTCTACACCAAGAACTTCAAGATCGCGAGCCCGCTGTGGAACGCACGGACGAAGGCCCTGATGGTCAATTGGATTCCCCATTGCATCGAGTACATCAACCGTACGGACCTGACGGAGGGTCCGGGTGGAATCGATAATTTCGTCGAAGCGGGAAAGGCCTTGCGCGGCGAGCCGCACGGCAATCACAAGGGCTATGTGTTCTCCAATGCCTGGGTCCACCAGACGGTGGAGGCGATGAGTATCGCGCTGATGATCGATCCCCAGGACGATGCGGAAACGCTCAGAGCTCACGAGAAAATGCGGGCGACGCTGGACGATTGGATTCCCAAGATCCTGGCGGCCCAGGAACCGGACGGGTATTTGCAGACGGCATTCACGCTGCCGCGGGTGAACGGGCGCGGCGACGTCAGCGCCGGCCCATTCCAGCATTGGGAACGGCGTGGCGATCACGAGGGTTATACCGCGGGCTATTTCCTTGAGTCGGCGATTAACCACTACCTGATGACCGGCAAGAAAGATGCGCGGCTGTACAATGCGGCCAAGAAGCTGGCGGATTGCTGGTATAACAATCTGGGTCCGGAGTCCAAAAAGGCTTGGTACGACGGCCACCAGGAAATGGAACAGGCGCTGGTGCGGTTCGGCCGTTTCGTCAACGATATGGAAGGCGGCGGCAAGGGCCAGAAGTATGTCGAGCTGGCCAAGTCCCTGCTGGACAACCGCTATGCCGCGGCCACCAATCCAGATCGCGACAGACAGGAATACGATCAGAGCCACCTGCCGGTGACCCAGCAGTATGAGGCCGTGGGGCACGCGGTGCGCGCGGTCTACACTTACTCGGGCATGGCCGACGTCGCGGTGGAGACCCACGACCCGGACTATCAAAGCGCGGTGAAATCGCTCTGGGATAACATCGTCAATAAGAAGTATTACATCACCGGCGGGGTGGGAAGCGGCGAGACCTCGGAGGGCTTCGGTCCAAATTACTCGCTGCGCAACAGCGCCTATTGCGAAGCCTGCTCCAGTTGCGGCGAGATCTTCTTCCAATGGAAGATGAACCTGGCTTACCACGATGCCAAGTATGTGGACCTATACGAAGAAACCATGTACAACGCCCTCCTCGGCGCAACCGATCTGGAGGCGAAGAACTTCTACTACACCAATCCCCTGGATGCCAATGAGGCTCGAACTCCCTGGCATGTTTGCCCGTGCTGCGTGGGCAATATCCCGAGAACTTTGCTGATGCTCCCCACCTGGGTATATGCCAAGAGCGCCGACGGCGTGTATGTCAACCTTTTTGTGGGCAGTACCATCAACCTGGAGAATGTGGGTGGCACCGATGTGCAGATGGTGCAAGTTACCAACTACCCCTGGGACGGCAAAGTTACCATCACGGTCAATCCCAAGGTTGCGAAGAATTTCAGTTTGCGGATCCGGGCGCCGCAACCGAACGTGAGCAGCCTTTATCACGGCACGCCGGACGCCGGCGGTATTACTTCGATCGCCGTCAACGGGGTGGCCGTGAAGCCGGCCATCGACAAAGGTTACGCCGTGATCGCGCGCGCCTGGAAGGCCGGCGACAAGGTGGACCTGGTGTTGCCCCTCAAAGTGCAGCGCGTACGGGCGACCGACAAGATTGAGGCCACGCGGAATAAGGTGGCGCTGCGCTACGGTCCCCTGCTGTATAACATCGAGAAGGTGGATCAGGATATCGGCAAGGCGCTGAGTGCCGATTCTCCCTTAACCACCGAATGGAGAGCAGATCTGTTGGGCGGAGTAATGGTGATCAAGGGCAAGTTCACCGACGGCAGCCCGATGATGGCCGTCCCGAACTTCGCGCGCACTAATCGCGATCCCGCGGCGCCCCCGCCTCCTCCCGGTCCCCCGCCCGGGGCCGGCACTCGTCCGCCTCGCCGGCCCGCGAGCTCGATCGTTTGGATCAAGGAAGCGTAGCAGACCGGAAGACCAAGCGCCGTGCCGTAGTGGTGAAGGTTATTGGGCCTGCCCCACCTAAACCATCAAAAACCCGCCGTTCACTTCCAGCGCCTGTCCCTGGATGAAACGCGCCCCTTCGGAGCAGAGATACACGATGGCGTCGGCCACCTCATCCGACGTGCCGAGGCGTCCCATGGGTGTCGCCGCTTTCACGTTGGTCAGCATCTGCTCGGTGGAAAAATTGCGGTGGAAATCGGTGTCGATGGTACCGGGCGAGACCGTGTTCACCCGGATACCCGCAGGCCCGAATTCCCTCGCCATATTCTTAGTCATTGCCGACATCGCCGCCTTGGCCGCCGAATACCCCAGGGCACCGATGCCGCCGCCCATGCGCGCCGCCACCGAAGAGACGTTGACGATGGCCCCGTGCTTACGCTCCAGCATCCCGGGCAGCACCGCCTGCGCCACGAAGAAAGCGCTGGTGAAGTTGAGCATCATCACCTGCTCCATCAACTCCGGCGTAAACTCCAGGACGCGGGCGCGCCGCACCAGCGATCCGGCGTTGTTGACCAGGATGTTCACCGGCCGGGCGTGCAGCCAATCCACCAGGCCGCGCACTCCGGCCAGCGTCGCCAGGTCGGCCTGCACGGTCTCACCGCTGCCGCCCGCCGCGGAAATGCCCGCGACCACCTGTTCGGCGGCCTCTCGCCGCCTGTTGTAATGCACAATCACATGCGCGCCCCGGCTGCCGAAAGCGTGCGCGGCGGCAGCGCCGATGCCGGCGCTCGCGCCGGTGAGCAGGACGGTCTTGTTTTTGAATTCGTTAAGCTGAATCATGATAGTTTCTGCAAACGTTTCCTATTCTGATAGTCCACAAACTAATTGTCAACTCGCCGCCGGTGCCAGAAGATTGCAAACCTTTTGCAAGCTTCTCCCTTCAACCACGCGCCCCACGCCGCGCGCTAGGATGGACTGAGGAGAATCCGCGTCCCTATGTCCACACAAAACTACGCCAACCACACCAGATATGTCCCCGTATTCCTGGCCCTGCTTGGGATTTTGCTTTTGACCGTCATCGGCTCCATCGTCAACCTTTACCATTCCATCGGAGATCATCAGCGCCTATATGGTGCTGCCCTGATCCTGGTGCTTTCCGTCTGCGTGCTTGTGCTGGCCGTCCACGCGCGAACCTTCCCGCTGAAGGCGCAGGATCGCGCCATTCGCGCCGAAGAGAACCTTCGTCACTTCGTCATGACAGGCAAACTCTTGGACCCGCGCCTCTCGGCGCTCCAGATTGTCGCCCTGCGCTTCGCCTGCGATGCCGAGTTTGTGGCCCTGGCGGCCCGTGCGGCCAAGGAGAGCCTTGCGCCCCAGAACATCAAGCAGGCAGTCAAGACGTGGCGCGCCGACGAGTACCGGGTCTGACGCAATTCGCGTGCGGATTGCCGGCGGCTTCAAACACTCTGGGCTGAACGAACTCCACGCTCTGGGATGCGCAGTGCGCTTCGCACCGAAGGGCAAGTACGAGGCCCTGGCCGCCGAGGTGGAGCAGTTTCCGCCCGGACGTCCTGGCAGTGCGCTCTCGCACTGGTAGTGCGAGCCGGCGCGGCCTACCATCGACGTCGCGGCCGCTTCCCTTACCCTCTTCTGGTTTTGACCAACGGAAGCCATTCCCCGACCCTCTGATAGGTTCTCCGCGTCTCCCCGGCGAAGCCCATCCCTCCGCAGGGTGTAATCTAAATTATGGACAAGAGACTCGCCAAGCGTCACAAACGTCAAGTTGCCCGCGCCCGGGAGAACGTGAAGACCTCGGAGCCCGACGTAAGGACCCACGAACAGATAGAAGCCGCCCGCGAAGCCAGCCGCCCGGACTTGAGCCGTGACGGAAAGCCCAAACCCGCCGGAGCCACACACTAAATCCGCGACCGCAGCCGGCGCCGCACCTGTGAATCGCGCTACTCTTAAGACGTGTATTCCCCCCACTGTTCGCATTGCGGATCTGTCGAGTTTAGAGGCGTAGGCGTCCGCAACGCCATGGAGCGAGCCATCCATTGGATCCTCCTACCTTACCGGTGCGAGCTGTGCGGGCACCACTTCTTCCTCTTCCGCTGGATGGCGCCCGAAGCCGGTAGTGCCTAAACTAGAGGGCTTGGAACCCCGCTATGTTTCGTGGTATCCATAGGGTTCTTTCACCGAGGAGCACAAGTGCATCGTAAAGGAATGGTCTCCATCTGGTTCTTCATCGGCGCCCTGCTGCTGTTGTATGGCATTTTGATCACGGGCGCCGGTCTCTACGAACTCTCGAACCCTCCCGTGCACCCCGTGGTCCACGCGGAACTTCACGCCGGCATCTGGTGGGGCGCACTCCTGCTGATGCTGGGGATTTTCTACTCTGTGAAATTCCGTCCCGGCCGAGGCTAGGTCTTCGCGGCCCCACCCTGCAAACAGCGGGTATTCAGGTCTGCAATTTGGGAGTATACTGCAAGTGGAGTAGGAGGTTCGATGCCTATCACTGGCCATTCTTACCGCCAGCCCGTGTTGCGGGTTTTGACCCTGCTGTTTCTCCTGTTCGGCGTTTTCGTCTTTCGAGCCACATGAGGTGCTTGGATGCCGAAGTTGTCCAGAATTCTCGTACCCGTGGAGTTTTCACCACGGTGCCGGGGCGCGGTGCAGTATGCCGAAGCCCTCTCCTCTCACTTCCACTGTGAAATCGTTCTGCTTCACGTGGTCATGCCGCCGCTGGCAAGTTTAAGTCCCTTCGAAGCCATGGCCTATACCAGCGCGGCAGATCTTACCCGCGAGATCGTGGAGCAGCGCACCGCGGATTTGGAGGCCTTCCCCTGTAGTTCGCCGCCCGATGCCACGGTGCGTCGCGTCGTGCTGGAGGGCGACCCAACCCAAACCATCGTCGAGTTCGCTTCCAACGAGAAGTGCGACCTGATCGTGATGCCTACCCACGGGTACGGACCGTTCCGCCGTTTCCTGCTGGGCTCGGTCACCGCCAAGGTGCTCCACGACGCCATCTGTCCCGTATGGACGGGTCCCCACATGGAGCGTGCGCCGGACTACAGTACGCTCCACTTCCACCACATCGTCTGCGCTATCAATCTCGGACTGCATAGCCGCGAAGTGTTGTGTTGGGCCGCGGGGTTCGCTCGCGAGTTCGGTGCCCAGTTGTCGGTAGTCCACGCCATTCCTTCGTCGGCTACGCGCTTGGGCGGCTTCTACTTCGATCCCGATTGGCGCACTCAGTTGACCAAGACCGCCATGGAGCGCATCACCTTCCTCCGCCAGGAAATGGCGATCGAGGCGTCGGTGGCGATTGAAGCCGGGGAACCACCCGTGGTGGTTGCCTCCGCCGCCGAGGCCATGAACGCCGATTTGCTGGTGATCGGCCGCGGCAGTACGCCGCGCGCGCATGGACATCTGCCGACCAACGCCTACGCAATCGTCAGGGAAGCGGCGTGTCCCGTGGTGACTATCTGAATGCCGGGCGGTCAGATGCCGGAATGGCGTTTGAAAATCTGCAGCATGTTCAGGGATAGCGCCGAACGCGCCAGCACCATGTCGCAGCCCGCTTCCTGCGCCTGGATTTTCAATTCGCCCTGAATGTGCGAAAGATAGCCGATCAGGCTGATGCCTTTGGTCTCCGCATTGCCCTTCAGTTTGGCGATCAGATCCAAGGGCGACACGCTTTCGAAATTTAGATCGAAGACGATCAGTGCAGGCTTGGTCTTGGCCTTCTCCAGAACTTCGCTGCCTTCCTTCACAAACTCCAGCGCCAGACCATTGCGCTTGGCTGCTTCGCTCAGCTTGACGGAGAAAAATAGATCGCTTACTACCGCCAGGACGCGCTTGGGTTCCTGCTTCTGCATAGACGTGTGCTTTTTGAGAATAACCTTTGTCGTTGAACTTACGAGGGATGGGACGTTTGAATTCTATCACGAAACTTACTGCTCGGCCGCCGGCCGTTTGCTGGTGGATCGTATCGTCCGCCGGATTCCGGTCCGGCCGGTGGTCCAGCTACAGGCCCATCCAGCGAGCGCGCAGCGTGGCCGCGCCGGGTCGTTGTCCAGAATCGCAAGGCCTTCCATGCTCGCGAAGATCTCTGCCGCAGGCGATCCGCCCTTTTCGAGGCTGCGGAACATGGGCTGCGTGACGTGGTGCGCCAGCAAACAACCGGCCGACCCGGCGGGATATTTCCACTCAGCGGGGCGCAGTCGCAAGACGCGCTCGCCTGCGGTGCAGGCCATCATCGCAGAAGCGAGCATACCGCAACCGGCAAACCAGGGGCTCGCCAAAACAATGTGACATTATGCCGATCTTCCGCATTTAAGCGAGACATCAGCCATCTCGGTATTTCAGATCTGATTAGTTTATAACGGCTATTTGGACGGTTTCCATTTTGGCTACCTAAGTGCACCAAGTCCTCGGAGACTCGCTTTTCTGCGGTCTCACCTTGGATCCTGTCGGATCTATTGTTGTCCGTCGGGGTCTCCCTACTCTTTCAAGGAGATTTGCAGATGAAAACGAAGATTTTCCTGGCCCTTCTGGGACTAGTTCTCGGTCTGGCTCCGCAGATTGCACTCGCAGACACCTGGACGTTCGACGCAAACGCCCCAGGAGGCCATGGGTTTTACAATGGAACCGGCGGCGTAGACGGCCACTTTACCACCTCCACTACGGACTATGGCTCTGGAAAGACGATCAGTCTGTCGCTGCGTGGGGCAACGAGGTTCGTGGGTCCAATTGCTCCGATCAATAGTAATGACTACCTTTGTGCAGAGGGGCAGGCGTGTAATTTCGATTTTTCAGTATCCACAACTGGATGGAGCATCAAGAACTTCGATTACAACCTTATAATTGACGACTTGACGACGGGGTTGAATATGCACTTCGACCCAAGGTTGATATGGGATAATTCGTACTGGACCACTCATAAAACCTGGCCGTATAATTCAGCCGCGACTGGCTTTCAGAACTCGGAGTTCTTCGGGTCCGGTATCATTCAGTCACACCTGAGCTACAGCGCAGGGGATCAAATGTTGGTGACACTCTCGGCTTCGCCGAAGGATGCCACTTTAACAGATCCTTGGGTTTCAATCGGCTTCAACACAACCTCACCCGTCCCCGAGCCATCGGCAATCGTTCTGACATTTACGGTTGTTGGATTCCTCGGCTTTAAACATTTGCGACGGCGGCGGCAGCAGCAATCCTAAGCCCTTTCTTTCTCCGGCGCTTCCGGCCATTTAGCTCCGAGGGCGCTCGCGGTGCTTGCAGATTGTTGAGCGGTTGTCCTCCGCCAGCCGGCTGGCGCATGAAGACGATGCTTCGGTTGTCGGCTCGCAACAGGTGAGGAACAGGATCGCGGTCAGCCCGAGGAGCAGCGCCCGGACCCAGCCGGGCGCCGCCACGCCGGAAGCGGCACAAGAGGATGCCGAGAGAGCGGAGAAGGGTGTGGGGGGACCCCGGCGAGGCGACCAATCCGTAGCCCCCAACCCGGGAAGGTTTTCACCCCCTCTGCGCTCGGTTGCTCACTGTGCTGTAATACTGGATCAGCCACTAACGGCGCATGAAACTTCTCTCCTGGAACATTCAACACGGCGGCGGTACGCGCGATGTCCGCATTGTCAGCGCGATCGCCGATCACAATCCCGATATCATCGCCCTCACCGAATTCCGCGCGAAACCCGGCATGGCCCTCCGCCAGGCCTTCGCCGCCAATGGCTGGCCGCACATCGCTTCCAGCAGTCCCGCGGGCATCGACAACGGCATTTGCGTCCTCTCGCGAACTCCGCTGCGCTGCGACCGCCCCTCCACCGCTCCGCCCGAAAACACCGTGCGCTGGCTGGATGTCGATCTGCCCGAGCAGGGCTTCGGCTTTGGCGTGATCCACATTCTCACCGCCATTCCCGGCGCCAAGGAACCCGAAGGCGCGGCCAAGATGCGGTTCTGGGATGCCCTGCTGGCGGCCGCCGAAGCCCGCATCGCGGAACCGCTCCTCTTCCTTGGCGATTTCAATACCGGGACGCCGCTAATCGATGAAGCCGGATCCACCTTCGTCTGCGCCGAGCACTTCGCCCGCCTGTCGGCCTTGGGCTGGATCGACGTGTGGCGCCACTTCCACGGCGATGCTACCCAGTACACCTGGTATTCCCTGCCGAGGGGCGGCGCACCTGCCAACGGCTTCCGTCTCGACCACGCCTTCGCCACGCCGAGTCTGCTGCCGCGCATCACGGCCTGCCGCTACTCACACGCCGAGCGCGAGCAGAAGGTCTCCGATCACTCCCTGCTGATTCTGGAAATCAAGTAAGCCGCGCAGGCGAAACCACCTGCGCCACCTAATTCTCGGTCGGCACTTTTTCCAGACGGTCGATCACCAGCAGATCCACCGGGCCCTTCCTCTGCTCCAGCTTGAGGCCCATTTGCTCCTGCAGCGCGGTGAAGATCGTGGGACCGCCCGCACCATCCGGCGCGCTCGCCAACGCCAGCGGGGCGCCGCCGGCACCATCGTGCGGGGGCGGGGGAGGCATCATGCCCATCATCGGGCCATTCAGGCCGTCCGGCGAGAAATCCAGGCTGATATCGTATTTGGCCTTCAACCCGGTGGCATCCACCACCGGGCGTCCCATGTGATTGGCCAGCATTTCCGCCAATGCGGAAATGGGCTGCCCGTTGCCCACCACGCGGATGCGCCCATTCATCGTCATCATCATCAAGCCGTTTTTCAGCGCGCCCGGCGGAAGTTGCGGCATGCCATCCGCGCCGACTTTCATCCGGTTCATGACCGGACCCGTCCCGTCACTTCCGGTTGGGGGCGGAGGTGGCGGCGGCGCGGAGGCCGACGGTCCCCCCGAGCCTGCGCCCCCACCCTGCGGCGCCGCGCCGGTCGCCGTAGCGTCCTCGTCCACCGACTCCTTCAACTTCGGACCGCTCTTGCCCACCACCAGCGCGTACATCGGGAGTTCCTTCGTCTCGTGATGCAGCGTCAGCTTGAAGCGCTCCGCCAGCAGATTCTGCAACATCAGTTGGAACTGCTCCTTGGTGGCGCCCTTGGGAATCTTGGCGACGATGTCGAAGCGCTCGCTGTCCAGCCACTTCGGGCCGTTGATCTGATACCCCTTGACCCCGTAAGCGGTCGTCAGAATGCTCTTTAGCGAGACATTCGAATACGTGATCTGCCCTGGGTCCGCGCTTCCCGGACCACCACGCATCATGACGCGCATTCCCATTCCGGTGGGCGGAGGGGCCGGTTTGACCGATGCCACCTCGAAGGTGGGAGACTCCGCCGCGCCTTGCCCGAAGGTTGCGCAGGAAGTGAAAATGATCAAGCCGGCACCCAGAATCGCTCGTTGCATGCTGTATTGTCCTTTGCTTTTCAATGTACCCGCTCTTGCTGGTCCCGGTGCGTGGTTCTGCTCATATAATACGTTCGGGAGCCTGCTTTTGTGACGGCGGAAAAGACGACTTCGTCAACTTCACTTGCGGGAAGCCTTGGCGGCGAAGCTGCTAAACTCAAGAGACACCCGATATGGCCAAGGAAAAAGAACTGAAGGAGAAACAGGCGATGCCGCCGCTCGGCGCATGGGTCCCAGCCGTCGCCTTAGGCTGGCTCATCCCCGGTGGCGGGCACTTCCTGCTGAAACGCAATGGGCGCGGCGCGTTGCTGCTGGCCTCGGTCACCGGCATGTTTCTGTGCGGCCTCATGATGCAGGGCGCCATGTTTCAACCGCAGAGCGGCGACCTGCTGACCACGCTCATCAACACCGGCGGCTTCATCGGCGATGTCTGTTCAGGCATTCTATACCTGTTGAGCGTCTGCTTCGGCTACAGCCAGTTGGACACCGCGGGACACGTTCACGATTACGGCACCAAGTTCCTGGTGAGCGCCGGATTGCTCAACATCCTGGCCATGGTGGACGCCTATGAGATCGCCGCGGGGAGGAAAGACTAAATGCCGAAAATGAATCTCTCGCATTTCGAAGCGGCATTCCTCTTCTCGCTGTTCGCGTCCGTAGTTATGGGCGTGGTGACCAAGCGAACCGACCGCGACCGCCTGCACTACGGCTTCTACACCTTCGGCTGCTTCCTGCTGGCGCTGTTCGGGCTCGGCTGGCTCATGTACTTCGGCCACGGCTAAGATAGACCCAAAGGTGGGACAGACCATCGCCTTTCGTGGCCAGCCGTGCCTCGCTTATCGCTTACTTCCGTATGTGACCGTAATCGTAGTGTCGCCGCTGCCCCCGCCCACCATTACGCTGAGCGTGCGCTTCTCGGCTTTATCTGCACCCGTGACCATGCTGCCCGCGTCGCTGACATGCGCCATTTCGACGGTCATGCCCATCTCCTTGAATTTCGCTTCGTAGAAAGCCGTCACTTTGGACGGAGGGTCCGGCGTGGTGAACATGACCATGCCGCCTTCGCCACGGCCGTCGGCGCTGTCGCCGTTGGCCGTTATGTTGCTCTGTGCCTTGGCGCCAGGATACGCCGGAACCCATGAGGGCAGTTTGCCTTCCCCGCCGCCGATTTCCATATTGGCCACCTCTCCGTTCTTGCCCGTCGCGGAGAACTTCAACTTGCCTTTCTTCAAATCGTCAAAGGAAAGCGTGACTTCCTCCCCCGTCTTCTTATCCCGAATGCGCATCGTCTGTGAGCTAGGGTCCGTGCTCAGCACCTCCGCATCCGGGTTGGCCGCGGTGATGATTTTGGCCATCACCAACCCCGGATTATTCACCACACTCCGCGCCACGAATAGTCCCGTCACGGCTAGGCCGACCATGCCCAGCACGAACAGACCGCCCACGCCCAACAGTATCCACACGATGGGGCTGATGTGGCCCTTCACCGGCGCAACGGGCGCGGCGAAGGCCTGCGGTGCTGCCGCTTGAGCCGCGGCAGCGCTCAATGGCGTGCCGCATTGCTGACAAAAAGCGCCTTGAACCGTGGCGCCACAACTGGTGCAAAAAGCCATAATGTATCGGGCCCTCCGCCCGCCCCATTACTTTACGCTACCCCGCGCAGGGAATCAACGCCGTACGCCAGCTAAAGAATCTGGTCCAGCGGAATCTCGATCCCCGGCCGTAGATCGCTGTGGATCGCCTTAGGGACCACGCAACAATAACTCTCCCGGCGCCGACGGGGCGCGGCCGGCACGAGTACCGGCGCCACCTAGCCGACGCAGCCGAGGTGAAGTTATTATTGCGTGGCTCCTTAGTCTCCCGTGTCGCCCCGGGCGCCGCGTTTCCGGGTAGATCACCCACATCGCAGCTGCACCATTAGTTGGATAAGCCGACTTTCGCGTCCACTTGGGCCACACCAATGGCGCGCCTTCGTAGTAGCGTTCGCCAGACCAAGTGGGATGAGTCGCCGTCCGCTGCTACTCGTGGCGCAGCGCCACCGACGGGTCGATATTCGTGGCGCGGATCGCCGGGATCCAGCAGGCGATCACGCCCACCACCGCCAGCATCGCCGGCACCAGGGTAAACGTGAGCAGGTCGCGCGGATTCCTGATGAACAGCATGCTG
>JANYAH010000064.1 GCA_025361425.1 Candidatus Solibacter sp. | reverse complement strand
GATACAAACAGATTCCGGCGCTCATCAAAGAATTGGAAGCTCTGGCGCCGTCTAAGTTGGGGGTTGTCAAACGGAGAAAGGCGTCGTAGAGTGGGTTACGCGGGAGTTGCTACTTTCAACGGAGTTCCGGGCATTCTCGCTGGAACCGAGTTCCCCACTGTTTACGATGCTGTTCGGATTTCCGCTTGTTGCCCTCAGTTCCTTCGGCGTCGTAGAAGGCATACTTCTCTGTGATCCGTGGTGCAGCAACGATGTACTCCGCGACGTCCGGCCTGACCGGACAAGCGACGAAATCGCAGATCGTCAATCTGGCGGGGATTCCCGTGGGAGTAATTCTGCGGGGCGGCATTGGCGACGCAGTGATCCGGCAGGGCGCCAACCTGGGTATCCCGGCGCTGTTTCTGCACTTCACGCGCCAGGACGAATCGGAGGCCGATTACCTGGGCGTGCAGTACCTCTACGCCGCGGGCTACGACCCCAACGGCGCCATCAGCATCTTCGAGAAGCTGGAGTCATTGGAGAAGAAACAGCTCGGGACGGTGGCCCGCATCTTTTCGACCCACCCAATGGATGCCGCGCGCATCCGGAAGACCGAGCAGGAGATCGACCGCGTTCTGCCGGCTAAGGCCGAGTACGTGGTCAACACGTCCGAGTACACCGCGATCCGCCAGCGGATGATCTCAATGGAGGCGCGGAAAAAGGCGGTTGACGATGGGCGTCCGCAACTGCGTGGGCGCAAGGAGGCGGAGGAGCAACCCGGCGACCAGGATGGCCCGACGGTGCGCCGCCGGGACCTGATTGAGTAACGTGGGGCAGACGATGGCTTTTTGTTGTCAGCCTGGGATCACCAGACGTGGGCCGCGACTACTTTCGGCGACCCGGGAATTCCCTTGTACACGTTGCTGTGCAGCAGCACCTGCACGTTCCTCTTCGGCCAATCCGCCGGCACCTTGGCGAGCGCCTCCTTCATCAGAGACGCGTTGGTGAGAAACTCGCCCGCGGACCGAGTCCCGTTCTGGGTGATGCCCGCCGCGGAGATCAGCAACTGGCCGGTCGCCGAATCGAACAACCGCGATACGACCGCGTAGTCTTCCGGCGTTTTCCCGTCGGGAGCCAGATCTGGCAACTGCCAGGTATGGTTGTCGCTGCGATCGCGAATGCGCCTTGCGCCCTTGTCCTGTTCGAACACGAAACGCAGTCCCGCCTGCATTTCCAGTGTCCAGAGATTTGAGAACGCGCCGATCAGGACGGACGGCGAGCCCCGCAGATCGCTGAACGACAGGTCATTGGCGTAGCGAATCTCCACCGCCTTGTGTTTCTCGGCGAAGAGCCCGGCCAAAAGCGCCGCTGTGTGGGCGTTTCCGATTCCCACAAACTGGTCCGTCACCGGAATCACGTCGCTACCCCGGATGGATTCCTTCGGGTCGAGCGTGAGAGCGTAGGAGCCGCGCTGCTTTTCCGGCGGCACGGTGTTACGGTACCTGTCGTGAACTTCCCGGGAAAGGAAATACACCACCGGTTGTCCACAATAGATCAGGACCGGCTTGGAACTCTCCAGTACCGGAACCCAGAATTGCTCGACCGTATCGGGAGGCGTACTCCGGCGCATCACCAGCACGCCGGCCCAAACCGCGAACAGCACCGCGAGTCCTAGCCCCGCCGCCAGCCAGGGAACTCGGCGCCGTGCAGGCGGGGACGGAACCGCCATATCCGGCGCATTGGCTGTGTGCCAGTGAAACTCCACCCGGTAGGACCCGGACGGGATCTCGATTCGCACGTCGGATTCCGCCGCCGACTCACCGTAGTACTGTGCCAGGCGCTTGCGTACCTCGGTTGCCCGCACCCGGACCACGGGATCTTCAGCCGTGTCGTAATTCGCCGCACGCCCAAAAACCTCAACACCGATAATCCTTTCCTTCAGCAGTTCATCTTCGCCTTTGTGGCTGTGTTCTACCACATAGCTGAGGAATTTACGGCACTGCTCGCTCTTGCGAAAGGCCGAGCTCGCCAGCACTCGGTCGAGTGTGGCGCCGATTTCCACCTCTTGTCCGGCGGAGTGGCGGGTCGCATCCGTGTCCTGCGGTTTGGACCGTATTTTCAATGGTTCCACGTGCTTACGTAGCGGTATTTTACTGTGCTTATCCTGTCCTGAGCATAACGCAATTCCGTAGCGCACCTTTCCTGCGAACCGGGAGCAGTGCACAATCAGGCCCGGAAGTATTATGGCGACCGCAGCCGGATTGAATCGACGAGCACTGTTCCACAGATTGTGCGCCCAGCCTGATGCGGCGGCTGTACCGAAGCAGCCGCCCCGCCCGCGCCGGTGCGAACTGGTGGTGTCGCGCCGGGCGATGGCCTGTGACTTTTCGATTTTCTTCCCTGCAGGCTGCAGCTCTGGTGTGGATGCGGGTTGCGCGGCGTTGGATGAGGTTGAGCGACTCGAAGGCAAGCTCTCGATCTATCGCCAGGACACCGATCTGTCTTTCCTCAACCGCTGCGCCGCCAAAGCTCCGGTTCGGGCCGACGCCGAGGTCTATAATCTCTTGCGCTGGGCGGCCCGCTTGAGCGAGGTCACTGCCGGGACGTTCGACGTTACCACGGGAGCGCTGGTGAAGACCTGGGGCTTCTTCCAGGGTCCGCGCCGCGTGCCTTCGGACCTCGAGCGGCGCCAGGCACTAGAGCTCTCAGGGTGGAAGCGGGTTCGCTCCGACGACGTCGAGCGGACGATCCGCTTTGCACAGCCCGGGCAGGAGTTCAACCTCGGCGGCATCGGAAAGGGTTTCGCGATCGATCGCGCGCTCCACTGCGTGCGCCGGGAATTCGGAATTCGATGCGCCTTGATGCAGGGTGGGCAGAGCAGCCTCAAGGGGATTGGCGCGCCGGCGGGAGAGCCGCGCGGCTGGCCGGTAGCGATCGGCGATCCGCTCGCCGATCCGCTCGATGGGGGCCGGCCGCTAGCGACCGTCCGCCTGCGGGATCGCGCCCTTGGCACCTCGGGATCGGCAAACCGGTTCTTCGTTCAGGATGGCCGGCGATATGGCCACATCCTCGATCCGCGCACCGGGTGGCCGGCGCGGGGAGTGTTCAGCGCGTCGGCCGTCGCGCCCACGGCCACGGAGGCGGATGCGCTCTCCACAGCTTTCTATGTGATGGGTTTCGAAGCCACCCGGCAATACTGCCGCGAACATCCGGAAGTGGGTGCGTTGATGGTGGTGCCGGGCCCGTCGAAAGGTACTAAACCGCGCGTGCGAATCGCCGGCGCGGTGGAAGCGGAGGTGTTGGTGTGAACCGATGGAACAAGGTATTCCTGATCGCGTTGCGAATCGCTGTGGGCTGGCATTTTCTCTACGAGGGCCTCTGGAAGATCGATTCCGAGACGGGCGCCACGTCGTATGCGACGTCCTGGTACACCCTGCAATCGTCGGTCGGACGCTTGCGGGACTACTACGCGAGCAGCCGCGGCGGTATGGACGCGGACCTGGCCCGCGCGGACGCCTGGTACGACGAAATCGTCAAGACCTTCAAAGCCAGAAACAAGCCGCTGGCCGATG
Organism: Candidatus Solibacter sp.; assembly: GCA_025361425.1. Lineage (GTDB taxonomy): Bacteria > Acidobacteriota > Terriglobia > Bryobacterales > Bryobacteraceae > Solibacter. The sequence goes on along the minus strand of JANYAH010000064.1, from coordinate 3,358 downwards.
ACCAGAAGGCGCGTCTGGCGGACCTTCGCGACCACGTGAAACTGGCCGCGGCAGGCCGGAGGAATTCGGTGGTCGACTTCGACTGGGTCTTCGTGCGCGATGAAACGCTGAAGCTGGCTGCCGGGCGCGAAGCAGAGCACTTCACCGCCCTGCCCTACCTGCAGGCCTCGGCGGGACCGTTCCGGCCGTTGTTTCGCGCCCTGGCGAATGACATCGACGGCATCGAACGGCTCACGGTAGCGTCGGCACAAGCCTCGCTGGACAAACGCTGCGGGGAGACCCTCGAGCACTACAAATCCGCCGGACACCCGTTCACGGCGGAGCAGCAGGCTCGCCTGACCAGTGCCCGCGATGTCCTGAAGGCCGAGATCGCCAAGACGCTGAACGATCCGTCGTTCCGCAACCGGCTCGCCGACTACCATTTGATGCGGCAGCGCGCGGCGAACGACGGGTCGTGGGTCACCGCGCCGTTCAGCCGCGAGCGCCTGGATGCCGACCGCGCAAAGCTGGATGCCATCGCGGGCGAGCTGCTCGGGTTCGTCAACGAACCGCTATCGGAACTGGCTGTGCAGACGCAGACAATCGCCACCGTAGAGCAACTCGGGGCGGGTCCGCTGCCGCGGCCGGGCGACCCGGCCCGCTCGGTCGACGGCGCCATCAAGATCGGCCTGACGGCGATCGGGTGCTGCCTTCTATTGGGCCTGTTCACGCCGCTGGCAGCCGTTGCCGCCGCCATTCAACTGGCGGTGTTTTACTTTGCATCGCCGCTGTGGCCAGGCTTGCCCGCTGCTGCCGTCGGCGGCCATTACCTGTACGTGGATCGCAATCTGATCGAGTTTGTGGCGGCCTGCGTGATTGCCACTACCGGTACCGGGAAGTGGGCGGGAGTGGATAAGTATCTGGAAATGGGTATGGCCCGGCAACGCCGCCGCGCGCGCTGGGTCGAGGTCGAAAAAGACCAAACGGTAACCGTGAGTTAAGAGGAGTTGGTAATGATTCTCAACGAGCAACAACGCCAGATTGGCAAAGACAATTTCTCGGATGCACTGAAGTTCACCCGCCGCGAACTCGTGCCGGCGCTGGTTACACTCCCGTCCGTCACCGCGTTCTATTGGGGCCACGAAAGGATAAAGGGCAAACCGGTGCGCGCGGCGTTGATCGGCGCCGGCGGCCAGGGGCGCTCGCACATCGATTCCATCAATCCGGAATCCGTCAAGCTGGTGGCGTTCTCCGATATCCGGCCCAGTCAGCAGAAGAAGGCGCGCATCTCGCTCGAGTCGAAGTACGGAACCGATGCTCGCGATATCGAGTTGATCGAAGACTATCATCGCTTACTGGACCGCCGCGACATCGAGATGGTGATTATCGCCCTGCCGCTGCACCTGCACGCCCCGGCCGCGATCGAAGCTCTCGAAAAGGGCAAGCACGTTCTGTGCGAGAAGCTGATGGCAAAGACCGTGGGGGATTGTAAGCGCATGGCCCGCACGGCTCGCCAGACCGGCAACCTGCTGGCGATCGGTCATCAACGTCACTACAGCTACCTATACGCCAATGCGCTGGAGGTAGCGGCCCAGAAGGACATCCTCGGCGACGTGCGCCATATCCGCGCGTTCTGGCATCGCAACCAGACCGAGGGCGGCAAGCCCGGCGCCGAAAAGGGCGACTACGATTCCTGGTTCGCGAAAGTGCCTCCCGAAGACCAGCACGTCGACTACGCGAAATACGGTTACAAGAGCGTCGAGGAACGGGTGCGCTGGCGTTTGAGCCGCCGTACCGGTGCGGGACTGATGGCCGAACTCGGCAGCCACCAGTTGGATGCGTGCGGCATCCTGCTGAAGGCGGTGCTCGGCGGAAAACAGAGGCACGCCGTGCATCCGCTAGCCGTCTCGGGAATCGGCGTCAACTCGTTCTTCCAGGACGGACGCGAAGTGGAAGATCATATCTTCCTGACCTACGAGTATCCGGGCGACACCGTGGTGACCTATTCGAGCATCATTACTAACGAGGCAGACTCCTACGGCGAGCAGGTGATGGGAACCCGCGGGACTCTCGCCGTCCTGTCGGAGCGGGATGTGTATCTTCTCAAGGAGAAGGCTCTCCGCGATACACGTATCTCGTGGGCCGAGCGGCGTATCTCGGAATCCTCCACAATCTCGACGTCCACCACCCAGTGGACCGCGGGCGCGGGTTTGCCGGACACGCTCACCAGCCGCGGCTATCGCGAAGAGCAGGAGCATCTGGCGTGGCTGATCCGCAATCCGGGGAAAGGCCAGCTCCGCTGCGGACCGGATGTGGGACTCGCGGACGCCGTGGTGACGCTGGTCTCGAACATGGCGGCCAGGACACGCCGGCGCATCGAATTCAAACCTTCCTGGTTTGACGTGAATTCGGACGAAGTACCGGAGGCGGAAAAATCTATAATCTAAAAGAGGTACACCTTCTATGGAAATCACCTGGCTCGGTCACGGTACCTTCCAGTTCCGGCTCCCCTCCGGGCAAGTCATCGTCATGGACCCCTGGATTGCGGGAAACCCCGCATATCCGCCGGGGTACGAGATTCCGCGCGTCGATACCATTTGCATCTCGCACGGCCACTTCGACCACATCCACGACGCCGTGCCACTGGCCGCGCGGTTCTCGCCCGAGGTGGTCGCCATCTATGAAACCGCCGTCTGGCTGGAGTCCAAAGGGGTGAAGAACACTCGCGCCATGAACAAAGGTGGGGCGCAGAAGGTGGGCGAGGTCACGGTCACCATGACTCACGCCATCCACAGTTGCGGGATCCTCGACGAAGGCAAAATCGTTTACGGGGGAGAGGCGGCGGGATACGTGATGCGCTTTGCCGACAATCGCGCGCTCTACTTCGCGGGCGATACCAACGTATTCTCCGATATGGCGCTGATCGAGCAGCTTTACCACCCGGAACTGGTCTTCCTGCCCATCGGCGGCCTCTTCACCATGGGACCGCGCGAGGCAGCCCTCGCCTGCCGGCTGTTGCGCCCCAAGAAGGTAATCCCCATGCACTTCGGTACCTTTCCGCCGCTGACGGGCCGCCCTGACGAGCTCGGCGAGCGCATTCTCGACCTGGAAATGGACGTGTGGCCGCTCGAACCCGGCAAACCGGTGGAGTGGTAGCGCGGCGTCAGATCCACGATAAGTGGTGGAGGAGATCGCCCTGGCAACCGGTTGCCTGAGAATGCCCGGAATTCCGTTGAAAGTAGCAACTCCCGCGTAACCCACTCTACGACGCCTTTCTCCGTTTGACAACCCCCAACTTAGACGGCGCCAGAGCTTCCAATTCTTTGATGAGCGCCGGAATCTGTTTGTATCCCTGGACCCGGCGAAACTGCTTCTCCGC
>JANYAH010000242.1 GCA_025361425.1 Candidatus Solibacter sp. | reverse complement strand
CCATTACCGCAGCTATCACTTCCTCTACACGCTCAGCGACCACGTGGCGCATTTCGGATTGGAGCACCACGAATCCAGCGACGACCGCACCGGCGAGCGCACCCTGATCGACCCCGATTCCCTCCGCGCCAGCGGCTACCTGCTGCCCCACGAATTCGTCCACTCCTGGAACGGCAAGTACCGCCGCCCCTCCGGCATGATCTCTAGCGGACGCGATGGCGGCTATGACACGCCCATGAAGGGCGACCTGCTCTGGGTCTACGAAGGGCTCACCAACTACCTGGGCGAAATCCTGACGCCGCGCAGCGGACTCTGGTCGCCCGAGGACTATCGCGAATCGCTCGCCGAAACCGCCGCCGAACTGGATAACAAGTACGGCCGCACCTGGCGCCCCCTCGAAGACACCGCCGTTGCCGCCCAGGTGCTCTACGGGACTGGAGGCGATTACCAGAGCCTACGCCGCAGCGTGGATTTTTACCCCGAAGGCACGCTGATCTGGCTGGAAGCCGATGTCACCATCCGCCAACTGAGCAAAAGCGCCAAGTCGCTCGACGATTTCTGCAAGTTGTTCCACGGCGGCGTCAGCGGCCCACCCACACTCAAGCCATACAACTTCGACGATGTCGTCGCCGCGCTCAACGCCGTGCAACCCAACGATTGGGCCGGCTTCTTCAATCGGCGAGTCCGTTCCACCGAGGCCCGCGCGCCGCTCGGCGGCATCGAGCGCTCCGGCTGGAAGCTCACCTACGACGGCGTACGCAGCGATTTCTGGAAGGCGCGCGAGGAGACTCGCAAAATCACAGATCTCACCTACTCCATCGGCATCCTGCTCAATGAAGACGCCGTCATCGGCGACGTGCGCTACGGCGGTCCCGCTCAGAAGGCTGGCATCGCACCTTCAGTGAAGCTGATCGCCGTGAATACCCGCCAGTACACCGCCACCGCGCTGCGCGAAGCCATCGCCCAGACCGCCACCGGCACCAAACCCCTCGAACTCCTGGTGAAGAACGGCGAGTTTTACCAAACCTTCCGCATCGCGTACCAGGGCGGCGAGAAGTATCCGCACCTCACCCGCGATACCACGCTGCCAGATCTGCTGACCGCGATCATCGCACCGCGAGTGAAGAAATAGCCCCTCCCTGTCCCACCGTCTTCTCCGAGAACGTCACATACGGGAACACTTCCGGAATGTGCGAATCGTAGTGCCCGTGGCGATTCCACGTCCAGCCCACGCACGGGTCCAGCACTTCGCGGTTGCGTCCCAGCTTCTCAAACCGCGAACAATCGATCCGCCACACATCGCCATCCTGCGGCGGTAACTTCCGTCCATCCGCCAGGTCCCCCAACCCACGCCAGGGGAATGCCAGTTCCACCGTCCAGCCGCGGTCGGTATTGGTCCGGCTGTTGACCACGCCATCCACGTGGACCGCCGTACGCAATCCCGGGAAGTCCCAGTCCAGGAATCCCCAGCGCTCACCGCGCGGGTGAACGTGCCCACCCACCCCCGCCAGCACCATGGTGCGCTGCATGGCCGCGTCGAACTCCGGCCTCCCATAGTACGGCGACCCCTGCCGCAGAATGTCCTTCCAGATCCAGAACACCTCGTACACCGTATTCAGCGCGTTGAGCTCGAATTCGTAGTACGCGTCCTTGCCGCCGATGAAGACCTCCACATCGTTCTCTTCCCATATCTTCGAATCGCGCTTCGTCATCGTGCCCCAGACATCGGGTTCCTCCACCCAAAATCCGAAGTACAGATAGTCGTCGTCCCAGAGCAGCGCCACGCGCGTATCCCTCCAGGCGGCCTCGCCGGTGACGATGTCCACGAACGCCGCCGATTTCGGCGCAAGCTGCCAGGAAGCTTCGTCGAGCTTGCCATCGACAGTGATGGGGCCGGCGGCACGGTAACACGTGTAGCGGGCGGGCTCCAAATTCAGGGGCGCGAGTGGTCGGTGCATGACGCTACCATATTACCCATGGATCCGAAGGTTTTATTGGCCATCGTCTTGGCACTGCCGTTGTGCGCGCAGGTCAAGATCACGCAGCCCGGCAAGGACAAGATCTCCGTCGAGATCGACGGCAAACCCTTCACAGATTTCTACATCGGCCCGCAGACCGCCAAACCGTATTTGCATCCCCTGCGCACGGCCGATGGCAAGGTGGTGACGCGCGGCTTCCCCATGGTCACCGATATCCCGGGCGAAGCCCACGATCATCCGCACCACCGCGGCCTCTGGTTCACCCACGGCGACGTCAACGGCTACGATTTCTGGGCCAACGAAGAGTCCCAGAAGGGCGCCAACAAGGGCAAAGGCACGGTCGTCCTCGAAAAGGTGGACAAGTTCGTCATCAACAAGAAATCCGGGACCGTCTCGGCCACCTTCGCGTGGAAGACCCCAAGCGGCGAGACCCTGCTCATCGAAAGCCGTAAGATGACCTTCTACTCGGACCCCCAACTCCGCACCATCGATTTCGATATCACTCTTTCCCCGCAACAGGAAGTGAGGTTCGGCGATACCAAGGAAGGCATGTTCGCCATCCGCGTGGCCGCCGCGCTCGAAGAGGACCAGCCCAAGGACATCACGGAGCCCAAACGCACCGGCAAGATCGTCAACGCACAGAACAAGTCCAGCGAGAAAAACGTGTGGGGCAAGCGTTCGGAGTGGCTGGACTATTCGGGAAAGATCGACGGCGCGGCCGTCGGCATTGCGGTCTTCGATCACCCCTCGAATCCGCGCTACCCCACCTACTGGCATGTGCGCGCCGCCGGCCTCCTGGCGTCAAACATTTTCGGCCTGCACGATTTCGAGCGCGACCCCTCCCGCGACGCCAGCCTGACCATCCGCCCCGGCCAACCGCTGCGCTTCCGCTACCGCGTGATCGTTCATCCTGGCGATGTGAATACCGCGAGCATTCGAGAGGCCTACGAATCGTGGGCCCCCACGAAGTGATCCAAGTCGGCGCACCGTCTCACCGTTTGGCGAGGCACGGGGCCGGCACGCCTGAGCGCTGCTTTTTGGGCGATCGGCCGCCGATTACCCGCGTGTAGTCGCCAGGGGACGAGTGACCGCTTCATGCCGCCGTTCGGTCTCAGCTGACCGGCCAACTCGTCCCTTCGACGTCAGGCAGGACCTAAACCGCCAGAAGTCAGCAACGGGCGTTTTCCGGCAAGTGGAGACGCTTTTCAGAATCGACCGCCCTGCATCCAGAAATGGCCCAGTGGTGGTGGTGTTGGAGGCTGCTGGCCAGTTGACTGCTTGACGCTGAGCCACTAAAGCCCCGGAATCCTCACTGAGCGAAGGCGTTGTTCTGTCCTTACGTCCCAGTATTCGATCGTGCCGTCGGCAGTTCCGAAGATGATCGAAGTGCCATCCGGGGCAGGGACCAGATTGCTGGTGGGGCGTGCTGCTGCCAGAGGCCGTCGCTGGCCGGTATCTGGGTTCCAGAGTTGCACATCCCTGCCGAATCCGGCAAAGGTGATCCATCCGTTCGTCAAAACAGCTATGGTATCGACGTACGCAGGTTGTGGTGGTGAGACGGCGATCCGCCGTTTTGTTTTTAGATTCCAAGCGTATACGCGGCCGTCTTGAGATCCCATCAGAATGGCGTCGCGGCTGGCATCGAACGTAATTGGACGAAATGTAGAGATCTCACGGTTGGCAGTCAGCGGCGCCACAAGCCGTCCGGAGCGAGCATCCCAGAGCCTGGGCCAATGGCCGGCGTTGGCGATTTCTTGCCCGTCAGGAGTGAAAACGGCGTCGCCGTAAATGGAAGAACAACACACTTTCAACCGCACCGCTCCAGAGCGCGCGTCGATTGTTTCGATGAGGGCGTTCCCAGTGATAACCAAGATTTCTTGACCGTCCAGACTGAATCGGGCGCTGCCGTAGTTTGCGTGATCAGAACGGAGAAGTCGGGACGCGGTCGATGCTGCCGGAGCATATATGCCCAGATCTTCGGAGGCGATCGCAAGCACATGTTCATCCGGACTGAAGTGGAGATCATTTAACGAGCCGTGTGGAAACGTGAGCTCCTGCGGGGCATCAGGACGTGTCTGATCCCAAACCGTGATCTTTCCCTGGGCAGTTCCAGCGGCCAGCCACCTGCCTGAAGCGCTCAAGGCGACGTTCGACACCCTTCGGTCGACGGGCGGGTTCTTCGAGCCGATGAAGACGATCCAACCGGAGAGGAGCACCGCACAAAACGAAACTGCCACGATAACCGGATTGCGTGTGATTTCCACTTTCATCCCGACCTTAATTAGACACCGCGACGCCTCGTTTCAGTTCCGGTTTGATTTCACTTGGAGGCAATTCGGTGACAAGCAGCGGAATTCCATTTTGGGGGCACCCACTCGCGGAATTGCGTCGTCTCCACCCGGACGTACCGTCGCCGTTGCTGATCTTGACCGGCGGGTCGGGTTCGACATTCCCTTTGAGACTCGGGATGAGCTCATTCGTACCTTAGCGCCACCATGGGATCGACTCTGGTCGCCCGGCGCGCGGGGAGGGCGGCGGCGAGCAGCGCAGCGGCAAGCAGGACGGCGACGGATTGCGACACCGACACAAGATCGAAACTGTCGATGCCGTAGATCAGGCTGCCCAGGAAGAGACCCCAGGAAAATGCCACCACCACCCCAATTGCCAGTCCGGCCACCACCGGCACGAGGGAGAAGCGCAAAATCATCCGGACCACTTCTCCGCGCCGTGCTCCGAGCGCCATGCGGATGCCGATTTCCCGCGTCCTTTGCGTCACCACGCAGGCCAGCACACCGTAAAGCCCCAGGGAGGCGAGGCCGAGCGCCAGGATTCCGAAGAAGCTTGAGAGGTACGCTATCAGGCGCTCGTGCGCCAAGCGGCTGTTGATGTACTCTTCCATCAGGCGGACGCGTAGTAGGGGAACGTTGGGATCCTGGTCCTGGAGCGCACTGCGGATACTCGCGATCACCGGGGCGGCGCTCCCGGCAAACCGCACCGCCAGCCAGCGCGCGTCGGCGCCCTTTGACCAACTGGGCTCGTAGAGAGTCCCGAGTGGGTCGCGTCGGGTGATTTCACCATAGTGCACATCCTTCACCACGCCTATAACCTCAATGGCTTTGTCGACGGGACAATCGGAGTCGGAATAGCAGAAGCGGCGTCCCACGGCATCTACGGTCCCGAACTGCCGGCGCGCCAGTGATTGGTCCATGATGCAAACCCTGGAGGGGCTGCCCTCCTTCCCGGCGCCGCCGGGTGTCACGACAGGCTCATCCTCGCGCCGAAAGTCACGGCCCGCCAGGAGGGGAATGCCCATCGTGGCGAAGTAGCCGGAGCTGACGGGATTGGAATAGGCCGCAAACGCTATCTGAGGCGAGTTCGTCCTACTCACCATGTAGCTGCGTATTTGATTGCTAATCGGCGTCATGCCCGTCAAGGCGGCTATGCGCACGCCGGCAAGTGTCCGCGTGCGCTCGAGGAACTGATCGTAGAAGATGCGCAATCTGTGCCCACTGTATCCCACGCTCGCGGGGGCGATCTCGAAAATCGCGATACTCTCGCGCTGAAACCCGAGGTCGACGTTCTGAAGATTTCTTAGCGTGCGGCCAAACAAGCCGGCGCCGATAAGCAACGCCAGGGACAACGCGATTTGGTCAGCGATCAGGAATTTGGAAAGAAGTGACCGAGAGAGCGTCTCTGTGGACATTCCACCATCCTTCATGCTCTCCGCAACTTTCATCCGCGTGGCCCGCAGCGCGGGAATCAGGCCGAATAGAATGGTGGTGAGCAGCGTAAGGCCGGCACACGATGCGAGAACAAAGGGGCTGAGATGGAAACGAAGATCCGGGTCTAGAACATTGAGTTGGGCAAGAGCGAGTACGCCGAAGTAGGCAACCCCAAGCCCCATCGCGCTCCCCGTCGCGGCCAGCAGGAGGCTTTCCGTGAGAAATTGCCGAATCAATCGCCCGCGCGTAGCGCCCAGCGACAGCCGCACGGCTGTCTGCTTCCAGCGTTGCGAGGCGCGCATCAGCAGCAGATTCGCCACGTTCGCGCAGGTAAGCAGTAGCACCAGAACTGTTGCAGCGGTCAGGGCTTTCAGCGGATTTAGAAAATTCTGGTTGCGGATAAAGAAGGGGGCACGGGCCGCAGGCGCGAGCTGGCATTCATCCTTCGCGAGCCGATGAGCCCTGGTGACAGCTTCGACGGCTCTGTCATTCACCTTCTCTACCGCCTGCGTCCACAGAACAGGCATGGAGGCTTGTGCTTGCTGAATTGAAACGCCCGGCTTCAATCGCGCCACGCAGGTGAGCCAGGGACGGCGCGTCGTGTTCCATTCCTGTGCCGCGCCGGGGTTCGTCACCGGGTACATTGCCAGGGCCATTAAGGCGTCGGGTTCGTCGCCGTTGAACAAGCCGCCGAACCCCTTTTCCGCCACGCCGACGATAACGAGCGAATAGTTGTTCACCGAGAACTTCTGGCCGACCACCCGCGGGTCTCCGGAAAAACGCCGCCGCCAATAGCGATAGGAAAGGACAACAACCGGTTGCCCGCCGGCCGAATCATCAGACGGCGTGATTACTCGTCCGGCAGCGGCTCCAATCCCGAGGACTTGGAAGTACTCGCCGCTGACGTATTCTACGTTGCCGATTTCCACACCCCGCGACCCAGGGGGCCGAAGGCCGGCGCCCAGATTGTCGCTGCTGGCGAGGACACCGTCGAAAACCTGGTTGAGGTCGCGATATGCACGGAAGAAGGGATATGTGCGGCTGTAGGCACCTTCGATCTTCACCAGGCGATTCGCCTCGCGCGCCGGAACCGACCACAGCAAAAGCTGATCGATAAGGCTAGAGAGGGCCGTGGTCAGGCCGAGGCCGAAGGCGAGTGTGGCCACTACCATAAGCGTGAAGCCGGGGCTCTTGGCGAGAGTTCGTGCCCCAAATCGAATATCGTCGACTAATGTGCTCATGAAACCTCCTCAAATTGGTTCGTGCCACCGGACCAACTCGGTTCGTCGTTCCAAGCCCAGCTTTGAGAGGATATTCGAGGGTTGGATTTTGACATGCGATACCGCGCCGCATAGCCGTGATGCCCTATGACTCGACCGCACGATCCCATTCTCGGCGGCTGACAACCTCGTTGCAAGGGTCCATGGGAGAGAAAACCATTGTCGCGGTTGGTGAACGGGGCTTACCCGAAACTGAGCAAATCCATTTGGCCGTGCAGTAGCCATGTCGTACCCTTGGCCCGGCCGGCGGTCCGGGCCTCGAATCTCTTGCGATAGAACCTCCCTGGTCGCGCAGTATAGAGGGAAGTGGTATCTGCCTCGTTTTCGGTACCCACCGCCGCGCCCGGCAGCGTATTGACAAAAGTGCGGCGGGAATCCGAGGTACGGCGGTGAGATACTGAAAGGCGTGCCAACCATACTGATGGTAGGGCCATACCGGATGTATTTTTACAGCCATGAGCCGAACGAACCTCCTTATGTGCATGTGGATCGCGACGATCAGTCGGCAAAGTTCTGGCTGGCTCCGGTTGCGCTGGCCAGAAACCTGGCTTCGGTCCCGTGGAGCTTCGGCGAGTCCACCGGCTAGTGGCTGAGAATCGCAAGTTTTTGTTGGAGAAATGGTATGAACGCTTCCCGTCTTAATTCCGGAGAACGCATACGCGACGTACACCTCACTGAGGACACGCTGGCGGTGGACCTCGCAGACGGGCGCACAATCATCGTTCCCCTGACGTGGTATCCCCGGCTTTTGAGCGCTACCATGGAACAGCGATCGCGCTGGAAAGGAAGCGGAGCAGGCTATGGGATTCACTGGCCGGACATGGATGAAGACTTGAGCACGGAAGGCCTACTCCGCGGCGCGCCTGCCGCCGCGGAACCCGCTCGTCTTGGCCGCTAGGCGGGTCGCGCCGATCGGCCACTCGGAAGCCGGTCTCAGACCGCTTGGCCTGCAATATCTCCTGCGTGGCCGCCAAGCGTTTACCGGGTGTTGCCGTCGAATTGGCGAACGCTCGGTTGACGGCACACTCCGGAGTTGCGCGCCCTGCGGCCGCGGCCAGCGCCAGCAGCGGCAATACCAAGCAGATTACTCGTGCTTTTCCAGTTGCAGGTTGATGGTGCCGATAGTGAACGTCATGCGAACCCGAATCTGGACCGGCAATTTGCGG
>JANYAH010000019.1 GCA_025361425.1 Candidatus Solibacter sp. | reverse complement strand
TTCCGCCGCTCCGGGAGCGCGCCGAGGATATTCCGGAATTGGTCCAACACTTCTTTCTCAAGGCCAAGGAAAAGCAGGGGCGCGCGAACCTGCTGTTGTCAACCAGGATGTTGCCATACTTCAGCGCCTACACCTGGCCGGGTAACGTTCGCGAACTCGAGAACATCATCGAGCGAATTGTAGTGCTGTCCCGTGGTGACGAAATCACCCTGAACGACCTTCCGGATTTCCTGCGGCGCGAACGCCCGGCTGTCGAGGAACTTCATCTGGACCTTCCGCCCCACGGCATCAGCCTGGAGGCCGTCGAGAAGGAACTGATCGTACGGGCGCTTGACAAGTTCAACTGGAACCAGACCCACGCTGCCGCGTACCTCGATCTCAGCCGCAAGACACTGATCTATCGAATGGAGAAGTTCGGACTGAAACGCGATCGCGCCGAAGCCGACGACCTTTAACTAGTGTTGGTGCCCGGAATGGCCGGCCGGCGCCGTTGCCTCGGCGATCGACTCCACCTTCAGGATTTTTGTCTTCTCATACAGAGTCCCCGTCACGGTCACCTTCTTGCCCGCGAACTGCTCGGGAGTCTTCTGGTCGCTCAGCACGTAGACGTTCTTGCCATCCAACAGGGCGTATTTGTTCTTGCCGTCCTTTACGCACTCGACCACGCACTTGGAGTCGGGCGAGACCTTCATCATGGCGTGGTCTTTGCCGCACATCGTGTCGGTAATTACCCCGGTGAACGTCTGCGATGCGGCGCTCGCCATTAGAGAACCCGCAAAAAGAATGGAGGCTACTTTTGTCATTGCTTCTTCCTTTCGATGAGAGCTTAAATCGCTTCGCATCTGTTCACTGCACACTGGCTGCCACATGTTCGATCGGACAGAAGCGCACTCGAATCATTCCACTACGATGCGGCTTCCGGAGATTTGGGCGGATCGGGTTTGTTGACGCTGCCTCATTTGCGGCAGCCTGAATGCCTACTGCCGCGATTGAGCCAGCAGGCGATCTTCATCAACCTATTTCGCGTATGAGGCTGCGACTTCTCGAAATGGGAGAACCGTCCCGCCGTGCTCCCGCGAAAACTCCATCGCTTCACTCTCTCGAGCGAAGGCGAGCAGGCTCGGCGCGCACCGGTCGTAATGTACGTCGGCAGGGCGCTTGTCGGCATCGATGATCTCGTGGGCCTGGGCGCACATGTTTACGTCGCTACCTTTCACAACATACGCGTCGCTCGGTGACAGTTTAGCCCCGGACAGAAAGGCAGTCAGTTCCGTAACCCGTACCGCCTTGCCTTCCTGCGTTTGCTCCGAGAGCGCGCATGCCGGGCAGCAGAATAGCCTGGAACTGCCCTTGGCCGATGCGACAGTCCTCGAATGCGCATGGATGGGTCGCTGGCAGGCGTAGCACTGTTCTGGTTGAGTCCGGAAGTATACTCGCCACCCTCCATACCCGGCGCTGAGCGCGACAACGGCGACGATAGCGAATATCGCGACCTGGCGTGCACGTCCCATGGGCATTCCCTCCTGTTCAGAGTTTAGATCAACTGGCCTACAGTGGCGCGCCGGCGGCCCGGTACGAATTCAGGATTTTGAGCCCCTTCGATTGGTTCAACCGCAACCACAGCTCGTTGTACCTAGCCTCTTCCAGCCGTTGCTTGAGTTCAAAATTGAAGCCCTTGAGATTTCCATAATGCGTTTTGGCGCGCTCGAAGGTAGTGATCGTGAAGTCGAACGGCCCTGAACTGCTGATGTTCTCGATGTCCTCATAACGCCATGTGCGCGATTCAGCCTTGTCCGCCGATTTGTAGACGATCGCGTCCGGACCAACCTGAAGCATCCCTTCATCTCCGCCAAATCGCAGGAGGTGTTTCACCGGAATCTCCCACAGAATATTTGAGAGATGGCCTGGAATCGCCGCCACCAGGCGTTGGTCCAAACGGCCCTTCAGAAGTTGATAAGCGTCTTCGAACGTCTTATCCCCGACCAGGTCGAATACGTAAGCGCGGTCTGCCCCCAGTTTCCACTTGTTGTCTTTGTATGTCAGCACCGTTAGGGACTTGGGGTCGATCTTCAGTTGCTGGATGTCCTGGTAGTCCCAGCGCCACGCGTGCGGATGTTTGGGCTGGATGCCATCCTTGTACGTTTCCTCAAACGACACGCCCGCGTCGGTGATGGTCAGCGTGCCCATGTTGCCGGCCTTCCTGATATGCGGCGGGCGCGAGTGCCCGTGCCAGACGTCGTAGTGGAGACTCTGCGCGAAGGTCGCCGGAGCCAGTAGCGCCAGGCTGATTAAGAGCGCGCCAGTTCTTTTTTCAGTTCGAAATTCCATTTCCACACCTCGTAGATTGCCGGATAAACCACCAGCTCCAGAATGAATGACGTGAAGATGCCACCGATCATCGGGGCGGCGATGCGCTTCATCACATCGGCGCCTGTTCCCACGGACCACATGATCGGTATCAAACCTAGGAACATCGTCGCCACGGTCATGAATTTCGGGCGAATTCTTTTTACCGCGCCATGCATAATCGCCGCTTGAAGGTCATTCAGACTCTTAAGCTTGCCTTCTGCCTTCGCCTGATCATAGGCCAGATCCAGATACAGCATCATGAACACGCCGGTCTCGGCATCGACCCCCAGCAGCGCGATCAAACCGACCCACACACCAATGCTCATGTTGTAGCCGAGGAAGTACAGAAACCAGATGGCGCCCACGGCGGAAAACGGTACGGCCAAGATAATGATCAGGGTCTTGGTCATGGACTTCGTGTTGATGTACAGCAGCATGATGATCAGAAACATGGTGAGCGGAAGCACCACGGTCAGCTTTTCCCGTACGCGCTGCATGGCCTCGTACTGGCCGCTCCAGGCAAACGAATACCCGGACGGAAGCTTTACTTTGTCGCGCACCATCTTCTTCGCTTCCTCGACGTAGCTGCCGATATCGCGGCCGGCAACGTCCACGTACACGTAACCGTTCAGCATGCCGTTCTCGTCCCGCAGCATCGCGGGGCCGCTCACCACCTGGATCTCAGCCAGTTGTGCGATCGGTACTTGAGTTTGGCCGTCCATGGTCGGCACCAGGACGCGCCCCAATTTGTCCGGATCGCTGCGGTAATCCCGCATGTAGCGTACGTTGATGGGGTAGCGTTCGCGGCCCTCAATGGTAGTGCTGACGTTCTCGCCGCCGATGGCGCTCATGATTACGTCCTGAGCGTCGTCTATGCTCAAGCCGTAGCGCGCCAGCTCGTCGCGATTCCACTTGAAATCGAGGAAGTAGCCGCCGCTGGTACGTTCCGAAAAAACACTTCGCGTACCCTGCACCTTTGGCAACAACGCCTCGATTTGCGTGCCGAGATCTTCGATCTTCTTGATGTCAGCCCCATAGATCTTGATTCCAACCGGCGTACGAATGCCTGTGGTGAGCATGTCCACGCGTGCCTTGATGGGCATGGTCCACGCGTTCGATGTGCCGGGAATTTTCAGCGCCTGGTTCATCTCCTCCACCAATTGCTCGGTGGAGATGTGGTCCGGCGTGAACCTGCGGAATATGCCCTTCGCCCATTTGGGCGCCCAGGAGGAATACCAGGTGTCCACCTTCCGCCACTGGGCCTCCGGTTTGAGAACAATCACCGTCTCCATCATGGAGAACGGAGCGGGGTCGGTGGACGTTTCCGCGCGACCCGCTTTGCCCAGCACCGTCGATACTTCGGGAAATTGCTTGATAATGCGATCCTGCACCTGCATCAATTGCTGCGCCTGCGTGATGCCAATGCCGGGCAGCGTCGAAGGCATGTAGAGTAACGAGCCTTCATCCAGAGGCGGCATGAACTCAGAGCCCAGCTTCTCGAAGACCGGAACGGTTAAGACCACCAGCGCTACGGCCCCGGCGATCACGAACCATTTCCATCGCAAGGCCAGTTCGCATACGGGCGCGTACAACCGGATCAGAATTTTGCTGATCGGGTGCGTCTCTTCCGAATGGATCGTGCCTACCAGGACGGCGTTGGCCACGCGAGCCAGCCAGCGCGGCCGGAACTCATAGTTCTTCATGTGGGTAAACAGCAGCCGCATGGCCGGGTCCAACGTGATCGCCAGAAACGCCGCAATGACCATGGAAAACGTCTTGGTATACGCAAGCGGCTTGAACAGTCTGCCTTCCTGCGCTTCCAATGTCAGCACCGGCAAGAAGGCGACTGCGATGACCAGCAGCGCAAAGAAGCTCGGTCCGCCGACTTCCTTGACCGCATTGATCACCACCCGGTGATAATCCTCTTTGCGGCCCGTGCGTTCCCATTCTTCCAGCTTCTTGTGGGTCTGCTCCACCACCACGATGGCCGCGTCCACCATGGCCCCAACCGCAATCGCGATCCCTCCCAGCGACATGATGTTTGACGTCAAGCCCATCATCTTCATGGGGATAAATGAAATGATCACGGCCACGGGAATGGTGACGATCGGGATGACGGCACTCGGGATGTGCCACAGGAAGATCATGATGACGATGGCCACGATGATCAACTCTTCGGTAAGAGTTTGTTTCAGGTTCTCGATGGAGCGCAAAATCAGTTCGGACCGGTCATATGCGGTAACTACCTTCACCCCGGGAGGCAGGCCTCCCTCAATGTCTTTGAGTTTCTGCTTGACGCGCTCGATTACTTGCAGGGCGTTCTCTCCCTGGCGCATGATGACAATGCCGGCGACCGTCTCACCTGTCCCGTTCCAGTCCGCCACCCCACGGCGGATGTCCGGTCCGAGCGTCACTTCTCCCACGTCGGAGATGCGGATGGGAACGCCGCCCGGAGTCTTCGCCAACACGATCTTGCCGATGTCGCCGGTGGATTGCGCGTACCCCCGGCCGCGCACCATGTATTCGGCACCGCTAAATTCCACCAGACGGCCTCCCACGTCGTTGTTGCCGCTGCGCACCGCCGCCACTACCTTACTAATCGGAATATTGAACGATTGCAGCTTGTTTGGATCGACGTTGACCTGGTACTGCCGCACGAATCCGCCCAGTGGCGCGACCTCGGCAACGCCGGGAACCGATTTCAAGTAATAGCGAAGATACCAATCTTGATAACTGCGCAGGTCAGCCAGGCTCTGCTTCCCTGTCGTGTCGATCAGCGCGTACTCAAACACCCATCCAATGCCGGTAGCATCCGGTCCGAGTTCGGTCTTGACGCCCTGCGGCAGCCGGGGCAAGACGTTCGAAAGGTATTCTAGTGTTCGGGAGCGGGCCCAATAAATGTCCGTCCCTTCTTCGAAGATGATGTAAACGTAGGAGTACCCGAAGTCCGAAAATCCGCGCACGTCCTTCACTTTCGGTGCGCCTAGCATGGCGGTGACAAGCGGGTAGGTGACCTGGTCTTCCATGATGTCCGGACTGCGATCCCACCGCGAATAGACGATCACCTGCGTGTCGCTCATGTCCGGCAGCGCATCGAGCGGTACCGTCCGCATCGACCACAGCCCGCCCATCACAGCCGCTGCGATCGCGATAAAGACGATCATCTTGTTCCGGGCCGACAGTTCAATAATGGCGTTGATCACTACTTTTTGGCCCCCGGTTCTTTCGTCATCCCAGGCATGTCGTCCATGCCCTTCGCGTCGGACTTTGCCGGGGCAGCCTTCGGCTGGTTCGCAGGCGTTTCAGGCTTCTTTGGCTCATTAGTCATGCCGGGCATTCCGGCCATCCCGCCCATTCCCGACGCGGCGGCCTTCATTTGGCTTTCTGAATCGATTAGGAAGTTACCCGAAGTGACCACGCGCTCGCTCCCGCTCAGCCCCGACAGAATCTGGATGCGATGGCCCTCGCGCTCCCCGGTCTTCACCTGCCTCGGTTCCAGATAGCCGTTGCCGCGATCGATAAAGACCGTCTTGCGCTCGCCCGCGTTGAGCACGGCGTCCACCGGTACCGTAAGTTTCGCTGGTATGTTCACAACAAATTCGACGTCGGCGTACATGTCGGGCTTGAGCATCACGCCAGGGTTGTCCAGGTTGAGCCGCACCTTCAGAGTTCGGGTCATCGGGTCGACCTGCGGTTGGAGAAAATCGATCCGGGCGGTGAAAACCTTTCCCGGAAGTGCCTGGATCGATACACGGGCCGTCTGGCCTAAGCGGATGTTCGGCGCTTCATACTCGAACACGTCCGCCATGATCCAGACATGGCTTAGATCCACGATCGTGTACAAGTCCGTGTCGGGCATGACTTTTACTTGCGGGAAAGCCTTGCGATCTGTGATATACCCCGTCATCGGCGAGTACACGGTGATGTTCTTGATCGGCTCTCCTGTTCTAATAACCTGATCGATCTGCGCTTCGCTGAGATCCCACAATTCCAAACGCCGGCGAGTTGCCTGAAGCAATGACTCGCTCTGATCGAAACCCGACGGCAACGCGCTGTCCCGCATGATGGTTTTCGCTTTAGCGGCGAGAAGCAACTCCCTCTGGGACGCCAACATGTCCGGGCTGTAAATGGTCAAGAGCGGCTGGCCCTTCTGCACCAGGTCTCCTGTGAAGGCGACGAACACCTTGTCGATCCAGCCTTCCACCTTCGTGTGCACGTGACCGATACGAGTTTCATCAATCGCCACCTTGCCTACTGCCCGGATAGTTCGGGAGCCGCCGCCGAGCTGCACTTGCTCGTACTTCACGCCAATCAATTGCTGCTTCTCCGGCGTAATCTGGACCGTGCCCACTTCCATTGTGGAAATATCGTCCGCGTAGACGGGTTCGAGGTTGTTGCCGGTCTCCGGGTTCAGGCCAGGCTGCTGCGCCTTGTAATTCGGGTCTTTCGGGTCGCGGTAATATAACACCTTCCGACTGGCTCCCGCGGGTGCGGCGGCGGCGCCGCCATCGGCATAGACCGGTTCCAGTTTCATGCCGCAATCTGGCGCAATCCCGGGCTTGTCGGATTTGTACGCCGGATGCATGGGATCCACCCAGTAGAGGACCTTGCGGCTGCCTTTGTCCGTGGGTGCCGCGCCGCCTTTCACGGCCTTGTAGACGTACCCGCCCGCAAACGCGAAAGCGATCAATACCACCAACCCAATTATTCGAATAGCTTTCATTTGTATTGCCTCAGTCCGTGAGCGCTTGGCCCGTCATCTGTTCGAGGCGGCTCAGTGCCAGCGCATAGTTGAGCGCCTCGTCGTAGTAGTTCATCTCGTAATCCAGCACCATCGTAAAGTTGGAGAGCACGGACAGGAAATCGACGCTACCCGTTTCGTAAGTGGAGAGCGAAGATTCCAGCGCCAAATTCCCTTGCGGCACCACGGTCTGGGTATAGAGTTTCATGAGGCGTGCCGACGCCTGCGCGATAAGAAAATCGTCCTGGATCTGATAGCGCAGCGATTGGTCCGTCGCTTCGTACGTCCGGCGCGACTGCGACAGATTGCTGACCTGCTCGTTTACGCCGGCTCGCTGTTTGCGCCAGAAGTAAATCGGGACTTTGAAATCCGCGCGGACCTCATACATGGGCGGCATCGACCCCATGTAGTAATAGCCCGCGTTCAACGTGACATCGGGATAGTATTCTTTCCGCGCCATGTTGACGGCCAGTGCCGAGCGCTCGATCATCTTCTGATCGCGCCCCAGCATCGGCGAATTCTGGCGCGTGGCGGCAAGTAGTTCCTCCAGCGTCGCCGTCAACTCTTTCGGTTTTATATCTTCTGGCCGGCCGACTGGTGTGCCCACCGCGCGATTCAGGATGCTGTTGATCTCGGCGAACCGGCTCCTTCGCTCCTGTTCCAGTTTCACCAGCCGCGTTTCCAGAATGCTGGTTTGGGTCTGAGCCTTGAACACATCCTGTTGGGCTGCGCGCCCCACCGAGTAGCGAACTTCGGTCACCTTCAATAGCTGGTCGAGGAGGGTGCGATTTCGGGCCAGGAGATCGGTAGCCGCGTAGGTGTATTGCAGCCGATAGTAGGCCTGCTTCAGTCGGGCAATCACGGCTAGTTGGACGGCTTGGTACTGCTGAAATTCGGCCTGAGCCTCTTTGGAAGCCATTGCGCCCTTAAGCTTGAGCTTCCCGGGGGCCGGTATCTCCTGCGACAACATGACACCGGCGTTTGCCAGCACATCTCTTCCAAGACCAGCGCCTGGTAGCGGGTTGCCCACGCTGTTGTATCCAAGTGAGATCATCGGATCCGGCAGGCTGCTCTCCTGTGTGGGCCGCTGTCGTGCCGCTTCATATTTCTTCTGTGCCGCCGCAATATCCGGATTGCGGTTGATGGCCTCGCCGGTCAACTCCCTGAGGCTAACGCGCAATTCGGGTGTCTGCGCCTCGGCGGAGATGGCGGACAGGGCGATGATTGCCAGGATCAGGATCGCTCGGAGTCTCAATTCGTCCTCGTTTCGTGGTTTCGAGTAGGCATAACGCAAGTCACGTGCCAGACTACCTGGCAGGAGCTTAACCAGCGAAGAATCAGTTGGTTGGCTGATTTTGCACCGTTCTGCCCATTATCGGATATTGCCCCGCCGATATCATCTGCCGGAGATGCGCCAATGTGCCACGCGATCCTCCCGCATTTTGCCGCATTTGAGGCAGCCCATCCCTGGATCGGTTGCTGTATCGCCTGCAAGTCACAGCAGGGGTTCAACGCTGCGAAGCGATGCGAGTGGAAAGCCAGATGCAATACGTTTCCTCGAAGCCAGGAGCGAACATGAGCGGGCGCAAGCGGACGTTGCAACTGGGTTGGCGAGAGTTGTGGCCGGTCTGGGTCGTATTTGGAGTCCTCATTGCTATAGGCATGGTCGGCGTGCAAATGGTGTTCCCAACGCCAGCACGCCCCAAGGCTCTACTGGCAGGCGAAGACCTGACACTGAATCTGTCGGACCTTGAGCTGGCCAAGGTCCACCTGTTCGCGTATGCCGCTACGCCTCCGAATCAGGTTGAGTTCTTCGTCGAGCGCAGCCTCAGCGCGGGCGTCACTGTTGCCTTTGCTTCCTGCCGTCGCTGCTATCGCTCCGGCCATTATCAACAAGCAGGCCAACATCTCTGTGGATATTGCAACCAGCCGATGGAACGGTTCAGCGCTGGAGAGACGCCCAGTGCGGAGAAAGATTGCAAGCTGATCCTAATCGCGTTTGAGAAGTTGGGCAATCAGTTGGTGGTCCGCGGAGATGCCGTGCGCGAGACCTTTGCGCGATGGTATTTAGCGGTTGGAAGGCGGCCGCTGGTTTAGGTTTAGGCGGTTCCGCGAAGCAGATATCGAATCGTGGCAACCCTGTTCGGCTGGAACCTCACCCGAACACGTGTGCATTGTGACGGCGCTCTATCCCCGCGGAACTTGGCCCGCGGAAACAGCGAGGGGCACAGATCGATATCTGCTCATTCTCCTTTTGTTCTTCTGCCGTCCTACGCTGCCGGTTTAAAAATGACTTTTGTCCAGCCATTCTTGCGGTCGTCGAAGTTCTTGTAAGCTTCAGGCGCCTGCTCCAATGACAGTTCATGCGAGATAATCATCGACGGCTTTGCTTTGCCGGCGGTGATTAGGTCTCTTAGCTTGCGGTTGTAAGCCTTGACATTCGCTTGACCAGTTCCGATTTTCTGACCCTTGACCCAGAAAGTACCGAAGTCGAACGCAATCTGGCCTTCCTTCGCCATATCGTTAGCGGCCCCTGGATCTTTCGGCAGGAACACACCGACCACACCGATTCCACCGGTTGCTTTGACTGAGTTCACCAGGTTATTCATCGTGACGTTCGGAACTTCATGGCCGTGGTGATCGTGGCACTGGTAGCCGACCGCTTCACATCCGCAATCCGCACCCAATCCGTCGGTCAGTTCTAGCACCTTTTGGACCGCATCGCCTTTGGAGTCGTCGATCGCAATTGCGCCGAGTTCCGTAGCCAATTTAAGCCGGTCGCGATGTTGGTCCACGATCATGACTTTGCTCGCGCCGCGAATGTTGGCGGAAATCCCAGCCATCAGGCCTACTGGTCCCGCGCCATAAATTACCACTGAGTCGCCGGGCTTGAGGCCCGCCAACTCAGTGGCATGCCAACCGGTAGGAAAGATGTCCGACAGCATGACATAGTCGTTCTCTTTCTCTTTGACATCATCTGGAAGCCGCAGGCAGTTGAAGTCGGCATAGGGCACGCGAAGATATTCCGCCTGGCCACCGCTGTAGGGGCCCATACCAGCGAAGCCGTACGCCGCGCCCGCCGAACCCGGCTCCGCGCAAGTCAGACAGAAACCGGTCAGTCCTCGCTCGCAATTCGCGCAGAATCCGCATCCAATGTTGAACGGAAGGCAAACGTACTCGCCCACCTTCACCGTATCTACAGCTATCCCTACTTCTTCAACCCGGCCCAGATTCTCGTGGCCGAGCACTGTTCCTTTCTTGACGTTTGTGCGCCCTTCGTACATGTGGAGGTCCGAGCCGCAAAGGTTTGTCGTCGTGATCTTTACTACGACGTCCGTGGGTTTCTCGATCTTAGCGTCTGGAACCTTGTCAACGCTGACCGATTTTGTACCGTGATAGACCAAAGCTTTCATATTATGTTCCTCGTTCTGATAAAGAAACGTGACTACCGATACTTACTGTGAGAATGCCGATGTCATAACCAGGCGACACTCGCGCAGCAATCACCCGCCAATTATAGTGCCCGGCTCATTCTTTCGAATGTTATCGCCGTCACCATTCACGCGGAATATGTGCTCCATCAGACTCTCGCGCCAAAACTCATCCGCATTGGCCCGCATGTCATGAACCGTGCGGTCCAGCTAAGTGAAGTAACGCTGCTTTTGACCAGTGGTGCGGAAAGTCCCACCATCCCCAGAGTCTGAATGCATACAGCTTTCTCAACCGATGCCTCAGTTGGTTGCAGCCGCTGGGGCATAGAGAATCCTGGTGCTCTGCGCCTCTATCGCAAGTTGCGGCTCAACCAGGCGCTCCGTTCCCAGCAGTTCGATGGCAAAGAGAACCGCCGGCACGTAATTGCGCGTTTCCTCAGGCAGCAATTGAGCTGCGCTGATTTGTGAGAAGGTTGTAGCATGTCCGCGTTGCAGCGCCCGCTGCACGGCCTCCGCACCGGCATTGTACGCGGCCAGCGCGAGTGGCCAATCTCCGAACTTGTTGTACAAATCGCGAAGGTAGCGCGCGGCGGCCCTTGTGGATTGTTCGACGTGAACCCGTTCGTCCTTGGCTGAAGTGACGGTCAGGCCGTATTGTCGCGCCGTGGCGGGGATAAACTGCCAGAGGCCCCGCGCTTGTTTCGGAGAAACGGCCAGAAGTTGGGCGCCGCTCTCTACCAGTATCACTGCGACCAGGCTCTTCGGAATGCCTTCCTGTTCAAGTATGTGCTCCACTGTTGGGCGGTACCGCTGCAGCCTCGACATCGCGGCTGACACATCGGCATCTCGTCCACCCCAAAACTTGGCTGCAAAATCGGCGATGGTGATTGCCGGAGCGACTGTCGACTTCGGTGGCGCGGGTATTTCGAGAGCCTTTCGCGGAGACGCGCTGCCTACTTCGGACATGGCTACCAGTCGTTGCTCGATGGCCCCGTGGTAAACCGCGAAAGGGTCTTGTTCGGCTCCAACCGCCATAAACGAAGCGAAGCCCGTTATTAATAGAAGAGCACTGAATCTCACAGGACCGTTTAAAAGGCAACTGGGGTGCCAGACCGGCGGCGTTGGGAAGGTGAGGCTAGCGTCGGCAAGAGGCTTGAAGTTTGGCTCAAATGATCCAGCGCTCGAGTGGGGTGCCTCAAATCGGGAAAAAGCGGAGTAGGATGGTCCATAATACACGCCGCCCCCATCACGCGTCCTTCGTCCACTCCGTGTGAAATGTGCCTTTGGCGTCGGTCCGCTCGTAGCTGTGCGCGCCGAAATAGTCGCGCTGGGCCTGGATCAGGTTGGCCGGCAGCCAGGCACTGCGGTAGCCGTCAAAGTAGCCCAGCGCCGTCATGAAACAGGGGGTGGGCAAACCCAGCTCCATTGCCGCGCAGGCGACGCGGCGCAAGTCTTCCTGGTTGGCCATCAACTTATTCGACATTTGCGGAGCCAAGAGCAGATTCGGCATGCCGGGCTGGCCGCGATAGGCCAGCCGAATGTCCTCCAGCAATGCCGCACGAATGATGCATCCGCCCCGCCAGATTCGCGCCACGGCCTCAAGATCGAGGTGATACTCATACTTGTCCGACGCTGCCGCCAGAACTGCCATGCCCTGTGCGTAGACGATGATCGTCGCCGCATAGAGCGCGTGGCCCAGTTGCTCGAGAAAGACGTGGCGATCGCCGCCAAACGGCGGGATGGGCCGATTGAAGATCTGGCTCGCTGTTTCGCGCTGCTTTTCAAACACCGACAAATCCCGCATCGCCACCGCAAGGTCGATGGTCGGGATCGGCACCTGCAGTTCCATCGCGCTTTGCGAGGTCCACATGCCGGTGCCTTTCTGTTCGGCCACATCGCGGATTTCGTCGATCAACCCTTTCCCCGTACTTTCGTCCATCTTGCCGAAGATCCGGCTAGTGATCTCGACAAGGTAGCCGTTCAGCTTCCCTTGATTCCACGCGCCGTATACATCCCGCAGTTCGTCGTTGTTCAAGCCGAGGCCGCGCCTCATCAGGTCGTAGGTCTCGGCCAGAAGCTGCATCAGCGCGTACTCGATCCCGTTGTGGACAATCTTGACGAAATGGCCAGCCGATTCGGGGCCGAGGTAAGCGACGCACGCGTCTCCGTTGACCTTGGCGGCGATGGCCTCGAGCAGCTCGCGGACCTGCTCGTACGCCTCTTTCGGTCCCCCGGGCATGATGCTCGGGCCGTGCCGCGCGCCCTCCTCCCCACCTGAAACGCCCACGCCGAGGAATTGAATACCCTTCCCGGTCAGACTACGGCCCCGCAGGTTCGTATCCTTGAAGTAGGAGTTGCCGGCGTCGATGATGAGATCGCCCTTTTCCAGGAGCGGTAACAGGTCGCCGATCACCGAATCCACAGGCGAGCCGGCGGGCACCAGCATCATGACCGCGCGCGGCCGGCGGAGCAGCCCGATGAAATTCCTGATGTCGGCCACGCTATGGATAGCGTTTCCCATCGATTCTTTCTGCAGCGCTTCAACCTTGGCGGGGTCCTTGTCATAGCCCGCCACCCGGAAGCCATGGTCAGCCATGTTCAGTAACATATTGCGCCCCATCACGCCCAAGCCGATCATGCCAAGTTCATGGCCTTGACTTTCCACACCAACCCCCCATTCGAAGTGAATTACCGCTGCCACAGGATTCGAGCGGCTTCCAGGGGAACAGCGACGCCGGCTGCGTGCGGTATCACTCGCGCCGTATAGTCGGTGGCCGCACGTGCCGCGGGCACCCGCCCGCGATAAGGGTAGCCTCCAGCCGCGCCTGCGAATTGGCCAACGCGCTCCATCTCCTGCCGCACTGGACCGTCGCCGTTGACGCCGTCGGCATAAAGCTCCACGCACGCCGCATTCGGGTCCAGATCGTTAAGATACACCTGTACCTCAAACACGTGCTGCCCCCCGTTCGTCTCGACTTTCATTTCACCGAAGCGCAGCGAGGGCCACTCCTTTGCCATGGCGTTCTGCCAATCGACCATTTGCCTTCCCGCCGCACCTTTATCGGCAGTACGCTCACGGTAGGTTGCCGCAGCCGGTAGGTAGTGTTGTTCCGTGTATTCGCGCACCGTGCGGTCCGCGGAAAAGCGTGGCGTCAAGCTAGCCATGCTGTTCCGCATCCGCGCCACCCAAGCCGTAGGGATGCCCTGCCCGTTGCGCGCATAAAACTCGGGAACCACTTCCCGTTCCAGCAGGTCGTAGAGCGCTTCGGCTTCGACCGCATCCCAGCCCTGGTCGTCATCATGTTCCTGGCCGTCCCCTAACGCCCACCCAACTTCTGGCGTGTAGGCCTCCGCCCACCAGCCATCCAACTCCGATAGGTTGATACCTCCATTGACCAGCACCTTCATGCCGCTGGTTCCGCTCGCTTCCCATGGCCGCCGTGGCGTGTTGATCCAGACGTCTACCCCTTGCACCAGGTGCTCGCTCAAGAGCATGTCGTAGTCGCTTAGAAAAATCGCGTGCGGGCGGGCCTCGGGCTGTTGGATGAAATGCAGCCATTCCCGAATCAGGCCCTGTCCAGCCTGGTCCGCGGGGTGCGCCTTGCCGGCGATGATCAGTTGTACCGGGCGCTTGGCATTGGTCAACAGGCGAAGCAGTCGCGGCGGGTCATGCAGTAGCAGGTTCGGTCTTTTGTAGGTCGCGAAGCGGCGTGCAAAGCCCAGTGTGAGGGCGTTGGGATCGAACAGATGCTTCGCGGCTTCAATGTCCTCGGGCGGAGCGCCTGCCGCGGCTTTGTCCAGGGACAATCGTTCGCGCGCGTACTCCACAAGAGACTTGCCGGCGGCGGTCCGAAATTGCCATAGCGCGGCGTCGGACACCTTGCGAATGTCCTGTTCCAGGGTCTCCGTCGTCCCCAGCCAGCGGTCCTTTCCGCAGCTTTCCGTCCAAAGGTCGTCCGCCGGGGCTGAGTCCCAAGTGGGCATGTGGACTCCGTTGGTCACGTGTCCGATCGGGATTTCGTCCTCCGGCCAGCTCGGGAACAGCGGCAGAAAGAGGTGCCGGCTCACCTTCCCGTGCAAGCGGCTCACCCCATTCGCCGCCCCGCTCCCGCGGATCGCCAGATACGCCATGTTAAAGGGCTCCGCCGAGTCGGCCGGGTTCTGACGGCCAAGAGCCAGCAGATCGTCCAGTGCAATGCCGAGCTTCTTTTCGGCATACCCTCCGAGGTATTGCTTGATGAGGCCGGGAGCAAAACGGTCGAATCCGGCGGACACCGCCGTGTGGGTGGTGAAGAGATTCCCCGCTCGTGTCACCGCCAGAGCGACTTCGAAGGGCTGCCCTGTCTCTTCCATGAAGTTGCGGGCGCGTTCCAGAACGGCGAACGCCGCGTGCCCTTCATTCAGGTGACAGACCTCCGGTTGCACGCCGAGCGCGCGCAGCAGCCGCCATCCGCCGATCCCGAGGAGCATTTCTTGCTTGAGGCGCAACTCCGGCCCGCCTCCGTAGAGTTCGCTGGTAATCCCCCGATGAACGGGGAAGTTCGCCGCGTCATTGCTGTCCAGGAGGTAAAGCTTCACCCGTCCGACCTGGACCTGCCAGGCGCGCAGCCAGACCGAATATCCAGGCAGCGCGACCTCCAAACGCAACCACTCTCCGTTTGGCTGGCGCAACGGCACGATCGGCAACTGTCCGGGATCGTTGTACGGGAAGAGGGCCTGTTGCTCTCCATTGTTGTCGATCACCTGGCGAAAATAGCCCTGCTGATAGAGCAGTCCCACTCCCACTACCGGCACACCCAGATCGCTGGCGGCCTTCAGCTGATCGCCGGCCACATTACCAAGCCCGCCCGAGTAGATGGGCAGAGCTTCGCTCAACATAAATTCCATGCTGAAATACGCGACGCAGCTCAGGGGAGACTGCGCATGATTCTGCTGAAACCACGCGGGCGCCGACGCCGCCTGCCGGCTGGCTTGTACCAGGTCATCTACGTCTTTCCGGAAAACCGGATCGCCCAGCACGCGTTCGATCTGGTCCCGCGAGACCGTTTGCAAGACGACCCAGGGGTTATGGGTGATCTCCCACAGTTTGGGATCAAGCTGCCGCCACACATCATCGGTCGCATGGTTCCAGGACCAGTGCATATCCAAGGCGAGTTCCGCCAGATCGTCGAACCCCTCGATTTCGGTGGGTAGAAGGTTATAGATCGGATGGCTCACGCGGGTTTGCTTGCTCATAATGCTCTCCCTCAGATTCGTGAATCTGATCTCCCATTGTTGCCTCTTTGCAGGACCGTTTCGGAAATGGTCTCGATAGCGACCGGAAACGCTCCTGTGATGAGCGCAGTGAGGTCCGTGTGTCAGCTGCCACTTCTCGAGTCACAGATTCGTGAGCCGACTGATGCTGGAAGCGCAGACCGAAAAGCCTGCGCCTGCCAGCTAACTCGATTTAGCAGCAGCCATGGCCGCTCTTCGGAGTTCCAGCCGACTTGCTCAAGTAGTGCTCGGGATTAAGGTCGAATTTCTCTTTGCACTTGGGGCCGCAGAAGTAATAGGTCTGCCCTTTGTATTCGGTGCGCCCAGCCGCGGTAGCCGCTTCTACATCCATGCCGCACACAAGATCTTTCATAGCCATTGTGTTGTTCATTACCATCTCTCCTATGTTCCATCTCACTATCCCCGTCAAGTTCCCAGGTACGGTAGCGAGACTTCCCGTCATTTCCCGTTGCAACCAAGTGGCCGTCTGGGAAGAGGCTTTTGGATAGGGAAGGCGTGCCTGGTATGTCTGCGAAGGTCAATGGTCAAAGGCTATTCCGGCGGGCCGCTGCTTCGTCGCGAGAAGCCGGTCCATCTCATCCGGGGCTCCACATCCTGTGGACTAGCTGCAATAAGTGCTATTCCCAACAAGAAGAGCTTGGTGCTCCGCGTGCAACTGATTTTCCATCCCGTAAATTGGTCCAGCGCTCGTGGCGCGTTGGGTGCTGTGATGGCACGGCATTTTGAAAAAGTATCGTTTGCCACGAAACGGTGATCAAGACGGATAGGTCTTACTGTCAGATGTTCGGATCGCGGTGAATCCGATGTATCACAAAACACGCTGTCAGGTGGACGCTATCAGCTCAAACAAACACGAACAACACAACGAAAGGAATAAAGTATGAGATACCAAACG
>JANYAH010000238.1 GCA_025361425.1 Candidatus Solibacter sp. | reverse complement strand
AACGCTGGATCGCACATCGAGCCACGGCGGAGTAGATGTGGCGATCGGGAGAGCACGGTAGCGATGAAACGACGCAATTCGGATTCCACCGTCCCGCCGCTGGCGATTCGCTTGTTCTACCTGGCCGCCGTCGCCGTGACTCTTCCTTTGTTGATGTGGAATGGCATGGTTCAGCAAATTAACGCTAGCGCGGGAGATATTCTCTTTCGGATGCGCGGGCCGGTTCACTCGCCCTCAGTCCCTCGAATCGTTCTCGTCGCCATCGATGACTCGACGCTCAGCCAGTACGGACCGCTTCCCATTCGCCGGTCAGTGCTAGCCAACGCCATCCGGCGCATCTCTGAATTCCGCCCTCGAACGCTCGTTCTCGATATGCTACTCGCCGAGGCTGGCCGCTCCGAGGACGACCTGGCACTCTCCACCGCGCTATCCATGATCCCCCGAACCGTTCTGGGGGCCGCAATCGAGAGTGACCGTACCCAGGAACCCCGCTGGATTCTGCCTCTATCGGTGCTGGCCGATTCGCACCTGCTCGGCCATGTTCACGCCGAACCCGATGCCGATGGAAATGTCCGAACCGTCCTGTTGACCAAGGCAGCCGGTGGAAAAAGAATGTGGGCTCTCGGTCTGCAAGCGGCCCGGGCAGCCCAGAATACGGGAGCGCCGCTTGAGCAGCAGGATGCCGTTCAATTGGGAGCCATCCGTATTCCGGCCCTAGAAGCAACCGGAAGAATGATGCGGATTAACTATGCGGGGCCGGAAGGCGTGTTCCGGCGCATTTCCTTGGCGTCCGTGCTGAGCCAAACTGTGCGCCCCGACGACTTCAACGACAAAATCGTCCTGTTGGGCGTCACCGCGCAGGGCGGCGGGGACCGGCTGTTTACTCCCGTGTCGTCGGGCATTGGCATGAGTGGCGTCGAGATTCACGCCAACGTGCTCCGGACCATCCTCGATCAGGACTTCCTGACGTCCCTGAGCCCGGCCGCGGAGATAGCTGGTGGCATTTTGGTCGCCGTGGCCTGCATTGTTGGCATAGGTGCCTTGCGTGGAATGCCTCTGTTTGCTGCCTTGGCAGGCATAGCATTCGCTATTCCCGCGTTTTCCGCCATCGCACTTCGCTACGGCAGCGTGTGGCCCACGGCATCGTTTCTGACGGTCTTTCTGGCGGCCAGCGGTATCGTGGGCGTGGGCGAGTATGCCGCCATCTGGCTGAACCTGCGTTCCTCGGAGCGCAAACGCCGTGAATATGCGTTCCGCGTGCAGGCTATCGCCCATGAGATCAAGACCCCGCTCACCGCCATCCAGGGATCCAGCGAAATCATCTCCGACCAACTCGTGCCTCAGGATCAGCGCAACCTGATCGCCGGCATGATTCACAAGGAATCGAAGCGTCTCACCGATATTCTTCACGCCTTTCTGGACGTGGAGCGGATGGCCTCCGGCTCCCTTGACATCCAGAAGCGCTCTGTCGATCTACCGGGGCTGTGCGCGGATGTGCTGGACCGCGCGCGGCTCTACGCGGCGCGCAAGCAGATTCGCATCGATTCCGCCCTCCCTCCCATCAGCGTCTCTGCCGACCCTGACTTATTGTCGTTCGCCATCTATAACCTGCTGACGAACGCCATCAAGTACAGTCCGAAGCGGACAACGGTATCTCTTAGTGCCACGGAGCAGGGCGATCATGTTCGAATTTCGGTTGTGGATCAAGGATCTGGAATCGCGCCTGGCGAACAGCGGAAGATCTTTGAGCGATTCTATCGAATAGGGCGTGACCAGCCCGCAAAAGAGGAAGGTACCGGAATTGGACTCGCACTCGTGAAGGAGATTGTGTCGCAGCATGACGGTCAAATCGAGGTCGACAGCGGCGAAGGCGGCGGCTCGCGTTTCACCATCGTCCTGCCCGCCAAAAGCTAATGGAAAAACCAGCGATTCTAGTAATTGACGATGAGGAGTCCATCACCACGAACATCGCCGCTTTTCTGCGAGCCAGAGGTTATGATGTTACCGCCGTCAATGATGGCGAGGATGCACTGCAAGCTGTTCACGAGGGGCGATTCTCCATCATCGTCACCGACATCTACATCGATCGGGTGACCGGATTAGATGTGTTGGAGCAGGCGAAACAGGCCGGCGGAAATCCCGCGGTGATCCTGATGACGGCTCGCGGCTCAGTGCGCACCACCGTGGAAGCGGAGATCCATGGAGCATTCGATTACGTCGCAAAGCCGTTCGAGATGCGGACCCTGTTGGCTGTGATTGAGCGCGCGGAAGCCTATCTGGCCAAACCCGAAACGCCCCCAGAGCAGGACGACGAGCCGGAAGCGTTTGGCAACATTGTGGGTTTCTCGCCGGCGATGGTGGAGGTGTACAAGAAGATCGCGCGATCGGCACGGTCGGAGGATATTGTTCTCATCGCTGGAGAAACCGGAGTCGGTAAAGAGCTTGTCGCTCGTGCGATCCACGACCACAGCGCACGCGCAAAGGGGCCGTTCCTGCCGGTGGATGCCGGCGCCGTGGCGGCGAGTCTTTGGGAGTCTGAGATTTTTGGCTCCACACGAGGAGCCTTCACCGGCGCCGACCGCGACCGCCCCGGGGTAATCGAGAGCGCGCGCGGCGGGACCGTATTCTTTGATGAGATTGGCGAGATCCCGCTCGAAGCCCAGCCCAAACTACTGCGCCTCTTACAGGAAAAGGAATACCGTCCGCTGGGCTCCGGTGTGCCCCGGAAGGCCGACATTCGGATCATCGCCGCCACCAATCGCTCTCTCGAAACCATGGTTCGCGATCGCACGTTTCGGGAGGATCTGTTCTATAGGCTGAATGTGCTCCGCATCGACATCCCGCCGCTCCGGGAACGCCGCTCGGACATCCCGTTCCTCGTGAAACGTTTCTTCAATGAAGCCACCGCGGCCGCGCAAAGGCGTGTTTGGCTGGAACCCGGCGCGGAACGCATGCTGAATGATTGCGCCTGGCCGGGCAACGTCCGCCAGCTCAAAGGCACCATCCAGCGGATGGTGGCGCTCAGCGTGCCGGGGCCCATTTCAGAGGAGGCACTCCGGCCATTCCTCCTACAGCAGACGCAGGAAGCGGAGGAAGAAGAGCCCACTGAGGAACTGAACGAAATGGAACGGCGCCAGATTCTTCGCGTCCTTCAGGAGACTGGCGGCAACAAAACCAAGGCCGCGGAGATCCTTGGAATCCAGCGCAGGACGTTGTACAAAAAGCTCGCCCGCATCGAGCGCGAGCACGGCAGTCCTACCGAGGGCAATTCCTAAAACCAAGCAGAACTGCTTAGCCGATAGGCTTGACCGGGCGCTGCTTCTCTAACTCGTCGGAGAGAATCACGGCCTCGGCCAGATCGCGCATGGGCCGTCGCATACGGCGGCTTTCGTTGCGCAACTTCAGGTAGGCCTCTTCTTCGGTGATGCCCAACTTGTGCTGCATGATGCCCTTGGCGCGTTCCACCACCTTGCGGATTTCGAGCGCGCGTTTGGCTTCCAGGGTTTCCGACATGAGCCGAGCGTTCTCAATCGCGATGGCGGCCTGCCCGGCCGCCACTTTGACGAAATCTATTTCGTCAGCGGCGAACTGGTGCGGCTCGCGCGTATAGATGTTGATCGTGCCCATCACGGTCTCGCGCGTGAACATGGGTACGGAGAGTAGCGAGGAGAGGCCGGTCTTGCGCGCCAGTTCGGGGTAGCGGTACTGTTTCTCTTCGAGCACGTTGGAAATCATGATCGCCTCGCCTTCGCGCACCACGCGGCCGATCAGCGAATCCTCAATCTTGAGCGGCCCGCGGTGGAGGTAATCCTCCGAGGAGCAGCGCGCGGCGCTGATCACCAGTTCCTTACGCTCTTCATCCACCAGCATGATGGAGCAGACCGGCGAATCCAGCTTATCGGCCACCATTTCCGCGATGGTTTGCAGAATGCGGTCCAGGTAGTTCGTTTCGTTGAGTTGGCCGGCGAGCCCGGCGAGCGCCTCCATGCGGCGGGTGGCGCGCTCCGAGCGTTCGGCCAGTTTGCTCTTGGTAATGGCGCCCCCCATCTGTTCGCCGAGGAAGCTGACCAAGGCGATCTCATCCAGCGTGTGCGCATGCTCAGCTTTATGGTGGATGTTGATGACGCCGATTAACTCGCCCGCGCTGATCAGCGGTACCGAGAGGAAGGCCTGATACGTGTCTTCCTGCAACGTCTGGAAACTCTTGAAACGCGAATCGGCGGCGGCGTTGGCGCCAAGAGCGACCACGCTCTTATTCTGAGCCACCCATCCCGTAATGCCTTCGCCAATCTTCAGTTTGATGTGGCCAATCTCCTTGCTATGGGGCAACTGGGAGGCCCGCAGTACGATCTCTTTGCAGCTTCTGTCCACCAGATACACTAGACAAGCGTCACAGTCAGTTACTTCGACCGCCAGACCAACCAATTCCTGGAGCATTTTCTCCAGAGAGAGATTCGAACTGACAATGTTGCTGATTTCGTGCAACAACTCGACTTGGCTCTTGCTTTCCCTTACCGGCACGGGTTCACCCTTTCCACTACTTAGAGTGTAAGATCCGGATTCCACATCAGTCCAATTCAAAGTTTCTATGTGAAGGATCAGTACACCGGACAGTGGTTACAAAGGCGTTGCAAAGTGCCGGCTGGGCGCGTCATCGGAAGAGCTGCGGCACGAAATCGGCGAGGTAGTTGCGCCAGTTGCGCCAGACGTGGCCCTCTTCGGAGGGGACGAACGTGTGCTTGATCTCATGTTTGGTTAGCGTCTCGTGGAGCGCCTGAGAGCCCGCGAAGAGGCTATCGGTTTTACCGCAGGCGATGTAGAAGAGCTTCAATTTCTTATTAGTGGCAGCCGGGTCGGCCAGCAAATCCTTGTAGTGCGCTTCCATTCCCTCCGGGCGCACGCCACCGCCGGCGCTGAAAGCCCCCACGGTGTGGAAGATGTCCAGATGGTTCAGACCCACACTGAGCGCTTGTCCGCCGCCCATGGAGAGTCCGGCGATGGCGCGATCGGTGGGCTTGGCGGAGATGCGGTAGAGTTTCTCGGCGAACGGCATGACGTCCTTTAGCAGGTCGTTTTCGAAGGCCTTGGGGTCGGCTGGTTGCGCCGGCGCGGGCGCCGGGCCGAGATAGACGTCCTGACGGGCCCGGCCATAGGGCATGACGACGATCATGGGCTTGGCCTTACCTGCCGCGATCAGGTTGTCCAAAATGAAATTGGCGCGCCCGACGGAGACCCAGCCGTTTTCGGTATCTCCGGAGCCGTGGAGCAGATACATGACCGGGTAAGTTCCCTTGGCGGTTTCGTAACCCGGCGGAGTATAGACATCAATGCGGCGCCACACGTTCAGGGTCTTGGATTCATACCAGTTGACGTGAACACTCCCGTGAGGGACATTCTGCATGTCGTAGAGCGCGGGTTTATCGCCCGGCACCTGGCACATGGATTCGGAGGTGCGCTCGCCCAGTTTGATGGCGGGGTTGACGGGGTCGAGCACGCTGACGCCATTTACCCGGAAGTTATAGTTATAGATCGCTGGGTTGAGCGCAGCGCTCGTAACGCTCCAGACGCCGTCGTCTCCCTTCTTCATATCCTGCGCGCCTTGCACGAAATCTCCGGAGACCTTAACGTCGGTAGCTTCCGGCGCGCGCAGGCGAAACGTCATGGTGCGATCGGGGCGGACTTCGCAGGAGTTGATAGCGGGCGGCGCATTGCCGCGACCGCCACGGCCGGCGGGGGCGGCAGGCACTTGCGCCAGCAGAAGAGGAGTCAGTATCAAAGATGTGGCGAACAGGGGCAGTCTCGACATGCCCTGGATTGTATCAATCGGCGGCGTGCAAGGCCATCCTCGTCACCCCGTTTCGAAAGCGCTTGGAGTTCGAGGGATTCTGACTGACGCGGCGGCGCGGGGGCACGGAGGAAAACGCCGAGCCAATGGAGATTCCACTGCTTCGCGGCAAGGCTTACTCATGGGTGTAAGCTGATTCTTACCTTCTCGGGTCGGGTTTTACCGTCAGCATTTGTGTGTAGGTGCGGCCGTCGACGGTCAGCTTCACGGTGTATTCGGCGGGGGGCATCCACTCGCCTTGCGCGCCGGGCGTGTCCTGATAGATCGCCGAGATGGGGTACTCACCGCCGCGACGGCGTCCGGCGCCCACCGGGGCTGCATGGAGGTCCCAGATGAAACGGTGCATGCCGGGCGCGGTGGAGAGCGGCTGGAAAGCGCGGATCCAGTACGCCGGCACGTTGATCGCCGCGTCGGAGGGCTGCGGCTTTTCCTCGCTGGAGAAACGGCGCACCAGCTTGGCGGTAGTGTCGAGGATCTCCAGCGCGATCGGCGCGGATGGGGCGGATTTCAGGTTGTAGTAGAGGATAGCGCCATCGGGCGGATTCTGTCCCGCGGGCTCTTCGGGCGGCAGTGGCGTATCGGTGTTGGTATTGCGTGGATAGCGATAGGCCGGGCTGGGCGCGAAGAAGTGGGCGGGCGCGGCGGCGGCCTCGGCGGTCAACTGACGCAGCGGGGCGATATCGTCGAGAATCCAGAATCCGCGGCCGTGCGTGCCCACCACGATGTCCTCACCGTGCACCACCAGATCGCGGATCGACGTGGCCGGCATGTTGAGACGCAGCGGCTGCCAATCCTCGCCATCGTTGAAGCTGACGAAGACGGCAAGCTCGGTGGCGGCGAAGAGCAGGCCCTTGCGCACCGCGTCTTCGCGGACCGCGTTGACCGGGCCCTCGGGCAGACCGCGGACCGTCTCCTTCCAGGTCGCGCCGCCATCGTGCGTGCGATAGATGTGCGGCTTCAGGTCGTCGAGGCGCAGGCGATTGACGGCGGCATAGACGGTCTCGTCATCGAAGCGCGAGGCGTCGAGCTGCGCCACCTTGCTCCAGGCGGTCATGGCCGGCGGTGTGACGTTCTTCCAGTTCTTGCCGCTATCGCGCGTCACATGGATCAGGCCATCGTCGGTGCCGGCCCACAGGACGTTGACGTTGAGGCGCGAGGGGCCGATTGCGTAGACCACGCCCCGGCGGCTGGCCTGCTGTTTGGCGGCATCGCCATAGGAAGCAACGCTGGCGGGGATTTGGTAAGTCTCGCGGGTAAGATCTGGGCTGATGGCTTCCCAATTCCTGCCTCCATCCGCGGTCTTGAGCACCACCTGCGCGCCCAGATAAAGCACGTGCGGATCGACGTAGCTGAAGAGCAGCGGCGCCGTGCGCACGTAGCGATAGTTGCCGCGCGGTTTCACGTCCTCGACCTCGCCGGTGACGCGGTTGAATTTCGTGCCCTTGCTGCCGTAGACGATATTCGGATTGAGCGGGTCTGGCGCGACGTAGCCGTATTCGTCGGCGCCCACGGGGTGCCATTCGCGAAACGTGATCTGCCCATCGTTACCGCGGCTCGCGACGCCGGCGGAGCCGCTCTCCTGCTGTCCGCCGTAGACCCAATAGGGCGTCTGGTTATCGGTGTTGACGTGATAGAACTGCGCGGTGGGCTGGTTGTACCAACTGCTCCAGGTTCTGCCGTGGTTGACGCTGATGGTGGCGCCCTGATCCGCCGCCAGAAGCATGATGTCGGGGTTCAGCGGATTGATCCAGATGGTGTGGTAATCGTCGCCGCCGGGCGCGCCCTTGATCGCGGTGAAACTCTGGCCGGCGTCGTCGGAGCGGTACGTGGAAGTGTTGGCGACGTACACGACGTCCTTGTTTTTGGGGTCGACGCGGACGCAGGCGAAATCGCTGCCTCGGCCGTAGACGCGCTGTTCTCCGTTGATGCGTTTCCAGTACGCGCCGGCATCGTCGGAACGGTAGACGCCGCCCGCTTCGCCGCTGGCTTCCACGAGGGCGTACATGCGCGTAGGGTCGTTCGGTGCGATGGCGATGCCGATGCGTCCCAGCCCACCCTGCGCGAACGTGGGAAGTCCGCCGGTCAGGGGGTTCCAGGTAGTGCCGCCATCGGTGGATTTGAACAGACCGCTGTTGGGACCGGAGAAAGCCCCGTTCTCCCACGGACCCTGTTGCGCCTGCCACAGGACGGCGTAGACGGTATCGGGATTGCCCGGGTCGAAGGCGAGGTCGGTGGCGCCCGTGCGCTCGTCCTTGTACAGCACCTTCCGCCAGGTCTGGCCGCCATCGGTGGAGCGGAAAACGCCCCGTTCGGGGTTGGGGCCGTAGGGGTGGCCCAGCACGGCCACGAACAGGCGGTTGGGATTGCGCGGATCCACCACGATGGCGGGGATCTGCTGGGCGTCGCGCAGTCCGAGGTGGCGCCAGGTCTTGCCCCCATCGGTGGATTTGTACATGCCGTCGCCCGTGGAAAGATCGGGGCGCTGGAGGCCTTCGCCAGAACCCACGTAGATGATGTTGGGGTCTGAGGGAGCCAGAGAGATGGCGCCGATGGAACCGGTGGGCTGGTCGTCGAAGATGGGCTTCCACGTGCGCCCGAAGTCATCGGTCTTCCAGACGCCGCCGTTGTTCACCCCGATGTAGAAGACGTTGGGCTGCCCGGCAATGCCGGCGGCGCCCACCGTGCGGCCTCCGCGAAAAGGGCCGATGTCGCGCCAACGCAAGCCCGCATAATTTGTGGGGTTGAAAGTCTGCGCGGTCAGCAGAGGGGCGATTAGGGCAAGCAGAAGTGGTGCACGGTGCATAGTTACAAAAGCATAGCACCAGTAATCGGGCCCTTAGTTTGAGACACCGCGCCGGGGCACCATCAAGGGCGCGTCATTCCGTTGTGTAGCTGCTGTCGACCGCAATGGTCGGTCAGCCTTCAGCAACTAACGTGCGCGTGAAGCGGCAAAGCTGTCCCCTTGGTTACTTCGCGGTTTCCAGCACCAGTACGGAATCGACGGTGTCCGGCGCCTTGGCGGGCAGCGTCACGCTGACCTTGTCGCCGGTCTGCTTCATCTTCAACGCTGAATGCTTGGGATCGGACAACAGGTAGGCCTTCTTCACCTTGCCCTCCACCTTGGACAGTTCGAACCCACCGTTCGGATACTTGAAGAGGTGAATGAACAGCTTGCCGGGCTTGGTGGTGCAGCGCCACTCGATGGCCTGATTGAACGCCGGTCCGCCCTTCTTGTCTTTCCGCGTGGCGTCCTCCGCGCCAAGTTCGCTGCCGAACGGCGTCCGTCCGGCGCCGTAGATCGATTCGCCGTTCACCTTAAGCCAGCGGCCCACGCCGCGCAGGTTATCCTGGCTGGCTTGCGGGATGACGCCTTCGGAGGTCGGGCCTACGTTCAGCAGATAATTGCCACCCTTGCTTACGATGTCCACCAGTTTGAACGTCAGATCCGCGGTGGTCTTCCAATCGGTATCGTCTTTCTTGAAGCCCCACGTCTTATTGAGCGTGGCGGGAACTTCCCAATCCTCTTGGATGGGCTGGTTGGGGATGGCGTTGTCCCCCGTGGAGCGGTAATCGCCGGCGGCGCCGAGGCGCCCGTCGATCAGGGTGGCGGGCTGCATCGAGTGCAGGATGTCGATAAAGCGCGTGGCCCGGTCGCCCGTCATCATGCGCGCCGTATCGAACCAGATCAGCGCAACCGGGCCATAGTTGGAGAGCAGTTCCTTCACCTGGGGCTCGGCCTTGCCGCGCAGATACTGGTCGTAGTCCTTCTTGTCGTCGGCGCCGAAATCCCACGTGTTGCCTGCGCCGTTGGGTTCGTGCCAGTCCTGAGATTGCGAGTAATAGAAGCCGAACTTGATGTTGTGGCGCGCGCAGGCGGCGGCGAGTTCTTTAAGCGGATCGCGCTTGAACGGCGTGGCGTCCACGATGTTGAACTTGCTGGCCTGCGAGCCATACATGGCGAAGCCGTCGTGATGCTTACTGGTAATCACGATATATTTCATGCCGGCATCCTCGGCCATCTTGACCCACTCCTCGGCGTTGAACTTCACGGGATTGAACTGGCCGGCGAGTTGTTCGTATTCCTTGACCGGAATTTTGGCGCGGTTCATGATCCATTCGCCGATGCCGGCGATGGGCTGGCCCTTCCATTCTCCGGCGGGGATGGCATAGAGCCCCCAGTGGATGAAGAGGCCGAACTTCGCCTGGCGGAACCACTGCATCTTCTCATCCTGTGACTTGGGCGCGGGCAGCGGCTTAGCCCCGGGCTGCGCGGCGGCAGCGCCGGCAGAGAGTAACGCCAGGCAAACTTTTAACGATAAACTGCGGGAAATTCCTCGCTTCATGGGCTGACTCCTTGTTGAACCTCCATTGCCGCACATAACGGTGCGAAATTCAAGCGAGTGGGCGCGGCGTCCCCCACCTCTGGTCCGCGCCGCCCGCGCAGCCAGCGCCGGCCCGCGGTTCCTCCCTCCATTTTGACGCTCTACGATGGACAAATCGGCTTCGATGCTAAATTTGAAGAGTGAAGCACGATACGGATCGCGCCGGTAATTCCAGCAGCAAGCTCGCGAAGAATCGCCGTCGCCCGGAGACAGCCGTTTCTGTACCAATCGTGAAATCACCCGCGCTGAAGCGGGCTCTACTGGCCGCCGCTGTCATCGGTTTCGCATTCCTTGCGTACTCGAATTCGTTCAACGCGGGGTTTCTGCTGGATAACGACTCGATCATTCTCAAAGACGCGCGTATACGTGCTGCCACCTCCGCCCACGTCGAGCGCATTCTGAATGAAGAGTACTGGCCGTTGGGCATGTCCGGTCTGTATCGCCCGCTGACCACGCTCTCCTACATGTTCAACTATTCCGTACTAGGGAATGGAACCGACCCGTCCGGCTATCACTGGCTGAACTTCATCTTGCACGCGGTGAACATCGGACTGGTCTGTCTGTTGGGTTTGCTGATTTTCGAACAGTTACCGGCCGCCTTGCTGCTCGCCGCAATCTGGGGGATCCATCCCGTACTCACCGAATCGGTAACGAATATTGTGGGGCGGGCGGACCTGTTGGGTGCGTTTGGCGTGCTGGCGGCTCTGCATGCCCACCGCAAGGCCCTCGACACCGCGGGCGGACGCAAAGTGGTATGGCTTGCCGGCATCGCGCTCGCGGTCACCGTGGGAATTTTTTCCAAGGAAAGCACGGTTGTCGTGGTGGCTGTCTTCGCGATCTACGATCTCACTTTCGGGCGAGTTGCCTCCTGGAAGGCGCGCATGCCGAGCTATCTCGCCTCGGGTATCCCCTGTCTGGTCTTCCTGTACGTGCGGGCTCACGTGCTCAGCGGGGTAGCGACGACCGCATTTCCCTTCGGCGATAACCCGCTGGTGGGTGCCGATTTCTGGACCGCGCGTATCACCGCCGTCAAGGTGATTGGCCGATACCTGGCGTTGCTCGTGTGGCCGGCCCAACTCTCGTTCGACTACTCCTTCAACGAAAATCCGCTGTTCGGCTGGAGGTTGACGAATTGGGACGACGTGAAGGCCGTCCTCTCACTGCTGCTGTGCCTGGGAGGGGCGGCCTGGGCCATCGTTGCCTGGCGGCGGCGCAAACCAGTGTTCTTTGCCATCGCGTTCTTCTTTGCGACACTCTCACCGACTTCGAACCTGGTCATTCGGATCGGCAGTATCATGGCGGAGCGCTTTCTGTATCTTCCGTCCGTGGGATTCGCGGTGTTAGTGGTTTACGGTATGCACTTACTGTCGCAGCGTGTGGCGCGGTGGCGGCCCCAATACCGCAGCGCCGTTCCCGCGGCGGTAGGTGTCATTCTTATTGCATTGGCGGCGCGGACTTACGCTCGGAATGCCGACTGGGTGGACCAGGGACGATTCTGGCGGGTTGCTGTGGAAGCCGCCCCCGGCAGCTACAAGACCAACCTTTCGGCGGCCAACAACACGGTCTTTATCAACCAACAGGATTGGGACCGGTCGATTGGCCAGGTCGGCCGCGCGCTGACTATTCTCGACAACCTCCCAGACCTTCAGAACGTCGGCATCGCTTATCAACAGGCAGGCGTGTTTTACCGCAACCTCGGAATTAGGCTGGCCTCCCCCAACCCCGCTGGCCGCGCTCAGACAGGTTCCGAATACTGGTATCGCCAATCCTTAAACGCCCTGTTGCGCAGCGAGAAGATCGAACAAGCGCAAGATGAAAGCAACCGCGCGGAGAACGCGAAGCGCGGCAAGCCCGGACTCACCTTCGTGCCGAGCGCGCTCTACCTGAATCTGGGACGCACCTACCAGAAGTTGGGAGACTCGGGGCACGCGCTGGAAGCGTTTGAGCGCGGCCGTACCTTGGAATCCGATCCCGACCTTCTCGAAGAACTGGCGTCGGCGTATCGCGCGGCCGGCGACAATCGAAGAGCCGCCATGGCGCTGGTGGAAGCCTTGGCGGTGGATTCCAACCGGATGCAACTGGCCTCGAAGCTGGTGGCGTTGTACTCGGAAATCGACCCTTCGGGCTGCGCCGTTACCACTAGGGGCAGCACGTCGGAATTGAACCTGGATTGCCCTCTGGTGCACGGCGACATCTGTACGGCCTCGCGCAATGTCGCCGCGACCTATCTCCGCACCTGGCAGCACAAGGAGGCCGCCGCCATCCGGCGCACTGCGATTCAAGACCTCGGCTGCGCACCCGAGCTGCTGAATTAGATTGTATTCTGTAATACTACAAGCATAGACTTATGCGTACTCTAGCTCTCCTTCTGACCGGCCTTTTGACTGCGCTCACGGCCTCCGCCGCCAACGTGCCCAGGCCCTCGCCCGAGTTGACCATGCAGCGCGGCGGCGCCCCTCCGCTCCAACTCAGCCAGTTTCGCGGCAAAATTGTCGCTCTGGCCTTTACTCAAACCACGTGCGAGCATTGCCAGACCCTCACTCGCACCTTGAAAGTCATCCAGAAGGATTACGCCGCGCGCAACGTGCAAATAGTGGAGTGCGCCTTTGAAGAGGAAGCAAGCACCAACTTCCCGATGTTCCTCAAGGCGTTCGAACCGAATTTCGCCGCCGGCTACACCACCGCCGCCGCCGTCAAGCAGTTCCTTCGCTGGAACGACATGGCCGACGGCATGCTGATGGTCCCCTACATGATCTTCATCGATGCCCGCGGCATCATCCAAGGCGACTTCAGCGGCAAGGACGGCTTTTTCGGCCAATCCGACAAGCGTATTCGCGGCGAATTAGACAAACTACTGAAAACCTCACCTAAGCCCGCCGCCAAGAAAAAGTAACTCAGTCACCGGCCTTCGCCCAAGCTTCATCGAAGCTCTCGTGACTGGTCGCCTTGCCCTCCGGCGTGAAGTAACTATAGGTGACGTGGATCCAGCGCCCAATCCAGCCTGAACCCTACCTTCGGGCGGAGCGATAATCAAGACATGCTAGACGAGATCCTGGATATTCTAATCGCGGGAGTGACCAACGGCGCCGTTCAGGTGCTCGCCGTGAGAGCTTCGGGAAATTTCACCGGGCAGTACAAAGACGCCACGGAGCTGGTCACGCAAGCCGACCAGCGCTCCGATGCCGCGATCCTCGCGCTTTTCCGCTCCAGGTTCGGCGCGCTCGACCCCACCATCTCTTTTCGCCTCGAGGAGTCCGGCGCCACCGGTCCCCTAAGCCCGCGCTGGGTGGGGGCAGACCCCTTGGATGGCACCAATCACTTCGCCGCCGGCGGCGTCTCCTATTCGGTCCAGGCCCACTATGTCGAGAACGGAGTTCCCCTGGTTGGCGTCGTGTTTCAGCCGGAGGTCTACCTCCCGCTTTCCGAATCCGCCAATTGCCTCGGCAGGCTCGCCTACGCCATTCGGGGTCGCGGCGCCTTCGTTCAGCGA
The DNA here is from genome assembly GCA_025361425.1 of Candidatus Solibacter sp. Classification (GTDB taxonomy): domain Bacteria; phylum Acidobacteriota; class Terriglobia; order Bryobacterales; family Bryobacteraceae; genus Solibacter. The sequence goes on along the minus strand of JANYAH010000238.1, from coordinate 1,504 downwards.
ACCGAATTCACCGGTGCAAACTTCCTTCGCGGCGACCCTCGGCCGGTCAGGAAACCCACCCTTGTGGAAGTGAGGCGCTTCGTCTCCTGCGTGCCGCTCAGTACAAAAATGACGCCCGAGGAATGGAAGCGGGCAGAGCGCGTGCTGGACAGCGGCATCATTTCCGTGACCACCGGAGTCGGCGGCGCCGGCGGAAACGTAATGATGACGATATTCGGCGGCCAGCACGTCTATGCAAACCTGGGCGCCGGTGAAGATCTGGATCTGATCCCGCCCCAGGTGATTGCCATCGAAGCCGGCATGACCGTCTGGGGTGCGGACCGGACACCCCCTATCTGGAACGTCCGCAAGCAGCCCTTCATCGTTGCCCCCAACCCTGAGATTGCCGAGCGCTTTTTGCACGCAGCGGGCTTGTGATCCGCAAGAAGTCTATCGTACTCCCCCCGCCCTTCGCCTCCCGCGCCTCCGGTACGCCTGCCCCGCCCCGCATGCGATGCTCCATTCCGTCAGTGCGCAGATCCGGAATCTCGGCGTTCCGCGGCCGTAAAAGCCAGTAGAGATAGGATGAGGATCGGCCAGCATCCCAGGGCCGGGCGGCTGAACGGGTAGTCCACAATCGCGTGCAGAAATACCGCCACCACGCCCAGCCCCCACACCGAACGCAATGCCGGGCGAAGCGACCAAACAAACAGGCTCGCCAGCATGATCCCAAACGGGAAGCCGCCTTCCGCTGTCCATTGCAGCCAGTCGTTATACGCCTGGTTCGCGAAAGCCCCTACGTCGATGATCGCGTACTGGGGATAAACCGTGGACCACGTCCCCAGCCCCGTGCCGAACCAAGGGTGCGAGCTAGCCATCTGCAGCGTGGATACCGCCAGTACCCGCCGCACGGCCAGTGGTTCTGGCACCCAGAAACGGCTCCACACGGATTCCCATCCCACCACCGCCGTGAACACCGCGAACAGCAGGCACATCCGAAGCAGCGCCCCCGCCACGTTGCGCCCAGGGGCGCGCCGCAGCGCCCAGAGCAGCAACGGCACCAGCACCACCTCGGCCGTCGCCAGCACGGTGCCGGCCCGGGATGCCGAGGCGATCACGGAGGCATGCATTACAGCCGCCATCCCCCCATCTCCAGTGCGTTCGTTTCCTGGCATCGAAAGGCCTGTTGCGGCGAGCGCTATGGTCACAGGACTCCGGCTGGAATCGCGTGGGGGTGTCGGGCGGGTGTGGGCTCCGCGGGTACACGTACCTGTACAGCGGTTTCCTGTCACGGCGCAAGCCGGCGCAGGTTCCCGTGCTGCTGTGGGAGAACCCGTGCGCTCAGTGTCGGGCAATCTTCGCCGTTCTAGACCAGCACCCCGGTCGGGCCTGGGTCTATCCCTGAAACCGATGGCGAGCGGGTCCCTTATCCCTTCTTCTAATCAGTCTCCCGACGAGCTTTTTTGCGATTGCGTTTACGGGCCAATGCCTGCTTCACGCGGAGTTTCTGGCTGGGCTTCAGGTA
>JANYAH010000229.1 GCA_025361425.1 Candidatus Solibacter sp. | reverse complement strand
CGCCACGCCACGCCCACGTTGAGCTTCTTCTTGGCGAAATCCAAACTGCGCTCCAGGTCGATGCGCTGCTGCTCTTTGAGGGCTTCGTCCATTACGGTGGGCTTCTTCCCGGGGACGTCCTCGATCACCATCGCGCCCATGAACGGGTGACCGCTCTTGGCCAGCGTTACGAAGCGAGCGAACTCCCAGGCGGGCATCTTCGGAAACGCTTTCCAGAAATCTGCCTCCAGATACGGCAGGATGCGCGGAGGGCGGCCGGTGATGATCTCCAGTTGCATCGAGGATTGCGGGCAGAGTTTGCGGAATTGCAGGACAAACCGGACCAGATCCAGATTGCCGTCGCCCAACGCCACCCATTGGCCGGCGGCGCCGCGCGGGTCCTCGAAAACCACCGAATCGCGCACGTGCGTAGTGATGACATACGGCGCCAGGGTTTCGAGCGTGACGAACGGGTCTTCCACACACCAGATGGGGTTGCCCGTATCCAGGCACGCGGCCACGAGATCTTTGCCCGATTCTTCGATGATCGTCTTGACTTCCCGCGCCTGCAGGTCGCCCGAATGGTTCTCCAGCGCGATCTTCACTCCCAGATCCATGGCCTGCGCACGAACCGAGCGGAATACCTTAATGGTGTTCTCCATGTGCGCTTCGATGGGCAGCGGCCCCAGGCGGTCTTCACTGGAACCCATGTAGCAGCGCATTGAGAGCGAGCCGACTGCCTGGGAGACCTTCAGCCCGTCGATCAGTTGCGTGCGCGCCGGCGGGCCGTTCTTATTGAAGGCCTTGGCCGATTCGCAGATACAGCCCATGCCGCTATCGATAGAAATGCCGAGCTGGTGAGCGCGCTGCTTCACCTTTTGGAGGTTTTGGGGCTCGAGCGGCCCGTAATCGCCCAGCGCGGAAAACTGGATGGTGTCCAGCTTGAGCCCGGCCGCGTAGTCCAGCAGTTGGGTACCCTTCCACTTGAAAGCGCGCACGGAGTAGGTGTCGAAGCCCAGTTTGACAGGCACTTCGGCGGCCGCCACGGCAGTCACGGCCGCAGCCGCGGCAGGCAGGGTCTGTAGGAACGTACGACGCAGCATGATGCCACTGTAGCTCACCTGCCCGCCACTTGGCATCCCCCTTGCTGTGTTAACTGGCATGAAGTGGCAAAGTGCTTGTTATCCATGGGTTTCGCAGTGAAGAGCGTGCCAATTGGGCACACCCGTGTGACGCGATGGCATCATACAGCGGCGGCCGAAAGCCTTGCTATAATTGAGGATTCAAGATCCATACGTTCAGGTCCAACGACATTGCGCATGAAGTGCATCTCTACATTTTTGTTTTGTGCGGCCGCGATATGCGCCGCTGATTTTACTACGGGACAGGCCGCGCGCCTGGTGATCGGGCAGAAGACGTTCACCTCCCAGGACTCCAATTCCAGCGACACGATTCTGGGAGGGGCCAGTGGGCTGGCGTATGCCGCCGACACTTTGTTCGTCGCCGACTCCAACCGCGTGGGAGCCTCGCCCAGCAATCACCGCGTGCTGCTCTACCAGAATCTTTCCGGCATGCTGCCCCAGCCGACCGACCCGCTGAACTACACCAGCAAGTGCCCGGTCTGTCTCGGTCAGGCCACGCTCGTGCTGGGACAACCGGATTTCACCACCGCCACCGAAAATATTGCGGCCACCAGTACCACGCTGCGCCTGCCCACCGCGGTGGCCTCCGATGGCGTTCACGTCGTGGTGGCAGATACCAACCACAACCGAGTACTCATTTGGAACCGCATTCCAACCAGCAACAACGCGCCAGCCGATGTGGTGGTGGGTCAGCAAAGCTTCAATACCACTTTGCTGCCAGGCAACACCCCGAATGCCAAATCAATGCGCGGCCCGCAGGGCGTTTGGATTCAGAACGGCCGGCTCTACGTTTCCGACACGCAGAATAACCGGGTGCTCATCTTCAACCGCATCCCCACCAGCAACGGCGCCGCCGCCGATGTGGTGCTGGGGCAGCCCGATTTCACTACTTTCGTCGAGCCCGACCTCACCCAGCAGAAGAACAACGTTACGGCCAACCAGGTGCTGAACCCGGTGGCGGTGAGTTCCGACGGCGTCCACCTGTTCGTCACCGATTTGGGCTACAACCGCGTGCTGATTTGGAACTCCATTCCCACAGCCAACGGGCAAGCCGCCGACGTGGCGGTGGGCCAGCCGGACCTGACCAGTTCCGTCGCCAATTACGGATTTAAAACCGATCCCGCCGACACCACCAACAAGCAGACTCCGGTCCTCTGTACCGACTCCAACGGCACGGACGCCCAGGGCAACCCGACCTACCCGAATTCCTGCAAGGCGACCGTGAGCTTTCCCCGTTTTGCGCTGGCGGCGGGCAACCGCCTGTTCATCGCCGATGGAGGCAACGACCGGGTTCTGGTGTTCAATCACATTCCCACACAGAGTGGCGTAGCCGCGGACCTCGTGATCGGCCAGATCGGCGGGTCCGTCAACCAGGCTTCCGACGCGGCGGATTCGCTGCGCACCCCCATGTCGCTCGCCTGGGATGGCACCAACCTGTACGTGAGCGATGCCTACAACCGGCGCATTACGGTGTATTCGGTGGGCGAAAACACAGTCCCCTACACTGGTGTGCGTAATGCGGCGAGCCTTGATATTCTGGCCCGCGGCCGCGTGAACATCGGCGGTGGCATCCAAGCGGGCGACGCTATCACCATCAACATCGGCGGGACCCAGGCTACCGACAGTGCCGGCAAATTGACCACTACGGGCGGGGCCGACTACAAACACAGCGTCGTCAAGGACGAAACCATCGGCACGATTGTGACCGCCTTGGCCACGCTGATCAATGCCGCCAATAACAATGACGGCGACCCGAACGTCTACGCCACACCCGACCTGGCCACGGCGGACGTGCTGCTGACGTCCAAGAAACCCGGCGCCGAGGGCAACAATATTACCCTCATCGTGTCGGTGGTTGCGGCCAGCAGTTCCACCGCGGCACTCATCCTCCCAGCGGCCAGCGGCTCGACATTGTCGGGCGGTGGAGATGCGGCGCGGATTGCTCCCGGCAGCATCGTCTCCGTGTTGGGCACGAATCTCTCCTACCACACGGCCTCGGCCGATACCACGCGGAGTCCGCTGCCAAACAAACTCGGCGGCACACAGGTATACTTCAACGGCATCCCGGCGCCGCTCTTGATGGTCTCTCCGGAAAAGGTCAACGCGCAGGTTCCGTGGGAACTCGGCGACACCACCAGCATCAACGCCTACGTCCGTTCGGAGCGCGATGACGGACTGGTGACGGTCACCACACCCGTAGCCGTAACCATAGTGGTGGCCAACCCTGGGATCTACGCCAAGCCGAACACCAAGCCGTCGGAAGGCGTGGTCTATCATGCTTCGAGCAACGCCACCGGGATCGTGTCGGTGGACGGATCCGCCACCGCGGGGGATACCGTCACGGTGAGTATAGAAGATCGCAGTTACACCTATACGGTGCAAAGCGGCGACACTAAGACCAGCATCCGCGATGCGCTGGTTAACCAGATCAACCAGGATCCGAAAGTCACCGCGGAGCCCTCCGGCGAGTTCCAGCGCATCATCCTGAAGGCCCGGGTACAGGGTCCCGAAGGCAACGGTCTGCCGTACAGTGTCAGCGCCAATGCCACGGCCACCGAGATCATGACTGCCATCGGCAGCGAATTGTGCTGCGCCGCCGTGGCCAACTCTCCGGTAACGAACCAGAACCCCGCGATTCCGGGCGAACTGATTTACGTTTACGGGACCGGGCTGGGAGTGCCCGTGCTTACCGACGGCAATAAGGATCTGATTCAGACCGGCATGCAGTATCCCGCCGACGGGCCGGTAACCACCCCGGTGAGTTTTGTGAACTCGATTGCCGGCGGCAAGACGGCGGATGTGATCTCCGCCACCCTTATGCCCGGCAGCGTGGGATTATACCAGGTGCTGCTCCACCTCAATCAGGACATTTCCACCGACACATTCTCGCAACTGACCATCGCGCAGGGGGAATTTGTGAGCAACATCATCACCCTGCCGATCGTGAACCCGAATCAGTAAGGCCGGTGGGGCGGGCTCAGCCTGCCAATTCCGTGCCTGGCGTGTAGATTTCACTCACCCGGTGCCGCACTGCCGGCGGGACCAGGTGCTCCCACGGTTGGCCTTTGCCGATACGCATGCGCACTTCGGTGGCCGAGACGTGGTCGAAGGCACCGCTGAGTTCCAGCGGGGCGAATGAACTCAACCCGCTGGCTGGCGGGGAATACTCGCCAGAACGGGCGGCTACCAGGAAATCGAACTGCTTGAGCATCTCGAGGTATGCCCCGGGACGGCCGTAGTCCCAGTTGGCGATCCGTTCGGCGGCGTCGCGGCCGCACAGAAAACTAAGGCGGAGGTCGGCGCCATATGCCTCGCGGCACTCGGCGGCGATTTCGACGAACAAACCCCGCTTGCACGCGGCCACCGAAAATCGCCGATTTCCCTCCAGGGCCAAGCCTAATAGCTCAACGCGCTGCTCAAAGGAAGCGCCGGTGTATGTCTTGTGGGGGAATTGGCGCGGCAAAACGAACACTATTTCATCTACCATCATGGCCAGCGCCGCTTCGGCCAGCGCCAGATGTGCCACGGTCACCGGGTTAAAAGTACCGGCAAGCACTCCTAGCCAGCAAGGTTTGTCGGCGGAACGCCGGAAGAACTCCATGCTTACCAAAGTAATACCAACGGAGTTGCGCGCGGTAGCCCGCCGATTCGGCAGCGTCAAAAGCCCCATTGTCTACCCTCACGCGCGGGGAACCCGATGCGGGGTATGGCGCTACGCGACACTCTCTCCCACATGCCGTGCGGCCATCGAAGCAAAAACAGCACGGGCGCAGGATTTGCTCCTGCGCCCGTGACGGTTCCCCTCAGATTGAGTTTATGCCGCGTTAGCCAGCAGTTCCAGGGTGTCGCCAGTTTCGGACTCGAATTCGTGGCGATCTGCGGCCTCCTGGCATTTGATGCAGTGTTTGGTCCAAGGCACCGCATCCAAACGCTTGATTTTAATGTCCTCTTCGCAGTGCATGCAAACACCGTAGCTGCCGTCGGCGATGCGCACCAGGGCACCCTTCACGTTGCGAAGCAGGTTGGATTCCCGGTCGAGATTGCGAATTGCGAGTTCCCGCTCTCCGGCAAGCTGCACTTCATCAATTGCGTCCGAGGTCTTTTCGATTGCGATATCGTCGCGCTTTCGGAGCCCCGCGGAGAGTTCCGCCTGCTTGGCTTCCAGTATCGCTTTGTAATTGTTGATTTCGGTCTGAGTCATGGTTTCCATCTCCTTCTGAGTCGGAGTGTTCTTTTTATTTGTTATCTTTAGCGTGGTTTGCCACCGTAACCATATAGACGAAAGGGTGAGCCAAAAGTTTCATTATCTGGCCGCCCTCGATGGGGCCACTCACTCGTCGATTTTGTCCCAGCAACACCTGCACGGTTCCTACCTGTAGCAATTCAGGTGCCAAAGCCGCACGACCTGAAAACGACTGCTGCGGTTTCCCCCGGGCAGCATCATACGATACCTTATATCGGCCAAATGCTAGAATTTCTCTTTGGACAACGCGTAAATACTGCGACGCGCAAATATTAAGTGAATCGGCTCACCAGAATTCTCAATTTCCGCTTGGCCGCTCTGGCCGCCTGCCTGCTGTTTTTCGTCACAGGCAGCGCCTTTGTGTCCCATTTGGGCGTACAGAACGACGAAGCTCTGTTCGCCAACGGCATCTTCAAACCCTATGCCGTCGCCTACAGTCTCCACCTTGGCCACTCCAGCCTCCCTGTGATGCTCATGAGTTACCTGGGCACTCTAAAATCCTGGGTCTACCGCCCCATATTCCAGCTGTTTGGGACCGGCGTACCGGCCATGCGCCTCCCCATGCTGCTGGCCGGAGCCGCCAGTGTCTGGCTGTTCTACCTGCTGCTGCGCAGGGTGGCTGGCGTGCGCGCCGCCCTCTTTGGATGCGGCTTACTGGCCGCCGATTCGCTCTATCTGCTGACCACCTGCTTCGACTGGGGCCCGGTCGCGCTGCAACACCTGCTGCTGATCGCTGGCATGTGGCTCCTGCTGGGCTTCTACCAGCACCGCAGGCACCGTTGGCTTGCCTGGGGGTGCTTCCTCCTGGGCCTGGTGATGTGGGACAAGGCATTGGCGATATGGATGTTAGGTGGCATGGGGCTGGCCCTGATGCTGGTTTTTCCCAAACAAATTGTTGGAGTTGTCACGCTCCGCCGGGTGGCCATTTCCGTGCTGGCTTTCGCACTTGGCGCCCTGCCTCTGATCATCTACAACATCCAGAGCCCGCTGGCCACGTTCCGCGGCAACACCTCTTGGGATATTAGCGACCTGGCGGGCAAAGGGCGCCTGCTGGCTGCCACCGCCAACGGGAGCGCCCTCTTCGGCTGGCTGAACAATGAAGACTGGCAGACCAGGGAGCCGCATCTGCCGGAGGGCGCCCTGCAAGCGGCATCTGCGCGAGTTTCGGCACTCGCCGGCCATCCGCGCCACTCCCTGCTGCTCTACGGGTTCGGCCTGGCGCTGCTTCTCGCCCTCCTGGCCCGCGGCCCCGCCCTGCGTGCCATTGTGTTCGCGCTGCTGGCCATGGCGCTGGCTTGGGCGCAGATGGCCGTCACCGCCAACACTGGAGGCAGTGTCCACCACGCCATTCTGATCTGGCCGCTGCCCCACATGGTAATCGCCATTTCCTTTGCCGCCGCCTCCAGGCGGCTGGGCGGCGCGGGTATTCCGGCACTCGCCGCCGTTCTGGCAGTATTGATGGTTTCCGGACTTCTTGTTACCAACGAGTATCGCGTCCTGATCCTGCGCAACGGTGGCAGACCGAACTGGACTGACGCAATTTTCCGCCTCGCCGATTACATGAAGGGTATTTCACCCCGGTACGTGTTCTGCGTCGATTGGGGCATCATGGACACGATGCGGCTGCTCAGCCGCGGCAAACTGCCACTCATCGTGGGCACGGACCCCATCAACAAGCCCGCTCTCAACACCACCGACCGCGAATTCCTGGCTCGCAGCATCGCCGGACCGGGTCACATTTTCATCAATCACACCAAGGATTTCGAGTTCTTCGCCGGCGTAAACGACAAACTCGTGAAATACGCCGCCGATGCCGGCTACCGGCGCGAAATCATGGCCGTCATTCCCGACAGCCACGGACGTCCCGTTTACGAGGTGTACCGTTTCGTTGGCCGGTGAACGATCGGCGCCGCCAGCAAGCCGAGCGCACGGGGGCCAGGCTACTTTTTAAAAATGAGAGGTGCCCGCGACACACCTTCCACGATCGCTGAAATATCGCGCGAACAGGCCGGACCCCTTCCCGGCGCCGCATAGCCGACGCAGCCGATGTGAAGTTATCATTGCGTGGTTCCTCAGCGGGGGCCTCATGTCTAAGTTGGGCGGCGCGATGGCGACTTGGCGGGAGAAATCCCTTGCGGCAGGCCGGCATCGGATTGTCAGATTCGAATGGCCTTAATGCATCGAAGCTGCCAAAGCCAGGCAACTTCCGAAGCGATACGGACTTGTAGGGACTCGCCGGCCGTTGCGTCAGCGGCCGAGGTGCATATGATTAGCACTCAACCGCAGCCAAGTTTTTCAAAACGATACATTTCAAAACGGGTGTGCGACGTAGAAGTGGAGATCAAGCCGCCGGGCGGCGCGCCTCCCAGTAGTCCTCGAAGCGGTTGTTGAGGTGGCAGCATCGCAGGGCGATGATGGCGTTGGCTCCGCGGACCGTCCAGAACATGCCGGACTTTT
>JANYAH010000332.1 GCA_025361425.1 Candidatus Solibacter sp. | reverse complement strand
CAAAACCGGCGCCCCTCTGCCGTCAGCCTGGTGCTGATCGCTCTGCTGCTGGCCGTCCTGATTGTGGTGGGCTTCTTTGTGGGTTATCTTCCCCGCCAACGGCGCGAAGCGGTGCTGGCCGCGGAATCGAAAGAGTCCGGCATCACACTCCCCGTGGTCAACGTTTCCAACGTGACTCGCTCGGACGCCAACAGCCAACTCATCCTTCCGGGGAATATCCAGGCGGTCACTGAAGCCCCCATTCTGGCGCGCGCCACAGGCTATATTCGCAAACGCTACGTCGATATCGGCGACCGCGTGAAGGCCGGACAAGTGGTGGCCGAAGTGGAAGCCCCGGAACTCGATCAGCAGATTCTGCAGGCCACTGCGGCCATCGACCAGGTGAAGAGCAGCGTGCAGCAGGCCGAGGCCGCAATCCAACAGGGCCGCGCCAATGAGAACCTGACGCGCCTCACCGCGGGCCGCATGAGCAACCTGCTGACTCGCGGGGTGGTCTCCAAACAGGACAACGATACCGCGCAGGCGCAGTACGCCGCGCAACAGGCCAACGTGCAGGCATTGCAGCAGGCCGCGGCCGCCATGCGCAGTTCTGTGGCAGCCGCCGAAGCCAACCTGGCGCGCCTCAATCAGATGAAGACCTATCAGAAGGTGCGCGCGCCATTCGATGGCGTCATCACGCTGCGCAATGTGGATAGTGGCGCACTGGTCAACGAGGGCAGCACACTGCTGTTCCGTATCGCGCAAACCGGCGCGCTGCGCACCTATGTCAACCTGCCGCAGGCCGACGCGGAAGCGGTCAAGGTGGGACAGCTCGCCAACATCTCCATCGCCGAACTTCCCGGCCGCAAATTCGCCGGCGTCGTCACCCGGACCGCCAACGCACTGGACCCCGCCACCCGCACCCTGCTCACCGAAGTCCAGGTGCAAAATGCGGACGCCGCTCTTATGCCCGGCATGTTTGCCCAGGTGGATCTCACCGTAACCCGTAAGAACCCACTGCTGCTCATCCCCGGCGATACGCTGGTGGTGCGCAGCGATGGACCGCAGGTGGCGGTGGTGCGGCCCGATGGCACGGTCCACTTCACGCGCATCCAGTTGGGCCGCGACTACGGCGACCGCCTGGAGGTAATCTCCGGTCTCGAAAAGGGCCAGCGACTCGCGGTGAATCCGAGCGACGAGGTTCGCGAGGGTGTGAAAGTCAATGCTGTTGCCGCGCCGGAAAAAGTCGCGCCCGGCAAGAAGCAGTAGGATTCGAAATGTTTCACAACTCTGCCCGCGCCGCACTGGCGCTGTTCCTGGCCGCCGGTCTCGCGTTCGCCCAGACCGGCACGCCGCGCCCGACGCCCGCGGTACGCTACGAAAACTCGCCGCGCGTGCACGCTCTCATCCGCGCCGGGAACCTCTACCTGTCGCTCCAGGACGCGCTCGCTCTGGCCATCGAAAACAACCTCGATATCGAACTCCAGCGCTATCTCCTGCCTCTCGGCGATACCGAACTCTTGCGCGCCAAAGGCGGCGGACTCAACCGCGGGATCAATTTCACGCTGCTCGAAGTGCCTGTCGGAACCGGCGGTCCGCTCAGCCCCGTGCCCACGAACGCCGCTGCCGCCGGACGCGCTAGCGCGGGCAGTTCAGTGGCCACCAACGCGCTCGGGCTCAACGTACTGGGCGAGCCGCAGACCAACGCTTCCATACTGGGAAGTATCGCGCAATCCAACGGCACGGCGATTCCGAATTACGATCTCGCCTTTACCGGACAGTTGAACTGGACTCACCAGACAACGCCGCAGACCAGCACGGTCCAGACCGGATCCAACACGCTGGTGACCGGCACCACGCTGTTCAATGCCGGCGTCCAGCAGGGCTTCGCATCGGGCGCCCAGGTGGGCCTGAACTTCAACAACAACCGCGTGTCGCTCAACTCGCAGCGCAGCGGCTACAACCCGTATACCGGTTCCAGCCTCGGGTTCACCGCCATTCAACCGTTGCTGCGCGGCTCCGGCGCCAGCCTGAATCGCCGCTTCATCCGCATCGCAGGCAATGAGCAGAAGATCACCAGCCTGCTCTTCCAGCAGCAACTGCTGCTGACCGTTTACGGCGTGATCCGCCTCTACACCGATCTGGTGGCGCTCACCGAAGACGAGAAGGTGAAGCAGGAGACGGTTTCTCTCGCCGAGAAGCTGCTCTCCGACGTTCGGGCGCAAGTGGAAGAAGGCACGCTCGCGCAGGTGGAGATGACGCGCGCCAACGCGCAGGTGTTTTCCACACGCCAGGATCTGATCAATGCCAGTGGCCTGCGCGAAGAACAGGAAGCCATCTTCAAAAACGTAATCACACGGCGGGGCAATGAAGACCCCGAAGTGGCCGGCAGCCGCGTCATCCCGACCGACACCCTGACCATCCCCACGACGGACGAGATTCGGCCCATGCAAGATCTGATCGCCGACGCCTTGGCGCACCGCCCCGACCTTGGCCAGGCGCGTCTGCAGATCGCCAACTCGCAGATCGGCCTACAGGGCGCACGCAGCGCCATCCGGCCCCAGTTGGATCTGGTCGGCGTCATGCAGAATAACGGACTCGCCGGTCAGGCGAACCCGTTCGTCGCCAATCCGGACCCCGGCTTCATCGGCGGCTATGGCGGCGTGCTGGAGCAGATTTTGACGCGCAAGTACCCCACCTACGGCGTCGGATTGCAGATGACGCTTCCCCTCCGCAACCGCGTGGCGGAAGCCGACCTCGCGCGCGACGAACTCCAAGTCAAGCAGTCGGAAATCCGCTTACGCCAGTTGCAGAACCAGGTGCGCCTGGAAGTGGAAGACGCCCTGATCGCCATGCGCCGCGCGCGCGCCAGCTACGAAGCCGCCTCGCAGGCGCGCCGTTTGCAGGAAGAATCGCTCTCTGCCGAGCAGGCCAAGTTCGAAGTGGGCGCCTCCACCGGCTTTTTCGTAATCCAATATGAGAGCCTCCTGGCGCAAGCCCGTTCCGCCGAAGTGGCCGCCCGCAGTTCCTACGTGAAAGCCAAGGCGGCGTTACAGAGGGCTATGGGCACCATCCTGGAAGAAAACCACATCAGCCTGGAAGCTGCGATTAAGGGGCAGTAGCTGCCGGTGGGCGGCCGTCGGCGAACTCCTTTTCGTAAGGCACACTCACCCGGCGCGGCTGCGGCCCCCACCACGGACGGAAGCGCAGTTACTGACGCTGCACGGGTTGCATGGCGGGCCACATTCCCCTGGATTCGCCCGCCGGACGACTCTTGGCACTGCGCACCGCCGAGACTTCCGTCAAGATCCGCATCGCCAGTTGCTCGATGGAGTCGAGAGCTTCGGGATTGTTGCGCAGTCCATCAGCCGGGAGTGCGGCGAGCCGGAGAGCGATCTCGGCAGCGTGCTTCGCGAGTTGATCCAACCGAGTGTTCCTAAATGACGGCCGGGAGCCGTTCAATAGGCATTTTATCCTCCGTCCCTGCGCCGCCACATCATATCTTTGGTTAGCTCTCAACCCTGGATACGAGGAAGTGCCGATACACCCCGGCACAAGACCTTCTTCGCGGTCAAGGTACCAGTCTCACTGCTTTGCCACTTCCGCCGCCACGCCCTTCAGCGTGTAGCTGAAACTCCTCGCCTCGCCGGACGGAATCCGGTACGGCGTCATCGGGTACGCGTTCGGACTCCAGCTATCGATGCCGCCGGCGCCCATCTGCGCGGCGTCCAGATTCAAGTAGGTCTCGGGATGCCGCTTCATTTGGAACGTGTATCCGGCGCGCTCCATATCCGTCTTCGTGTAGTGCCGCGCAGTCACGTTTAGTGGCGCGCCACCCGTCGCCAGGATTCCAACTCCCGCCGCGTTGGTCAGCTTCACCCAGCGGACATCGGTCTTATTGCCGTTCTCTTGCGGGCGCATGTACTCCACCCACTCCTTGTCCACCGTGCTGCGGTACACTCCGATGCGCTCGAACGCGCGGTCGATTTGCGTCTCCTTCGGACCGCGCCCGTACCAACTCAGATTCTCAAAGCCCGGAGCCACCACCACTTCTGTACCGAACCGCGGCATCATG
>JANYAH010000305.1 GCA_025361425.1 Candidatus Solibacter sp. | reverse complement strand
GTCCCAGGCGGACCAGTTCGCTTTCGGCCTGGGTCATCATGGCCTCCAACTGCATGCTGTTCGGGTCCACTACGCGCATGAAGGGCTGGCCGGGAGAAAGGCGGTCGCCGACTTTGATCTGGTTCATCTGGCCGCCGCGGTAGGTGGTCTGCATCACTACCATGCCGTCCATAGGTGAGCGGATGCTGCAACGGCGGTAGTCGATAAGGTGCCGGTCGCGGTGGCGGACGTCGTGATCGTAACTGAGTTCATAGAGCTTGAGGTCGAAAAGCTGGCGATCTTGGGTAAGCGGGGTCTGTTTGACGGCTTCCTCGTAGGCTTCGCGGTATTCTTCGACGGCGAGACGCAGCATCTCCTGCGTGATGGTGTTGCTGGCAGGGATGGCACGCGCGTCCTGTTTGGCCCGTTCCATGGTGGCCTTGGCGACGCGGAGGCGCTGGTTGAGCCATTCCATTTGCGCGACGAGTTGGGCCTTGCGGCGTGCGATGTCCAACTTTGCCTGCACCAGCATGGACTCGACGTCTATGAGGTGATCCCGGATATCCTGGGCGTCGATTTCAGCGATCACCTGGCCCTGTTTCACGTGGGTGCCGGCAGCGGCGAGAAAGATCAGCGTCAAGCCCCTACCCGTGTCAGGCGCCTGCAATACCGGGGCGCCGATGTTCATGAAGCGGCTGGCAGTGATGGAACCGGCCAGGCGCCGCGTAGTCTGAATGACCCCGCGAGTGGCCCGGATGGTAACCACGGAGGGCGCAGCCACGGTCTTCGACGGATGGGGGCGCAGGGCCCAGGCGGCAGCCAGAACCACCATGGCCAGCAGGACATAAATCGGCCATCGAGGCCGGGTTTCCGGCGGTTTGGCGAGTTTGGCGGAGTGGCTCAGCGGCCGCTCGGGTTGAATCCATGGCGAATTGGGAGATGCCGACATGTAGGATGGCTAAAACATTATTTTATATCAAAGAGTTACGGAACCTAATAGTGGGAACGTAAGGTTGTGTAAAGGCGGCGCCATGGCACGATTCCCCGGCGAACTCATGGAGCACCTCGAAGGCCGCGTTCTGCCCGCGGCGCCGGACGATGAGCACGGGAACGCGGTCGGGATATCGATGGCATCCTTGACCAGATCTTCGCAAGCATGTAGACGGCCTACCGGCTGTGGATGTAGAATGCCTACGGCTATGGCCAAGCGGGAACGCTACGAGAATCGGATCGAGATGCTCCAGGGCACGCTCGATATGCTGATTCTTCAGACGCTGTGCTGGGGGCCGCAGCACGGCTATGGCATTGGCCAGGCGATCCGCTTTGGCTCTGGCGATGTTCTTCAAGTGGAAACCGGGTCCTTGTACCCGGCGCTGCATCGGCTCGCAAAGCAAGATTGGATCAAATCCGAATGGAGAGTTTCGGAGCACAACCAGCGCGCCAAATACTATCAACTCACGGCGGCGGGGAAAAAGCAGCTCGCCAGCGAGCACAGCCGGTGGAACCAACTAAGCACTGCAATTGCCAGCCTCATGAACCCAGGGGAAAGCAAGGGCCAGGGATGAACATGTGGTCGATGTTTTTCCGTAGACGCCGCGATGAGGAGTTGGATGAAGAGATTCGGGCTCATCTGGCCATGGCGACGCGCGACCGGATCGAGCGCGGCGAGGAACCGCGAGCCGCCGGGCTGGCCGCTCGGCGTGAGTTCGGCAACCGGACCCTCATCCAGGAGGTGACACGCGAAATGTGGGGATGGACTTCAGTGGAACGGCTCTGGCAGGACGCGCGGTATGCGCTGCGCGGCATGCGGCGCAATCCGGGATTCACGGCCGTGGCGGTGGTGTCGCTGGCTTTGGGCATCGGCGCCAATACGGCAATTTTCAGCCTGGTCAACACGGTCATATTGCGCATGCTGCCCGTCGAGCACCCTGAACAATTGGTAGAGATCCTGCAAAAATACCCAGATCAGGCGCACATGAACGGCTGGTGGTCCTCGCAAAGCTACGAGCATTTTCGCGACCATAACCACGTCTTTTCCGCCCTCACCGGTATGTCGAGGGAGGCCCTGTTCAATGTGCGCACCACGGGTTCCGAGCCGGAGATTACGACCGGCGAGTACGTCGCCGGGAACTACTTTCCGGTCCTCGGGCTGAAGCCCGCCATCGGCCGACTGATCGGTCCCGAGGACGCCCCCACAAGTGTCGCGGTAGTGAGCTGGTCGTTCTGGAACACCCGTTTCCATTCGGATCCGGCGATACTCGGCCAGCGAATTGTCGTGCAGGACCGGCCGGCGACGATTGTCGGCGTAGCGCCGCGCGAGTTCTTTGGCGTTCTGGTGGGATTGAGGACGGAAGTCTGGCTGCCACGCAACCCGGAAATGGGGATGAACCTGTTCGGGAGGTTGCGGCCTGGTGTGACCCTCCCGCAGGCGCGGGCCGAGATGTCCGTACTGTACCGCTTCACCATGGCGGAACAGGCCCGAACCTGGAACAATCCTGTGGCCTGGCAGACAAAGGTGGAGGTGGAACCGGCGGGGCGGGCCTCGCGCGCGTTCGCGACCGCTTCGCCAAGCCGCTGGTCCTGCTGATGGCCGTAGTGGCTTTACTGTTGCTGATCGCGTGCGTCAATATGGCCAGCATGCTGCTGGCGCGCGCCGCCGGGCGCCAGCGCGAAATGGCGGTTCGCATCGGGCTCGGCGCCAGCCGGATTCGCCTGGCGCAGCAGGTGTTGACCGAGTCGCTGCTGCTTTCGGTAGCGGGCGCCCTCTTGGGCGTCTTGCTGGCCCAGACCGGAACCGGCGTCCTGGTGCGAATCATCGCCAGCGGCCGCGAGCACGAGCGCTTCATTCTTCCGGTACAGCTTGACCTACCGTCGCTGGCCTTCACCGCCGGAATTGCGCTGTTAACGTGGTTGCTCTTCGGGCTGGCACCCGCCTTGCGCGCTTTTCGGTCCACGCCGGCATCCGCGCTGCGGCAAACCGGAAGGGCCGGCGAGACCAGGCTGGGGCGCCTTTTTGGAAGGGGCCTGGTGGCCGCCCAAGTTGCGTCGTCGGTCTTGCTGCTGAGTGCTGCCGGCTTGTTCGTTGGCTACCTTTCGCATCTCAGGCACATGGACCTCGGCTTTCAGCGCAAGGGCGTTCTGCTGGTGACGCTCGATCCGGCGCGCGGCGGCTATCAGCGCGCGCAACTCGCCCGCCCATACCAGGAACTGCTGGCGCGGCTGGAATCCATTCCGGGCGTGCGCTCAGCCGCCATCAGCGGCTGTACTCCGATTCAAGGCTGCGGGGCTGGCAGCATGGTGACCGCTGAGGGGCGCCAGGAGCGGCCCGAGGATCGCCGCCGCGTTGGCTTGAACTGGGTGGCGCCGAAGTATTTCGCCACGCTAGGAACGCCGCTCCTGGCCGGGCGTGACTTCACCTTCGAGGACCAGTGACGCTCGCGTGTGGCGATTGTCAATCAGACAATGGCGCGCTATTATTTCGGCGGCGCCAACTCGATCGGAAAGTACGTCATGCGCGACGGCGACACCAAACCCTACGAAATCGTGGGTGTGGTAGGAGACGCAAAGTATTTGGAGATCCGCGACGCTCCGGGCCGCACGATGTACTTCAATATGTTTCAGGAAGGGCGCCTGTTCTCGCAGTTCGAGTTGCGCACCAGCGTGGAGCCAGGGTCCGTGGTGGGCGAGGTACGGCGCACGGTGCGGGACGTCCTGAAGACCGTACCCGTCGCGAGGGTGATCACGCTGGCCGATCAAGTCGAGGCATCGATTGTTCCAGAGCGGCTGATCGCGACGCTCTCCGGCCTGTTCGGCGCGCTAGGCGCGCTGATCGCGGCCATCGGCCTCTACGGGCTGTTGAGCTACACGGTGGCGCGGCGCACCAATGAGATCGGCATCCGCATGGCCCTCGGCGCGACGCAAAGCACCATGTCCCGAATGGTAATGGGAGAGGCGCTCGCGATGAGTTGCGGGGGCCTGCTGCTCGGAATCCCCCTGGCGTATTGGGGCAAACGGTTCGCCGCGAGTCTGATCCCAGACCTGCCGGTGGAAAGTGCGTTCCCGATCGCCTTTGGCGCGGTGGTGATGATTGCGCTCGCTCTGCTTGCGGCATACGTGCCGGCCCGCCGGGCGACTCGCGTGGATCCGGTGGAAGCGTTGCGATACGAGTAAACCCGCGGCGCGGCGCGAGGTTGAGCCACGCCGGATTGCCGCCTCATCCCGGCTACACCTTGCCGGCGAAGCTGCGGTAGGTATAGATGAAATAAGCCGTGGTGAGGAGCATGCCGGGGATGAACCAGATCAGGCCCACTTCCAGGCCGTACCGGGGGGCGGCCGCATTGTAAATGGTCAGCGCACGCGCCGGGTCCGTGTTGGAGGGCAGGACGTAGGGATAGAGGCCGGCGGCCACCGAGGTCAGCATGCCCAGGAGGAACGCGCAGGAGGAGAGAAACGCCTCCATGGCGCGTCCGGCGGCGTTCATGATTTTCATGCCGGCCAAGCCGGCCAGCGCGAACAGGGGAAACGCGTAGGCCCACGGGCGTGCGGCGAAACTCTGGCTGAGGTGCGGCTGGACGCGGAAACTGACCAGGGTGATGGCGATGACGGCCGCGACCACGCCCCACCAGGCGCGGCCAGCGAGTGTGCGCGCACGGGCTTCGAGGGCCCCTTCGTTTTTGAGCGCCAGCCAGAGCGCCCCGTGGACGGTGAGGGTAAGCAGCGCGGCGATGGCGACCAGTACGGTGTACCAATCGAGGATGCCGGATTCGGGGCCGGCGGCGAAATCCGTCCAGAGCGGGAGGAAGAAATCGCCGGCGCGGTCGAGCGGGACGCCGCGGACCACGTTCCCCAGAGCGGCGCCGAAGAAGATGGCGAGCAGGGCGCTGGAGCCGGCGAATATTGCGTCCCAGAGCGGGTGCCAGACCACGCTATCGATGTGATTGCGGAACTCGATGGAAATGCCGCGCAGGATCAGCAGCCAGAGCACGATCATCAGCGGCAGATAGAATCCGCTGAAGCTGGAGGCGTAGAGCGCGGGGAAGGCGAAATAGAGTGTGCCGCCGGCGGCCAGGAGCCAGACTTCATTGCCATCCCAGACGGGGCCGATGGAGCGGAGCACGGCGCGGCGTTCTTCATCGGTGTGTGCGATGAGGAGGTGAGCGACGCCGGCGCCGAGATCGAAACCGTCCAGCACCACGTAAGTGGCAAGCATCAGGGCGACGAGGCAGAACCAAGTGGTTTCCATAGCGGGGACTCAGGCGGCGGAGTGGGCTTCGGCGGCGTGCTCCGGCCCCTCCTCAATTTCGCGGCGGATGAGGAACAGGAAGAGGATTGCGAGGACGGAATACATGCCCATAAAGCCGATCAGGGTAAAGAGCACGTTGCCTGGGGAGACATGTGGGGAGAACCCGGCGGACGTGCGCATGAGGCCGTAGACGAGCCAGGGCTGGCGTCCGACTTCGGCGGTGATCCAGCCGGCGGTGGTGGCTATATAGGGGAAGGGCAGCATCAGCATGAGCAGCCAGAGCATCCCGCGCGACTTATAGAGCGAACCACGCCACAGGGCGAAGGCGGCCAGCGCCATGACGCCGGTGAAGATGGTGCCCAGCCCGACCATAATGTGATAGCTGTAATAAAGCAACGGGATGTTGTCCGGCCAAGTGTCCTTCGGGAAGGAATCGAGGCCGCGCACTTGAGCCTTCCAGCGCTGGTAGGTGAGGAAGCTGAGGGCGTTGGGCACGGTCAGCGGATTGTCGAGGCGATGCTTTTCGAGGTCGGGCTGACCAAGAATCGCAAGGGGCGCGCCGTTCGCGGTCTCGAAAAGGCCTTCCATGGCGGCGAGGGTGACGGGTTGGTGGAAGGCGACGTTCTTGCCTTGGCCATCGCCGGTGGGAAACGCCATGAGGAACGCGGAAATGGTTCCGGCGATGACGCCCAGGCGGACGAAGGTGCGGCCGTAAGGCACATGGGTGCGGGACAGAAGATAGAACGCGCCGACCGACGCCATGACGAAGCTGCCGGTGACGACCGCGCCGATCATGTTGTGGAGATACTGCCAGAAGAGCCAGGGGTTGGTGAAGAGCGCGACGAAACTGGTGAGGACGATCTGTCCATCGGGGCCGATACGGTAGCCGGTGGGGTGCTGCATCCAGGCGTCGGTGGCGATGATAAAGAAGCCGGACAACCAGGAGCCGAAGAACACAAGGAAGGCGGCGAACCAGTGCGCCTTGGGACTGAGACGCTTTTCGCCGAAGAGGAAGACGCCGAGGAAACTGGATTCCAGAAAGAAGGAGAAGACGCCTTCCATGGCGAGGGTCTGGCCGATGACGGAACCGGCGGATTTGGAGAAGCGCGACCAATTGGTGCCGAACTGGAATTCCATGGGGATGCCGGTGACTACGCCCATGGCGAAATTGACGGCGAATATCTTGGCCCAGAAACGCGCCGCGTGATGATAGTGTTCGTTGCCAGTACGCAGGGCCATGGTCTTGAGCACCAGGATCAGGAGCGCCAGGCCCATGGTCAGTTGCGGGAACAGATAGTGGAAAGTAATCGTGAAGGCAAAGTGGAGACGGTGAAGCGTTAACGCATCCATATCATTTCGATGAAGATTGCTCGCGTGCCGCGCGGGTGGCGAGTTCGTCGCAGCGATTGTTATCGGCGTGGTTGGCGTGGCCCTTGGTCCAGGTCCAGGTGGTCCTGTGGCGGTTCACCTGTTCGTCGAGAGCCTGCCAGAGGTCCTGATTGACGACGGGCTTTTTGGCGGCGGTCAGCCAGCCCTTGCGCTTCCAGCTATGGATCCAGGTGGTGATGCCATTCTTGACGTACTCGGAATCGGTGACCACCTCCACTTCGCACTGCTCACCGAGCGACTTCAGCCCCTCGATGGCCGCGGTGAGTTCCATGCGGTTATTGGTGGAGTGCTTCTCGGAACTCCACATTTCTTTCTTCAATTCGTTGAAGCGGAGGACGGCGGCCCAACCGCCGGGTCCGGGATTGCCGAGGCAGGCGCCATCGGTGATGAGCTGAACTTTTTTCATTGAGCGAGAACCGGTTCGGTGTTAAAAAAGGCGTCTACCAGGTCGAGGATTGCGGCGGAAGAGTGCACTGCGTAGATGGAAGCACGGAGCTGCGCGCCGTGGCGCACGCCGTGAGTGAAGTAGGTGGCAAACTGTTTCATTTTTCCGACGGCATCGTGGTCCGCGCGCCTGAGGAGCATATCGTAATAGCTGCGCATCATCTGGTAGCGGTCATGGTGGGTAGGCTCATCGTAGGCTCCGGTAGCCAGGAACTGCTGAATCTGACGGAAGATCCAGGGATTGGAACTGGCGCTGCGTCCGATCATGACCGCGTCGCAGTTGGTTTCGCGGACCATGCGGACGGCGTCCTCCGGGGTGACGATATCGCCATTGCCGATGACGGGGATCTTGACGGCGGCTTTGACGGCCGCGATGCGGCTCCAATCGGCCTTGCCGGCGTAGCCCTGCTCGCGGGTGCGGGGATGGAGGGCGATGGCGTCGAGCCCGCAATCCTCGGCAAGCTTGGCCATGGGGACCGCGACCAGGTCGTTATCGCTCCAGCCGGCGCGGTACTTCATGGTGAACGGGATGGTGATGGCGGCGCGCACTTCGCGGAGGAGGCGTTCCACCAGCGGCAGATCGCGCAAGAGGCCTGAGCCGCCGTTGCACTTGACCACTTTGTTGACGGGGCAGCCGAAGTTGAGATCGAGGATGTCGAAGCCAAGACCCTGGCAGACGCGCGCGGCTTCGGCGAGGACGGCGGGGTCGGCGCCGAAGAGCTGGGCGGAAATGGGGTGCTCGTCTGGGTCGAAGCTGAGATAGCGCTGGAGGGTCCTATTGGGCTTGCGGCCTCTGAGCGACGCGCTGACGCCGTGGGAGCTGGTGAACTCGGTCATAATGAGTCCGCACCCGCCCAGATTGCGAATGAAGCGGCGGAATACGGTGTCGGTCACGCCGGCCATGGGCGCGAGGACCGTGGCGGGCGCGAGCGTCACCGGGCCGATCGAAAACTGTGCGGGGAGAGCTTGCATGGGAACGCTAATTTAATTTTAACATCGGGGAGGCACCCGGACCGTGCCGGGGAAGCTGAAACGTAGCGATAGGTGAATCCGTCACTGGGAATAGTGAGGGATGGACGGAATGAAGCCGCTGCATATTGTGATTTTGGTGGCTGCCGGCGCAATTGGAGGCGGGGCGATCATGAAGGTGGCGCAGAAGCCGCAAGGCGCGTCGCCCGCACCGTTGGTGGCGCAGGCGCAAACGCCGCCGGCCACCGCACCGGGCACGCTTCCCGCGGCGCCGGTACGGGAAGCGCCGAAGCCGGGACGCAGGCGGCACGCCGCCGTGAGCCAACCTCCGGCCGTGATAGTGCCGCTTTGCCGACCGGAGGCGCAGCCGGCTCCGAAGCCGGCGCCACAACCAGTTCCACCCGCGCGCATTGAGCCGGAGAACGTGACTCCGCCGCCCGGTTCCGCTCCGCCCGAGCCCTACAGGGTCACGCTGAACGCCGGGACCAGGATTCCGGTGGACCTTGTCGACGGCTGACATCGGAGCGGAATCCGCCGGGCGATGGGTTCACCGCAACGCTGCCATCGCCGGGCGTGGCGCGCGGGTGGAAGGGCGGGTGGTGTGCGGGCGCTTGAAGTGGAGTTGGAAGGTGGCAATCCGGACGGAGGAATTTGCGCGGTGCGCGGCAGAGACGCGGCGGGAATGAGGGACAGACGAAAGCGTCTGTCCCTCATGGTTGCAGTATTCGCGCTAGAACTCGTAGCGCAGGCCGAACTGCATGACGCGAGGCGACGTGAGCTGGTCGGTGTACTTGCCGAAGGTGCCCGCTATCGAGATATCGAGCGAAGCCGTGGACGCGTCGAACTTAGCCGTGTTACTCAGGTTGAAGACTTCCCACCGGAACTGCAAGGAGTGCTTCTCACTGTAAGGCATGTTGAACCGTTTGGTCAGCGCCGTGTCGACATTGAACATGCCGTCGCCGCGGAGGGGATTGCGGTTGCCGATCTCGCCGGGCATCACGTACTGGAAGGCATCCAGACCCTGTTGCGGATTGGGGAACATATTGGGCCCGCCGCTTCCGGCGATGGACGGCGCGTTCTTGGTTTGGCCGATGGCGAACGGCTTCAGGTTCCAACTGGCCCACACGTTGTTGTTCCAGTTGGTGGGCCACACGCCGGTTTCGTAGACGCTCGCCGGGAAGCCGCTGGACCAGCGCCATGCGCCCGAAACCTGCCAGCCGCCGAGCACCGCCTGGGTGATGCCGCGCGCGGTGTTCAGGAAGTGTTTACCCTTCCCGATGGGGAGGCTGTATGAGCCCAGGGTATTAAACAGGTGGGTGTTGTCGTAATCGGAAACCCCGCGCGAGAGGTTGGGGAACCAGGGATTCCATATCACGCCGGTGGCGGAGGCGCGCCGCTCGGTGGAGGAGCGGATGTCCATGGACTTCGACATAGTGTAGTTGAAGTTCAGGTAGCCGCCGTCGCCGAAGTGCTTGGTAACGGTGACCTGCCCGCCGTTGTAGTTGCCGCTGCCTACCGAACTGAATACGGAAAGGTAGGAGAACTGGGGGTTGTAAAACGCATTCGGGCCGAGGTCGCTGCACCGGTTGCGGGTGTCGCAGCCGCCCTGGGTGGTATCGAGTTGGTAGAGCGCATAGGTCCAGTCGTACAGGTTGGCGTTGTAGCGGTTGTAGACTACCTGTGTGGAAGTCAACGAGGAGGTCGCCGCCTTGCTGTACAGATTCTCCCAGTAGGGCACCTTCTGCACGTTGGCCGTGGCCACTCCGGCTACCGCCTGGCGTGCCAGGATGGTGGCCGCCTCGAAGTAGGTCATTCCGCTCTTGGCTTCCTTGAGGTTGGTGGGCATGGCGGCGTCGCGCCGGATCATCGAGCGGCGCGACAACCGGCCGATATAGGATCCCTGTACCATCCAACCTTTGCCCAGCTCGCGCTGGATGCTCAAATTGGCGCTGAGGGTGTAGGGCGCCTGGAGCTTGTCGTCGAGGCCGTTGGTGATGGCAAAGGCATTCGGGTAGACCGCCGGGAAGTGCGCGCCGGGGTCTGGCAAGAGCACTTCTTTAGGCAGCGTCGAAATGCCGGTGAAGCGCGGCGCTGTGGCAACATTAAGCACAGCCGAGGGGTTGGTGAGGGATGTCGACAGACCAAACGCGGTTGCGTCCTGGGAGCGCATCAGGCCGCTGCCGAACAGGTCGTAGAACATGCCGAAGCCGGCCCGGATGGCGGTCTTCGAGTTCGGCGAGTAGGCGACTGCCAGCCGCGGCGCGAAGTTGTTCTTGTGAAAAGGATACAGCGGCCGCCCGCCTGGACCGTCGGATGGCGAGAAAGCGATGCTCCCCGCCTGCGTCTGGCTCTTACCCTGTTCCGCGAGGGCGGCGCGGGTGTTAAACCAGTCGCCGATCGGGATGGAGGGGGACATCTGCTGTCCGTTGGCCTCGTGGAAGGGCGGCATCAGCGACCAGCGCAGCCCCGCCGTGATGACGAATTTGCGCGATGCCTTCCACGTGTCCTGCACGTACATCTCATATTCGCTATTGGCGAAATTGCGGTTGACCGCGTTGCCTTCACCGATGGCCGTGCCGTTGGCCAGATAGTTGTACTGCGCGTTGCCTTGGGTGATGAGCCCCATCACATCCGTCACCGCGTAGCGGAACAGCGTGATGCCGCCCGACGACATGTCGGCGAACGGCGCATTCAGCTCCGCACCGCTCGAGGTGAGCCAGCTTCCGTTGGCCGTCGCACTGGAAAACGAATTCTGGAAATCGCGCCGCCGGTTTTGCGACACGCGGACCACGCCACCCGCCTGGATGGTGTGGGCTCCCTTGCTCCAGTTCAGGTCATCGGCGAAGGTATGAACCGGTATGATCGCGGTGAAGTTTCGGGTGGTGGGAACCGTGGGGTCCACGCCGCGGAACGTCACCATGGGAATGGTCTGGAGGCCCGTGGAATCCGACCCCTGGCGGGTCAGTCCGTAGCGGAACGTATTCACCAGGGTAGCGCTCAGCAGGTCCGTCAGACCCACGCCGAAACCCTTGTTGTTGCGCAGCGTCACAGTGGCCGGCGCCTGGCCGGGCAACTGCGGCAGGCCGCTCTCGTGGTCGTTCTGCAGGTTGCCGCGGAAGAACACGGTGTGCTTGTTGGCGGAATCGATGTTGTAATCCACACGCGTGATGTAAGTGTTCCAGCGCAGCGGGGTCGGCGCGTTAAAGCGGAAGCCCACCAGGTTCATGTTGTCGCCGGCGGTGAAATCGTTGGGTACCGGATAGCTCTGGAAAATCTTCAGCGCCGCCTGGTTGACCCCGCGTGGGTCGAGTTTCTGGG
This sequence comes from Candidatus Solibacter sp., assembly GCA_025361425.1. Taxonomy (GTDB): domain Bacteria; phylum Acidobacteriota; class Terriglobia; order Bryobacterales; family Bryobacteraceae; genus Solibacter. Next base: position 3,566 of record JANYAH010000305.1, on the reverse strand, counting down.
CCAGGTCGTCCTGCGTGACCGTGGCGATGGAACCATCCTTCCGCTGATAGTGCAGAATGCCTTGCCGCATATCCATCGAGGGTACGTTGCGGAGCGCCGAGCCATCCTTGGCGTCCCGCCGGCCTTCGAAGTTGCCGAAGAAGAACAGGCGGTTTTTCTTGATGGGGCCGCCGAAGGATGCGCCGAAAATGTTGCGGATCAGCTTCTGCCGAGGGACCCCCGCACTATTGTTGAAGAAACTGTTGGCCGAGGTGAGGGTGTTGCGATGGTACTCGTAGAGCGACCCGTGCTTGTTGTTGCTGCCGCCCTTGGTGATCATGACCACCTGGGCGCCGGAGCTGCGTCCGCTATCGGCGTTGGCGTTGAGGGTGGTGACGCGGAACTCCTGCACGGCGTCGGGCGTCATACGCAGCACGCTGGTGAAAGCGTCGCGGTTCATCTGGTCGTTGACATCCACGCCATCCAGCGTGACGTTGGCCTGGTCGCTCTTGCCGCCGTTGACGGCGCCATCGCGGTCGTCGGCGGTTTCCTTGCCCGTGAAGACCACACCGGGTTGCAGGGAGAGCAGACCGACGATACTGCGGCCGTTGAGCGGCAGCGCCAGAATGGGCGCGGAGGTAATGGCGTTGCCGATGGAGGCGTCGGTGGTGTTCACCTGCGCCGCTTCGGCGCTGACCGCCACGGTTTCGGAAACGGCCCCCACTTCCATTTTGAAGTCCAGCGTGCGCGGCACGTTCACCTGCAGCAGGACTTCATTCACCACCGACTCGGAAAAGCCCGCGGCTATGGCGCTGGTCCTGTAGGTGCCCGGCGGCACTTGCGGAAACGTGTAGCGACCCGCCTGGTCCGTCTTGGTGTCCCGGCTCAGCCCCTGCGCGGCGTTTTCGATCTTGACGGAGGCGCCCGGAATGACGCCGCCCGACGGATCTGTGACAATGCCCGAGAGGGAAGAAACGGCCTGTCCCCAAGCGGCTCCGGCCAACAAGAGGCAGAGCGTCAGATAAATAATTCCTATGGTCTTCATAAATGAAAGTGATCGCCTTTTTTTTCAGGAGTTTAGAGTAGTTTATCTTCTTAGAGGAGAATCTGTCAATCAGGTTGGGCGGGAGTGGAGTGACCGGCTCCGGGAAACCGATAGCTCCGCCCGATTCCCTAAATCCGGGAAGGTTATGACTCGTCATCCGCAGCGACCGGGGGTTGTATCTGCATCGGGATGGTTTTTACATCGAGCTATTTCTTCGAGGGTGTGATGTCAGTCACCGGAAGATCCCAGTGGGCCAGCAGAATTTGGAACCGCCGTTGTTCCTCTCGCTTGTAAGTCTGCTGGTCAGGCCAGAGCTCTTTGATCATGCGCTCTTCGGCAGGGTTCGCTGTCGTCGCCAAGGTGGAGTTCTTGAACCGAATCGTAACCCGATAATCCCAGCGTCCGTCCTCGGTCGAGTGGTTGGCGGGCTGCTCGATTTTTACCGAGATCATGCGGCCGCTCTCCACGTTCTTCCGGAGCAACGGGTAGTGGTTCTTCAGGAAGAGTTCCAGGAATTCCTGCTGGTGCCCCCATTGCACCTTGTAGTAATACTCCATTGTGTAGGGCTGGTCAGGGGACGCCTGTGGCGGAGCGCCCTGGGCGAACAGCGACGGCGCACAAGCGGAAAGCAACAGCGTCAAGAGTAAGTTTCTCATGGATCCTCCAAGTACCGGGCCGATTGGATTCTAGCAGGCCGTGGAGTGCGTTCGCTCACTCGACCACCTCACTGATTTGCATCACGGTCGCTGGCCGTGGCAACTAACGCGCTCGGGGAGTTGCCGGGTACATTAGGCTGAGCCGGATCATGGAATCGAGGATATCACTGGCGCACGAAATGATTCGGCTGGTGCGCTCCGCCTGGGCGTGCTACTAATACGGGAGACGCCATGACCTACTATCAGCAGCATCAAGCCGACTTCCTGGAGGGGCTGAAGACCTTCCTGCGTATTCCCAGCATCAGCACGCTTTCCGAGCACAAGCCGGACATCCGGCGCGCGGCCGAATTCGCGGTCAACGAACTGCGGGCGGCGGGGATGAGCGTCGCCGAATTGATCGAAGGCAAAGGCAATCCGCTGGTCTACGCGGAATGGCTGGGCGCGCCGGGGAAGCCCACCATCCTTTTCTATGGGCATTACGATGTGCAGCCGCCGGATCCGCTGGACGAGTGGAAATCGCCGCCTTTTGAACCGGAGGTGCGTGGCGACAATATCTACGCGCGGGGGGCTTGCGACGACAAGGGGCAGGTTTACATCCAGATCAAGGCGGTGGAAGGGCTGCTGAAGACCACCGGCAAACTGCCGGTCAACGTGAAGTTCCTGCTGGAAGGCGAGGAGGAGACCGGCGGCGAGCACATTGAGGCGTACGTGAAAACCAAACCGCCACGGCTCCAGGCGGATGCGGCGGTGGTCTGCGATACCGAGATGTTCGCCCCGGAGATGCCAACCATCTGCGTCGGATTGCGCGGGATGGTGTACTACGAACTGCTGGTGCAGGGCGCGGATCACGATCTGCACTCGGGCGTGTATGGCGGCGCGGCGCCCAACCCGATGCAGGCGGTCGCCGAAATCATCTGTGCCCTGAAGGATCGCGACGGGCACATTCTGGTGCCGGGATTCTACGATCGGGTGGTGCCGCCCTCCGCGAAGGAGCGCGAGGCGTGGGCGCGGCTGCCGTTCGACGAGCGCGAGTACACGGAGAAGGAGATGGGCGCGCGCGAACTGGTGGGCGAGCCGGGCGTGCCGCTGCTTGAGCGCGTGTGGGGGCGGCCCACGGTGGAGGTCCACGGGATTCGCGGCGGGTTCACGGGCGAAGGCGCGAAGACTGTGATTCCAGCACGCGCCGTGGCCAAGATCAGCACGCGCCTGGTGGCCGCGCAGCGGGTGGATGAATCCATCGCGCAGATGCAAGCGGCGGTGAAGGCGGCGTGCCCGCGCGGGGTTACGGCGGAACTCAGGGTACTGAGTTGCGGCGAGCCTTCGCTGACCAATCCCGATAATCCGTTCATTCGCGCGGCGGCGGAAGCGCTGAAGGAGACGTTCGGTCAGGAGACGGTGTACATACGCTCCGGCGGGTCGATTCCGATTGTCGGCGTGTTCGACCGCAACCTGGGGATTCCCAGCGTGATGATGGGGTTCGGACTACCGGACGACAACCTGCACGCTCCCAATGAGAAGTTCCACTTGCCGAACTTCTATCGGGGCATTGAGGCGATCGCCCGGTATCTGGAAATATTGGGGCGGTAAGCTAGCGCCAGTGGCCGCGCGCAAAGCGCCAGCGGTGGTGATCGTCGCGCCAGGAGCCGGCGACCCACACGGCGCGGCGATGCGGGGGGCGCATCCAGCGGCCATCCACCCAGAACCAATGTCCGCCACGCGAATCCCAGTTGCCATCGGTCCAGACATAGCCTGGTCCGGGGGCGTAACCGAGCATGCCGTACCGCGGGGGTGGAGGCGGACCGAATCGTGCCGTCCCGTACCCGTTACCGACCGCGCATCCGGTGAGAACCGTGCCCAAAAGGACGGCGCCTAACAGAAGTGCTTTT
>JANYAH010000293.1 GCA_025361425.1 Candidatus Solibacter sp. | reverse complement strand
CCAATCCCTCGTCCTCCCCTCCGAGAACCTCGCGGATCTCGAGCAGCTCATCGAAGATTTCTACCACCGCCACCTCCCCACCACCCCCGAAGCCCGCTCTTTCCTCGACGACCTCATCTACTGCGAGTGGACGCTCCGCCGACTCCGCGTCGCCGACGCCCAAATGTGGCGACACCAGAACGAAGACAAATTCCGCGACCCGGAGCAGTTCCCCCTCGGGCGCTCCGCCACCAGCTACTCCAGCTCCTTCTCCAAACTCCAATACCGCGTCGATGCCACCCGCCGCGCTCGCCTCCGCGCCCTCCAGGCCCTCAAACAACTCCCCGCCGAAGCCGAAGCCGCCCCGGCCCCGGCCGTCCAACCCGAAGATCCCCCTTGCCTAAAGCACTCACCCCTAAACACTTCACCCCAAATTGGCTTCGTTCCGCCAACCCTAATTCCAGCCCCACCCCACTCGCTGCCCGCACCCCCCAGCCCCGCTCCCCTCCGCCCGCTAGCTGTTCGTACAGGGTACCCGCGGATTCGTTAGCCCCCCAATTCCATGCCGCGCAACCATAAACCGGCCATCGCCACCCCCAACCCACTCCACAAGGTAGAATCAAGATTGCCTGACTTCCTCGTAACGGTGGTAATCCCCACCCTCGCTGCGGATTCGAGGCTCTTGGAGTGCGTGCAATCTCTCTCCCGGCAGACCGGGCCAGATCTCGAAGTGCTCATCGTTGACAATAGCGGCCAAGGCTTGGTACGCCGCAATGGCACCGCGCCCGGCGCGCGCGTGATTGAGAATACGCGCAATGCGGGCTTCGGCACGGCCATCAACCAGGGCCTTCGCGCCTCCACTTCGCCCTATGTCGCCACGCTCAACGACGATGCCGTCGCCCATCCGGGCTGGCTGGCAGCGCTCGTCTCCGCCTTGGATGCCCGCCCCGACGCTGGCATGTGTGCTTCACAGGTGCGCCTTTTCGGCGAGCCCCGCCTGGATTCCGCCGGCATGCTGGTGGCCCGCGACGGCAGCAGCAAGCAGCGCGGCCACGGACGGCTCCCCGAGGATTTTCCGGAGCTGGAAGAAGTCCTCATGGCCAGCGGCTCCTCCGCCCTCTACCGGCGCAGTATGCTGGAAGACATCGGCGGCTTCGACGACCAGTTCTTCCTCTACTGTGAAGATACAGATCTTGGACTGCGCGCCCGCTGGGCCGGTTGGAAGTGTCTCTACGTCCCCCAGGCCGTAGTGGAGCACCATTACTCCCATTCCGCCGGCCGCGCCTCGCCGGTTAAGGCTTATTACGTGGAACGCAACCGCTTGTTCGTGCTCGTCAAGAACTTCCCGGGGCGCATGCTGCTGGCCGCCCCGTTCGTCGCCTTGGTGCGATATTTGTGGCATGCCTGGTATATTTTCAAGGGCCAGGGAAGCGCCGCGCGCTTCCGCGCCGAAGGCAACGCCGGGCCCAAAATGCTCTGGTACGTGGTCCGCGCGCACGCCGCCCTACTCGGCAACCTGGTGCGCCTCTGGCGGCAGCGGCGCCAAATCCGCGCGCACGCCCGCATCACATCCGCCGTTTTCCGGCATCTGCTGCGCAGTCATGCCATCAGCGCCCGAAGGATGGCCGCTCTGTGACTTTCCCCTCTTCACCCGACTCCCTCCTGGTCATCGTGCCCGCCCTCAATGAGGAGGCCGCCATCGGCGGCGTGGTCGCTGAAATCCGCCAACACGTTCCTGGAGTTCCCGTACTGGTGATCGACGATTGCTCTTCCGACACCACCATTGCGGTGGCCCGTCAGGCCGGCGCTCAAGTGTTGCCCCTGCCCCACCATCTCGGTCTCGGCGGTTGCGTGCAGGCCGGGTATAAACTGGCCTACGAACTCGGGTTCCAATACGTCATCCGGGTGGATGGCGATGGGCAGCACGACGCCCGCGATATTCCCCGCGTCTTCGAGAAGCTCAAAACCACAGGCTGCGAAATGGTGATCGGCTCGCGCTTCGTCGCCGATAACGGTTCCCGTACCGGCGCCGTCCGCTCGCTCGGCATCCGCTTCTTTCGCCTCGTGCTGCGGCCCGTCCTGGGCAAGACGGTGCATGATCCCACTTCCGGTTTCGTTGGCGTCAACCGCCGCGCGCTCAACGTGTTCCGCCAAAGCTTTCCGCTCGAGTATCCTGAGATTGAAGCCCTCGTGGTCTTGCAGCGCCGCCGTTTCCGTTTCGAAGAGGTGCCCTGCAAGATGCGCCCGCGTACCACCGGCCGCTCTACTATCACCGCTCTCAAATCTCTCTACTACGTCGTCCACGTGCTCCTGGGGGTTTTTGTCAACGTACTGAAATTCGATCGCCGTCTTCGCCGCGCCCAGCGCGAGCGCGGCGCTGGGGGATAGATGGACCGCCTCTTGAACGTCACCACCGGTTTAAGTGTCATCCTGCTCGTCATGGTCTTGATCAGCGTGCGCAGGGCCCACATTCGGGTGGAGTATTCGGTCAGCTGGCTGCTGGCCGCCGCCGCCATGCTGATTCTCTCGCGGGCGCACTCGCTCCTCAATGCGGTCCGCAACCTTATCGGGTTACCCGATTCCCCTCTGACTCTTTTCCTGCTCGCCGGCGGCGTCTTTCTGATCATGTTCTTCCGCTTCTCAATCATCATTTCGCACCTGCGCGATGACAATATCGCCCTCGCGCAACGCGTCGCCATCCTCGAATATCACCTTCAAAACCTCAGGAGTCATGAAAACCAGGAAGCCTAAATCCGTGCGAGTGGCGGCGCCCCCCCAGCGTCCCTGGGTGTGGTACGCCACCGCGCTGGCGGCCCTTGCCGTGCTCTTGTGGGCCTACGGCCCGGCGATGCACACGGGCTTTCTGTTTGACGACACCACCCAGCAGTTTGCCCTTGGTTCGGCATCGCTTCCCCTCCGTACGTGGATCGGCCCCGTGCGCCCGGTCTTAATGTTCAGTTATTGGCTCAATACCCAAATCTCCCTCCAGGACACATTCTCGTTTCACCTCTTCAATATCCTCATCCACGCGCGGGCCGGCATCTTCGTTTTCCTGGTGATTCGTCGCCTCCTCGAATGGGCCGGAGCCGAAGCCTCCAGCCGCACCGCGCTCGCCACTTTCGGCGCTTTGTTGTTTCTGCTGCACCCCTTGCAGACCGAAAGCGTCGCCTATATCTCCGGCCGTTCCGACGCCCTCTGCGGCATGTTCCTCTGCGCCTCCTTTGCCGCCTTTCTTTACCGGCGCTCTCCCGCCATTTCCTGGGGTGGTGTGGCCTTGGTGATGCTGCTCTTTGCAGCCGCCGTGCTCACCAAGGAGCAGGCGGTGGTCCTGCCCGCTCTATTTCTCCTAACCGATTTCTGGTGGAACCCGGAATCCTCGCTCCGCGGCGTGCGCGCCAACTGGAAGCTCTACGTGGTTCTGGCGGTGGGGGCAGTCGGCGGCGTTGCCTTCTTTTCGAACCTGATCCTCCGCAGCCCCACCGCCGGCTTCGCCATGAAAGATTTCACCTGGTATCAGTATCTGTTCACCCAGTTCCGCACCATCTTCGCCTATCTGTTCAACTTCCTGTTGCCCATCAATCTCAATGTGGATTGGGACTTTCCCATTTCGCGCAACATCTTTGAACACGGCGCAATCTTCGGCCTCGCCGGATTGCTGGTGCTGGCCGCGGCCGCCTGGCGCTACCGCCGCAACTTCCCCCTGGCCGGCTACGGCTTTTTCGTCTTCCTGGTGCTTCTTTCTCCCACTTCGAGCATCCTGCCCATTAGAGACCCCATCGCCGATCGCCGCATGTACCTTCCCATGCTCGGTCTGGTTCTGGTCGCCATCGATTTGCTCCGCCGTCTCAAGGTGCAGCGCCTGCTGCTTGGCATGGGCGCCGCCGCCCTGCTGTTGGCGGCAACCCTTGCTACCCACGCCCGCGCGGAAGTGTGGAGCAGTCCGGTCAGCCTCTGGCAGGACACCGCGCGTAAATCGCCCAACAAGACCCGCGCCCACTTCCAGCTCGCCTTCGCCTACCAGGAGCTGGGCCGTAGCGACCTGGCGGTCGCTGAATTCCAGAAAGCCGCTGAACTGAAGCCGCCCACCGCCGATCTGCTGCTCGATTGGGGACTCGCCTACGACGGTCTCAACCAGCCCGATAAGGCGCTTGAGAAACTCCACCAGGCCGCCGCCATGGAACCCTCCGCCCACGTCTACACGCAGATCGGCTATATCTACGCCAAACGCTCCGCGTGGAAACAGGCGATGGACGCCTTCGAGACCGCGGAAAGGTACGACGCCAACTTCGCCATCACCTTTATGTACAAGGGACAGGTGTACCTGGCCACCAACCAGCTCGCCGCCGCCGTCGCCGAATTCCAACAAGCGCTGGCGCTAGACCCTTCGCTCGCACCCGCGCGGAAGGGGCTCGCCATGGCCCGGCAGCGCCTGAGCGGCCGCTGAAAATGCGCATCGGGGTGAACGCGCTCTACCTGATCCCGGGCGGCGTCGGCGGCACGGAGATCTACCTGCGCTCGCTCTTAACCGCTCTGGCTGAAATTGACCACCACAACCAATATTTCGTCTTCACCAATCGCGAAACCGGCCTCGACCTGGTCCCCGCGCAGGCCAACTTCATCCACCTGCCGCAAGCCGTTCGTGCCGTCAACCGTCCGGCGCGCCTCCTCTGGGAGCAAACCGTGCTGCCCCTGGCCGCCGCCCGCCGCCGGCTCGACGTACTCTTCAACCCCGGTTTTACCGCGCCTATCCTTTGCGGCTGCCCGCAGGTTACGGTGTTTCACGACCTACAGCACAAACGGCACCCGGAGTACTTCCGCTGGTTCGATCTGCCGTTCTGGAATTTCTTTCTGTTCTGGAGCGTCACAGTCTCCCGCCAGATCGTGGCCGTCTCCGGCGCCACGGCGGAAGACCTGCGCCGCTGGTACCGCCTCCCGCCTGCTAAAATCCGGACCGTGCTTTCGGGCGTCGATCCACGCTTCTTCCCTCTTGCCGCCTGTCGCCGCCCCGAGCCGTTCTTACTCGCTGTCTCCACCCTGCACCCGCACAAGAATCTGGATGGCCTGCTGCGCGCCTTCGCCGCCTTCCGCCAACAGCATCCGGAGTACCGCCTCGTCGTCTGCGGCATCCACGGGTTCTTCTCGGCGGAACTCCACGCCCTGCGCGATCGCCTCCATCTGGCCGACTGCGTGGAGTTCCCGGGGTGGATTCCCCGCGAACAGTTGTACAGTCTCTACGCGCGCGCTACCGCGTTTCTCTATCCCAGCCTCTTCGAGGGCTTCGGGTTGCCGGTGCTGGAGGCGCTTGCCGCCGGCGTGCCCACCGCCTGCTCTCAGATCGAGCCGATGAACAGCATCGCCGGCGACGCCGCCCTGAAATTCGACCCGCGCGATCCTTCCGCCATCGCCCAGGTGATGCATCGCCTCGTCACCGATGGCGAACTCCGCGCGAGGCTCGCCGCCGCCGGTCCGCTCCGCGCCGCACAGTTTCCCTGGCGCACTACCGCGGATGGAGTGCTCGCCGCTTTACGCGCCGTCCGCTGAGCCCATGCTAGTGTTGTGGCCCTCCAACTGCTACTAATTTTTCGGGAGCTAGATCATGCATCGTTTTCTCACAGTTCTTGCGACAGTTTTCGTGGTGGCGGTGCCGGCAGGCGCGCAACAGTACCAACGCCGCGCCACCATGGTTGGTGGTGGTAGCGGCGACCGCGGCAAGTGTACCATTGAGGTGGTTGTTGACGGAGCCGCTGAGGTCGAGATCCGCGGCGATCAGGGAAGCATCCGGAATCTTTCCGGCAATCCTGCGCAGTGGCGCCGCTTCCAATGCAACGCCCCCTTACCCCGCAACCCGGTAAATTTTCGCTTTGAAGGCATTGATGGACGCGGCCGTCAGGATCTGATCGGCGACCCGCGCAGCGGCGGGGTCGCTGTCGTCCGCATTGAAGATCCTCAGGGCGGATCCGAAGGCTATACCTTCGACCTCATTTGGGGCGATAACAACAACCCAGGCCCCGGCGTCTATAACTCAGGACCCGGCGGCTATAACGCCGGCCCTGGCAACGACAATCGCTATTCAGACAGTGTTCGCGGTGATCTCGGCCAGCGATTTACCACCGAACACGCTGTCCGCGTCTGCCAGGATTCGGTCCGCAGGCAGGCGGGCGACCGCTTCGGTGGGCGTGGCATCGAGTTCCTCAACACCCGCATCGACGACAATCCCGGCCGCAATGACTGGGTCGTCGGTATGATCGATGTCCTCCGTGGCCCGATTCAGGAACGCTTTCGTTTCTCCTGCGCCGTGAACTTCAATACTGGCGAGGTCCGCTCCGTTCAAATCGACCCCTTGGATGACCGCGACGGCCGCGGTCCCGATCGTGGGTCCCGCCGCTTCACTACCGAGCAGGCCGTCCGCACCTGCGAGGACTCGGTCCGCCAGCAAGCCCTCGGTCGCTTCCGCGGGCGTCGGGTGGAATTTGTGAACACTCGAATCGACGACAATCCCGGCCGTAATGACTGGGTCATCGGCGTGATCGACGTCTTCCGTGGCCGGAACGCGTTGGAAGGCCGCTTTCAATTCTCCTGCGCGGTGAACTTCGACAGCGGCCAGGTCCGCTCCGTCCAGATCGACTCCAGGAGAGTCCGCAATTAGTTAGTTAACACGGCGATTCGGACCGGTTCCGCTGCCACTCCGGCCGTTGGCTCGGTGAAATAAGTTATACTGGCGCGCGAACTCATGAATCCATCGCTAACCCCTACAGCCCCACGGAAGACCGGCCTTGCTCTGAGTGTGGTCACCACGGTTTTCTTCATGTGGGGCTTCGTTACCGTTCTGAACGATATCCTGGTGCCTCACCTCAAGGCCCTGTTTGAACTGAATTACACGCAGATCATGCTGATTCAGTTCACCTTCTTCTCAGCCTATTTCCTGATGTCGGTGCCCTCCTCGCGCATTCTGGCGCGCGTCGGCTATCAGCGGTCCATTGTGATCGGCCTCGCGGTGATGGGGCTGGGCGCGCTGCTGTTTTACCCGGCCGCCGCGGCCAAGTCGTACCCCGTGTTTCTCGGCGCGCTGTGGGTTCTCGCCTCCGGAATCACGTTGCTGCAAGTCGCGGCCAACCCGTACGTGGCGCAACTGGGGTCCCCCGCCAAGGCTTCCAGCCGATTGAATCTGGCGCAGGCCTTCAACTCCCTCGGGACTACCATCGCGCCGTATCTCGGTGGAATGCTGATCCTGTCGGAGACGGCCGGACGCGCCGACGCGGGGGCCGTTCAACTGCCGTACGTCGGCATCGCTCTCACGCTCTTCCTGCTCGCCTTTGGTGTTTCCCGTTTCCACCTGCCTTCGCTGCCCGATATCGAAGAAGGCCACGGCGTTTCGGCTGGCGACAGCATCTGGAAGCGCCGCCACCTTGTGCTGGGGGCCATCGCCATCTTCGTCTACGTGGGCGGCGAGGTTTCCATCGGCAGCTTCCTGGTCAACTACTTCTCGCAACCGGATATCGGCGGCTTGACCGAGCGTGCCGCCGCCGGCTACGTTTCCTTCTACTGGGGCGGCGCCATGGTGGGGCGCTTCATCGGCTCGGCCGTGCTGCGCAATATGGCGCCCGGCAAGGTGCTGGGCGGTGCGGCTATAGCTGCCTTCGCCTTAGTCTGCATCACGGTGGCCACCAGCGGCCCTGTAGCCATGTGGAGCGTGATTGCGGTGGGCCTGTTCAACTCCGTCATGTTCCCGACCATCTTCACGCTGGGCATCAATCAACTCGGCCCGCTGACCGGCAAAGGTTCCGGCCTGCTGGTCATGGCGATTGTCGGCGGTGCGATCCTACCCATGGTGCAAGGCGTGCTCGCCGATTCCATCGGCATTCACATGGCGTTCCTGATGCCCGCCGTCTGCTACTTGTATATCGTCTACTACGGCTTCAGCGGGTCCCGGGTTATCGCCCCCGCGGCATCTCCCGCGCGCACTTGAAACCGGGGGCGCCTCGGGACCCATCGCCAACATCGGCGCGTATGGCAGTGGCTCAGAGCTTTTTGAACGCCACCACCGCCAGGGGTGGCAGGGTCACGGCGATGGAGTGTGGGCGATTGTGCCTGGCCACGGCGCGTGAGGAGACGCTGCCGCCGTTGCCCATGTTGGTGCCGCCGAACAGCTCCGAATCCGTATTCAGAATCTCCTGATAGACGCCTTCTTCCGGCACGCCGAATTCGTACCCTTGCCGGGGCACCGGAGTGAAGTTGCAGCAGACCAGGATGAAATCCTTCGGGTCGCTGCCGCGGCGCAGAAACGCGATGATCGAGTTCTGGCCATCGCGGAAATCCACCCACTCGAAGCCCGAATGGTGGAAGTCCACCTCATAGAGCGCGGGGTTCGCACGATACAGCCGGTTCAGTTCGCGCACCAGGCTCTGGAGCTTGCGATGGGGATCGAATTCCAGCAGATCCCAGCGTATGCCCCGATCGTGATTCCACTCTTCGCGCTGCCCGATCTCCTGTCCCATGAACAGCAGCTTCTTCCCCGGATGCGCCCACATGTAGGCCAGGAACGCGCGCACGTTGGCGAACTGCCGCCACTCGTCGCCGGGCATCTTGCCGATCAGCGACCCTTTGCCGTGGACCACCTCGTCGTGCGAAATGGGCAGCACGAAATTCTCGGTGAACGCATACAGCAGGCTGAAGGTGATGTTGTTGTGCTGATACTTGCGGTAGATGGGGTCGTTGCTGAAGTAGTCCAGCATGTCGTGCATCCACCCCATGTTCCACTTCATGGTGAAGCCCAGCCCATTGAGGTAGACCGGCTTGGACACGCCCGGGAAGGCGGTGGATTCCTCGGCCACGGTGAACGCGCCCGGGACGCTGTGCGCCAGTTCATTGAAGCGGCGCAGGAACTCAATGGCCTCCAGGTTCTCGTTGCCGCCGTACTGGTTCGGCACCCACTCGCCGGCCTTACGCGAGTAGTCCAGGTAGAGCATCGACGCTACGGCATCGACGCGCAGACCGTCGATGTGGAACTCCTTGAGCCAGAACATGGCGTTCGAAATCAAGAACGAGCGCACTTCATTGCGCCCGTAATTGAACGCCAGCGTGCCCCATTCCTTCTGCTCGCCCTTGCGCGGGTCGGCGTGCTCGTAGAGCGCCGTGCCGTCGAAGTAGACCAGCCCATGCGAGTCCTTGGGGAAGTGGGCGGGCACCCAATCGACAATCACGCCGATCCCCGCCTGATGGCAGGCATCCACGAAGAACTTAAAATCGTCCGGGGTGCCGAACCGCGAAGTAGGCGCGAAATACCCGATCACCTGGTAGCCCCACGACCCGGAGAACGGATACTCCATGATGGGCAACAACTCCATGTGCGTGTAGCCCATCTGCTTCACGTATTCCACCAGATTGACCGCCAGTTCGCGGTAGGTGAGCATCTCACCCATCGGTCCGCGCATCCAGCTTTCCAGGTGGACTTCGTAGACCGACATGGGCGATTTCAGGATGTCGCAGGAGGCGCGGGCTCGCATCCACGCCGCATCCCGCCATTCGTATTGCGAGTTGTCCCACACTCGCGATGCCGATTTGGGTGGCAATTCGCAATAGAACGCGTAGGGGTCGGCCTTCAGTTGCTGGTATCCCGCCAGGCGCGATCGCACGTTGTACTTATACGAAGTGCCCGCGGCGAGCCCGGGCACGAACAGTTCCCAGACGCCGCCGTTGCGCCGCCGCATGGGGTGGCGCCGCGTGTCCCAATCGTTGAACTCGCCGGCCAGCGAGACGGTCTCCGCATTCGGCGCCCACACCGCGAAGCGTACGCCGGTGGCGCCCTCGCTCACCACGGAGTGCGCGCCCAGCATCAGCCAGGCTTCGTAGAGCGTGCCTTCGGTGTGCAGGTAAAGGTCCGATTCGGAAATCTGCGGGCCGAAGCGATAGGGGTCGTCAATCTCCACCTCGCGCCCGTCCCACAGGTGCGCGCGCAATCCGTAGGGGACGGGTTCGCCGTCCAGCTCGGCCACGAAGAAGCCCTGCGCGTGCTTCTTCACCATCTCGTACTTGGTTCCGCCCGCCACCACCACCGCCGCGTCCGCGTGCGGGAGAAACGCCCGCACTTCCCAGCGCGGCTGGCCGCTCTTCTTGAGGACCGAATGCGGCCCCAGGATGCCGAACGCATCCCCATGATATCCATTGACTATCGCTTCAATTTCTTCGCCAGTCATGAGAACCTGTGAATTCAAGTATGGACGATTTTCTACGCGACGTGCCCAAAGCCGAACTGCATCTCCACCTGGAAGGTTCGGTGGAACCTGAGACTCTCTACGAGCTCGACCCCTCTACTTCCACCGAGGAATATCGCGCCCTCTATCATTACACCGATTTTGACGCTTTTCTGCGCGCCTTCGGGGCCATCGGCAAGCGTCTGCGGACTCCCGAGGACTACGCGCTGATTACGCGCCGCCTGCTGGAGCGGTTGGACGCGCAGAACGTGCGTTATGCCGAGATCATTGTCGCCGCCGGCGTGGTGCTTTGGAAGCAGCAGGAGTTCGCGCCCATCTTCGATGCCATCGGCGCCGCGGCTGCGGAGTCTCCGGTACAGGTTCGCTGGATTCTGGATGCCGTCCGGCAGTTCGGCGTGGAACCTGCGATGCAGGTTGCCTCTCTCGCCGCCGAGCGCGTGAATCGGGGCGTGGTCGCGGTCGGCATCGGCGGCAGCGAAGAGCGCGGCCCAGCCAGTTGGTTCCAAGATGTTTTTGCGTTCGCCAGGAGTGCCGGATTGCACCTCCACGCGCACGCCGGTGAGAGTATGGGGCCGGAATCCATCTGGGACGCGCTCGCTCTCGGCGTTGAACGCATCGGCCATGGGATCGCCGCGGTGCGCGACGACGCGCTAATGCGCCACCTGTGCGAGCGCGACATTCCGCTTGAAATCTGCATCACCAGCAATGTGGTCACGGGGGTGGTCCGGCGGATCGAGGACCACCCGGTGCGCCGATTGTTCGAAGCGGGAGTGCCGATCCTGTTGAACTCCGACGACCCGGCGATGTTCCGCTGCTCACTGGCCGGGGAGTACCGGCTGGCGGCGGAGCGGTTCGGGTTTACGGAAGCCGAACTCCGGCGGATCGCGGAGAACGGCTTCCGGTATGCGTTCGACTATCCGCATCGGACGAAGGACTGGTAAAATTCCTAGAGGAGCTAGCCCCAGGCGCGCCGCAAATAAGCCGGCAGGCCCAATCAACCTAACATTCATGCAACAGCGCATCTCTCCCGCTTCGGCGCTCACCGGCGCCATCACCCTGCCTGGTGACAAGTCCATTTCCCACCGCTATGCCATGATCTCCGCCATCGCCGATGGGGAATCGCGCATCCACAACTACTCGACGGGGGCCGATTGCCATTCCACGCTAAGCTGCGTGCGTGCGCTCGGCATCGACGTGGAAGTTGCCGGCGCGGAAGTGGTGATCCGGGGGAAAGGTCTCGACGGACTGCGCGCGCCATCTGGCGATCTGGACGCGGGCAATTCGGGTTCCACCATCCGCATGCTGAGCGGAATTCTGGCGGCGCAGCCCTTTCTCACGCGCATCTTCGGGGACGAGTCTCTCTCCCGCCGGCCGATGCAGCGCATCATGCGGCCGCTGGCCGAAATGGGCGCGGAGATTGGCGCGCGCGAAGACAAATTCCCGCCGCTGGAAATTCACGGCACGCGGCTCCGGCCCATCGATTACACCCTGCCAGTGCCCAGCGCGCAGGTGAAGACGTGCGTCCTGCTCGCGGGACTCTTCGCCGAGGGGCAGACCTCCGTCAGCGAGCCGGTGGCGTCGCGCGATCACACTGAAATCGCCCTCCGCGAGTTCGGCGCCGATCTCAAGATTGCGCAGCGCAAAATCACCCTCAGCGGACGTCCGCACCTCACCGGCCGCGAACTGATGGTGCCGGCTGACCTCTCTTCGGCCGCGTTCTTCATCGTGGCCGCGCTGCTGGTTCCCGGTTCGCAGCTCACCATTCGCGGCGTCGGTCTGAATCCCACGCGCTCGGCCCTGCTCGACTTCCTCACCGGCATGGGCGCAAAAATCCTCATCCCCACGCTCGAATGCTGGAACGGCGAGTTAATCGGCGACATCATAGTGCAGCACTCGGAGCTAAAAGGCGGGACGGTGGAGGGGGCGCTGACCGCGGCGCTGATCGACGAGATCCCGGTGCTGGCGATTCTTGGCGCGGCCACGGAAGAAGGGCTGATAGTGAAGGATGCCGGCGAGCTCCGCGTGAAGGAGACGGACCGGATTCGCACGGTAGTGGAGAATCTGCGGCGGCTCGGCGTGGAGGCGGAAGAACGGGCCGACGGCATGGTGATTCCCGGCCGCCAGAAGTTCCGCGCGGGTCAGTTCGATAGCTTCGGGGATCACCGCATCGCGATGGCGTTCGCGGTGGCGGCGCTGTTGGCGGATGGCCCCAGCGTCATCGAAAACGCGGAGGCGGCATCGGTGAGTTTCCCGGAGTTCTGGAGCACGCTGGCGCGGATCGCGGGGTGAGCCTCAGGTCCCGCGCAACTCCAGGATGAGCGCGTCCAGCGCGATCGTCTTCTGAATATTCCGCCGGATCAGCATGGCGATTTCGTCGACGCGGGTTACCGCCTTGCGAATCCAGGCGAACTGCACCTTGGCGGCCAGCGCTTCCAATTCGCGGCGGATGTCCTGATTGCGAATCTCGGCCGCGCCTTCGTGCAGCAGCAGGATATCGCGCAGCAGTTCGTACAGCACTTTCAGATACAGTTCGAGCTTTTCGCTCTTGCTGCGGCCGATAGCCTCGCCAATCGGGACCCAGGTGGCGAACGGCGCGGCGTCCGCTGCTACCTTTAGCAGCGCCAGCATGGCGGCGCGGCGCTTATCGTAAGCTTCCAGGTTGAGCGACATGGCGACCCCCGGACTGCCGGCCGCCAGCGCAATCCGCCGCTCGGGCTGATCCAGCGCGCGTGCCCGCACGAAGGCCCGCATTTCCTCGGGCTCCAGCGGCGCAAAGTAGAACGGCACCGCGCGGGAGCGGATGGTGGGCAGCAGATCGTACGCGTTCTCGGCCGTCATAATCAGGATCAAATGGTCGGGCGGCTCTTCCAACGTCTTGAGCAGGGAGTTGGCCGCCTGGTCGTTGGCGCGGTCCACGTGGTCGATCAGGAACACGCGCCGCGCGCCCTTGTGGGGCAAATATTGCGCCGCTTCTTTCAGCAAGCGCGTCTGCGGAATCGAGATCTGGCGCAGCGGACCATCGGGGGCGAAGGTGACGAAATCCGGATGGGTGGCGAACTGGAGCGGATCTTCGTTGCGCTTCTCCGCGGTCCACTTCTCGCGCGCCGCAAGGGTATCCAGATTATCGGAGAGCGCCAGATCGTCCTTCTCGATCAACTCCGGGCGCCCCAGCAACCGCGCGGCCATGCGCCGGGCCAGAGTTGCTTTGCCCACGCCTTCGCGCCCGGAAAACAAGAGCGTCTGCGAGAGCCGTTGCCCCGCGACCATCTGTTCCAGCGATTCGGTGACCGCCTGGTTGCCCCAAAAATTCTCAAACATGCGCGCTCACAATGCTCCACACTTCCCGCTCGATTTCATCCATCCCGGCGCGCCCGTTGACTAGTTTCACGCGCCCGGGTTCGGCCGCCGCCAGCGCATGATACGCCTGGTATACCTTAAGGTGAAACTCGATCGCTTGATCGTCCATCCGCGTCTCGCAGTGCGGTTGGGCCTCATTCCGCGCCCACGCCCGCGCCAAACTGGCCTTGGCATCCACGTCTACCAGGATCGTCAGATCCGGCTTGAGGCCGCGGCAGGCAATGCGGTCCAGGTCGGTCACCGTGCCGGCGCCCAAGCCGCGTCCCACTCCCTGGTACACCAGGGAAGAATCGGTGAAGCGGTCCGAGAGCACGATCTCGCCGCGCCCCAACGCCGGCAGAATCCACTGGTCCACGTTTTGCGCGCGCGAGGCGAAATAGAGCAGGATCTCGGTAGTCGGACTCAGCTCCTGGTTGGCCGAATCCAGCAAAATCCGGCGGATTTTCTGCGCGATCGGTGGGCCGCCGGGTTCCGCCGTTTCCAGTACGGTGCGGCCCAGGGAACGCAACCGTTCCGCCAGCCGGTGCATCTGGGTGGTCTTGCCGGAGCCGTCCATGCCCTCGAAAGTGATAAAGATCCCGCGTGTTTTCACAGTGAGTTCTTATTGTAACCGCGCGCCTGCGTATCCGAGCCCGCGCCAGCCTACGCACCCGCCGCGGATCGCTTGCGCCAAATCCCCCAACAAAGGACAAACAGGACCAAAACTGTCGAAGTTCCCGCCTATTTTCAATGCGCTCCCCATGGCACCCTAATTGCAATCCATTTTCATCTAGGAACGGAGAAACGCCATGAACTTCGACCAAGCCCCGATGCTGGTGATCTGGGAAGCCACGCAAGCCTGCGACCTCGCCTGTGTCCACTGCCGCGCCTCGGCGCAGTCCGAGCGGAGCAACACGGAACTGACCACCGAACAAGGCTATCGCCTGCTGGACGAAATCCGCTCTTTCGGCGAGCCCCTGATGGTGTTCACCGGCGGCGACCCGCTCAAGCGGCCCGACCTCTTCGAGCTGATCCGCTACTCCGTCAAAATCGGCCTACGCACCAACGTGACGCCCAGCGCCACCCCGCTGCTCACGACGGAAGCCATCGACAAGTTCAAGGAAGCCGGCGTGACCCGGATGGCGATCAGCGTGGACGGCCACGATGCGGCGTCGCATGACGATTTCCGCGGCATCCCCGGCACGTTCGATCGCGCCATGATCGCCCTCGCCCACGCGCGCGACATCGGTCTGGATACCCAGTTCCAGACTACGGTGACGCAGCGCAATATGAAGCACCTGCCCGCCATTGCCGAGATTGTGGCCAAGATGCGGTCCAAGATGTGGAGCCTGTTCTTCCTGATCGTGACCGGCCGCGCACTGGCCAGCGAAGACCTTCTGGCTAGCGAGTACGAAGACGTCTTCGAGTATATGTACCAGCTTTCGAAAACCGCCCCGTTCGGGATCAAGACCACCGAGGCCATGCACTATCGCCGGTATGTGGCACAGCGCATCCGCGCCGAGCACGGCGCCACGGAGAACGAAGCCGCCAAAGGCGTCGCCTTCCGCACCGCCGGGGTGAGTGACGGCAAGGGCTTCGTCTTTGTTTCGCACCAGGGCGAGATATTTCCCAGCGGTTTCCTCCCGGTCAGCGGCGGCAACGTGCTCAGCCAGTCGCTGACCGACGTTTACCGCAACAGCGAGCTCTTCAAGACGCTGCGCGACACCACCCAGAGGGAAGGGAAGTGCGGCATCTGCGAATACCAGAAGATCTGCGGCGGATCCCGCGCCCGCGCCTACGCGCTCACGGGCGATTACCTGGCCGAAGACCCGCGCTGCACGTATCAGCCGCACTTGGCCGACGCCATAGCGGGCTAGGCACAAAGTAGGGCAGCCCCCCTGGCTTTCAGCCGGCGTCTGGCGAGTGCGAGGAATTGCGCGTGGCCCGAGAAAGCCGCCTGGAAAGGCGGCTGCAGGCAAGATTGCCTGCCCCACGAGGCAGGTAAGTAGCACCTTAGGCGGCGGCGGGGGGCGCGGTAAGGTCGACTTTCTCGTACAAATCGGCAAGTGCGAGATGGGTCCCGATTGATTGCAGGTCGAGCGAGTCTTCCAGTCCATCGACGGCAGTGAGCAGCCAGCGGCCGTCGGGCTGGCGCGTGAACAACTCGGCGCTCACCCGCTCCGAGGACACGAGGAGATACTCGGCAACGGATTCGACGGAGCGGTAATGCTGGAACTTGCGGCCCCGGTCGTATGCCTCTGTGGAGGGGGAGAGTACTTCGACGATCAAGCTGGGATTGAGCAGCGTATCGCGCTGTTCATCGAGGAATTGCGGCTCGCCGCAGACGGCGGCTACATCGGGGTAGGTGTAGAGGCCGGTGGCGTTCACACGGACCCGCATGACGTTCACGTATGCCCGGCAGGGGCGTTTGCGGAGCTGTTGGCCGAGTTCGGTGGCCACATTGAAAACGATTAAATTGTGGGCTTCTCTCGCACCTGCCATGGCGAACATCTGGCCCTGGAAGTATTCGCTCTTGAACTCGGCTTTTCGCTCGATTTCGAGGTACTGTTCCGGGGTGAGGAATGTTTTGGGCTGTGTGGCCATGCGGGCATCTCAAGACTGAACTAGCACGTCTTTCCCGCCGGGGAGACGCAACTCTAATTGGGCCGCGGGGTTTGCGACATATTAAGATACAGGATACCCGTGCGTCTAAACCGGTCTACTTCGCTACCTCTCCGCCTCCTGCTGCTTTCGCTCGCAGTGGGAGCCCTCCATGGCCAAGTGCTGGTGACCCTGAGCACCAGCAACCTCACGCTCACCGGCGGAGGGTCGGCAACGCTGACCGCCTTATGCACGGCTTCCAGCGGCAAGACCGGAGTCGACTGGTCCTATAGCCCGCATGTGGGAACACTTGGATCCGGCAACAACGCCACCGGCGATAGCGTCACCACCACGAACAATTACGCAGCTCCCGCGACGGTTACTACTCGACAGTCTGTCACGATCACGGCTACATCTAAACAAGACCCCACTAAGTCGGCTTCCGTCACCATCCAGCTCAGCCCGACGTCGATCGCGGTGACCCCGGCCACGGTCAGCCCGGCAGCGGGCGCGTCCACGCAATTCTCCGCTACCGGCGGCGGCGCGGGATACGTCTGGAGCATCAGCCCCCAAACAGGCAGCATCGACCCGAATGGCGTTTACGTCGCGCCCAACCCGATTGCCACCAACCAGACCGTCACCGTGACCGCCACCAGTTCCGCCGATGCCACCGTCTCCGGCACCGCCAAAATCACCCTCACGCCCGCCCCCACCATCTCCGTCAGCCTCACCCCTACCACCGTCACGCTTGCTCCGGGCCAGACCCAGCAGTTCGGCGCCACCGTCAGCAATGCAGCCAGCAACAGCGTGACATGGAGCATTACGCCCGCCACCGGCAGCATCGATGAGACCGGCCTCTACACGGCGCCGGCCACCATCGCCGTCACCGCCAAAGTGACCGTGACGGCCACGGCCGCTGCCGATAGCTCGAAATCGGCCTCGGCCACGGTCACGCTGAGTCCCGTGGTCGATATTGGCACCGGCGCGCCCGCCCAGCTAGTTCAGCAGTTTGTGAACTCTTACTTCCGCAACGGATTCTATAACCTGGTGTCGCTGCCGCCGGTTGGCACCGTCAAGCGCCTGGGCACCACGGGATACGTCCAGGAGTTCTCCGACACGTTGAAGACTGCCAACGTGAAGCTCGCCCTGGCCACGGTCAGCCCGAGCGCTCCCGACATCACCATCGGCGTGGTCCAGATGCTGGCCGATCTCTACGGCTACTACACCGCCACCATCGGCGCCAGCGTCGCGGGATTGCCGCTCTACGACACACTGCAGTGCCCCCCGATTGATGCGACCAATTCCTGTACCTACGACATCTTCGATAAGAGCTATGCGCTGTTCGCCTACCATGCGCCCCTGCTGAGCGGCCAGAACTTCACGATCCGCAACCTCACTGGCAGCACCACAATCCTCTTCTATACCGAATGGACGGCGCGCGGCGGCATCACAGGGCTGGGACGCCCGGTGGAGGTGGAGACCGCTGTCACGGCGTTCCCCGTTTTCCCCGCCATCACCGGCACCACCGGCACCATGCAGGCGTATGCCAACGGCGCCATTTATTCCGTCACCTCCGGAATCAATCGCGGGATCTTCACCGTAATGCAGCCCATCTATGGCCTGTATGTCATTAACAACGGTCCAGCCGGCAGCCTGGGCTTGCCTACCACGCAAGAGATGGTCCTTTCCCCTAGTGGCGACCACCGCCAGACTTTCGAAGGCGGCGTGCTGCAATACACGCCCGGTGGCGGCGGCCCCGTCATCCGGCCTCCCGTCTCCAGCGTGCGACTCAGCGGCGTTCCTCTGGGGAGCACACAGACCCTCAATCTGGGCCAAAGCGTGACCCTGACCGCCACGCCCACCAGTCCCACCGGTGAGCCGCTCACCGACCGGCCGGTATCCTGGAGCACTACCAATAGCCGCGTGGTCACCATCATCGCCGGCAACAACGGCACGGCGGTGGCAAAGGCCGTGGGCGGCGGGGTGGCCAGCCTGACGGCGGCCAGCGAGGGCAAGGCCAGCCAGAAGCTGAACGTGATTGTGATCGCGCCCTGCTGCCAGGTGGGCGATGGCGCGCCCCCTATGGTGCAGCAATCATTCAACGATGCCCTGACGCGCAATAAAATCTCCGTACAGCGCCCCGTTCCCAGCCCGGCGGTGCGCGTCGGTAACGGGTTTATACAAATGGTGCAGTCGGCCGACGCCTCCGCCGCCAGCTACGTGCTGGCGCAGTCGGATAAGACCGGCGCCGCCTATGTGGTGGGGGGCGCGGTGCTGACCGCCTGGCAGTTGCTGGGCGGAGCGGGCGGATCGCTGGGCTATCCGGTCACGGATCTCAGCGACGGCGGTTCGCAGCGTTTTGAGAGCGGCGCGGCCCTGGCCGGCAATCCCGTGCGCCTGGTCAGTGGCGGAATCCTCATCAAGTGGGGACTGCTGGGCTACGAAGCCGGAGCGGCCGGCGCTCCGGTCTCCGACGCCATGGTCTTCTCCACCTTCGGCGCCAATTCGGGAGTGGCGCAGGGGTTCGCCGGGGGCGCCATCTATAACGCCACCGCCGGGCCGCGCAGTTTGCAGGCGTATTTCGTGACGGGCTTGACCCTATTGCGTTACAACGCCCTGGGCGGGCCGGGCGGCGATTACGGGATGCCCACCAGCGACGAGTTCGTCACCGCCGGCGTACATCAGCAGAACTTCGAAGGCGGCAACATGACCTGGTCGGCGGGCGATAGCGCCGCGAAGGAACATGCGGCGGCCAAAACTCCCGGGCTGATTGTTTCGCCGGCCACCTTGACGGCGGGCAGCCGCGCGCGCTTCGCCATGGTGGGTTTCCCCAATAACAGCACGATTCTGGTCTCGGTGGCCGGCCAGCCCGATTTCACCGTGACCACCGCCAATGGCGCCTACACGTGGGATATGTTCATCCCGCTCTCCACGAAGAGCGGCACACTGGCGGTCCGCGCGACCGATACCAAAGGAACGGGCGCGGCCAACGGCACACTGACGATTCGCGGCTTCAACGACAACCGCGTGCCTGCCGTCAAAGTGCAGGGCGATAACCAGACCGGCCTCCCTGGCGCGGTGCTGCCCCTGGCGCTGCGGGTTGCCTTGCGCGATGCCGACGGCAGCCCCGTGGTGGGTGCGGCGGTAGTTTTTGAAGCGTCGTCCAGTGGGGCGCAGCTTTCCGCCGCCACCGCGGTAACCGATGCCAACGGCCAAGCCGAAACCTCGATTCGACTCCCAAATTCCGCCACCGTTCCCCTCACCCTGGTGACCGCCCATGCCCCCGTGGCATTCAGACCGGTGACCTTCAACCTCCTCTCTGTCGCCTCCTCGCTCGCCAGCTACCCGAAATTCCAGCAGACGGGCGACCTCAAACTGGGCGGGGGAGCGGCCACCATCGCCCAAAAAGGCGCGCTACTCACAGCCGTGGCCGCCATTCTCCGGTACCACCAGAACCGCGGCGAACTGCCTTCGCCTAACGGTCTCGCCGACCCGCCGGCGCTCAATCAGTTCCTCTCCGCCTATTGCCCCACCGATGCCAAGGGAATCCAGACCTGTGACGGTTTCCTTGCCGGGTC
>JANYAH010000286.1 GCA_025361425.1 Candidatus Solibacter sp. | reverse complement strand
GCCGGAGATCGAGTTGCCGCTGCAATCGATTGTGTCGCGGCAGATTCGGGTGCAGGGGTCATGCGCTTCGAATGGGAGTACCCGGCGTGTATCGAACTGATATCGCGGGGGGCGATCCAAGTGGACACGCTGATCAGCGCGGTGGCGCCGTTGGCGGAGGGCGCGTCGTGGTTCGACCGGCTTTACCGGCACGAGCCGAACCTGATGAAGGTGATCCTGCGGCCGTAAAATCCGGCGGGGCGCGGAGTGCGTATAGCTTAAAGAGAAGGTGCTTCACCGCAGAGGCGCGGAGACGCAGAGGAAAGCGGAGAGCACGCATTTGAGATCGGGCGCTGCGCTTGTCTCTGCGTTTCCGCGTCTGCGGTGAAGCGACGCCTTCGGAGGTTCCGTCATGTCGCACTTGTAAATTGCAACCAGCGGGAGTGTGGCGCCATCATAAGAGCAGAGACTGGAGGGCAAGAGATGCTGATTAAGAAGCCTGCCGATATCCGTTATTCCGAAATCACGCCAAAGTCTATCTACATGAATCGGCGCAACTTCATGGCCGGAGTGCCAGCCGCCTTTCTGGGTGCGCGCGAATTGCTGTCACCCTCGGCGCGCGCGCTGGCGGGGACGAAACTGCCCAACGTGCAGAAGAGTAAATACACGGTTGACGAGAAGCAGAACTCCTATCAGGACGTCTCCACGTACAACAATTACTACGAGTTCGGCACGGATAAGAGCGAACCCGCACAGTACGCTAAGAACTTCAAAACCGCGCCCTGGACGGTGAGTGTGGAAGGCGCGTGCAACAAGCCGCGCAAGTTCACCATGGAAGAGATTCTGGCACTGGCCCCTCTAGAGGAGCGGGTGTACCGGCACCGCTGCGTGGAGGCCTGGTCGATCGTGGTGCCGTGGGTGGGATATTCCCTGAGCACCCTGCTCAACAAGGTGGAGCCGACGTCGAAGGCGAGTTACGTGGCGTTCGAAACCTATTACGATCGCAAGCAGATGCCGCACGCGGCCGGCCTGCAGTTCCCCTACGTCGAAGGTCTGCGCATGGACGAAGCTATGCACCCGCTGGCACTCTTGTGCATGGGCATGTTTGGCGAGGCGCTGCCACCGCAGGATGGCGCACCGGTGCGCATGATCCTACCCTGGAAGTACGGGTTCAAGAGCATCAAATCGATTGTCAAGATCCGGCTGGTGAGCAGCCAACCACCCGCCTCCTGGAATGTGACGAATCCGCCCGAGTATGGATTCTACTCGAATGTAAATCCGCACGTGGACCATCCGCGGTGGAGCCAGGCGAGTGAGCGGCGGTTGGGCGAATTCCGCAAGCGGGCTACCCTGATGTTCAACGGCTACGGCGACCAGGTGGCGAGTCTTTATTCCGGGATGGACCTGAAGAAGAATTACTAGCATGTTGAAACAACGCTGGACCAAGGTCCTGGTGTTCGTGGCCAGCCTCGTGCCGATCTTCTGGCTGTGCTGGCGGGCCTGGAACCAGAACCTGACCGCCAACCCAATCGAATTCATCACGCGGTACACGGGCGACTGGACCATCCGCTTTCTCGTGTTGACGCTGGCGGTGACCCCGTTGCGCAAATTGCTGGGGTTGCCGGATTTGATCCGCTTTCGGCGCATGATCGGGCTGTACGCGTTCTTCTATGGGACGCTGCACTTTATCACCTTCATTTGGCTGGACAAATTTTTCGACGTGGCGGACATGCTGAAGGATGTTGCGAAGCGGCCGTTCATCACGGCGGGCTTCACGGCGTTCCTGTTGATGCTTCCGCTGGCAGTGACGTCCACCGCGGGATGGATCCGGCGCATGGGTGGAAAACGCTGGCAACTGCTGCATCGCCTGGTCTACTTCAGCGGAATTGCGGGCGTGGTGCACTACTACTGGCTGGTAAAGAGCGACATACGGCTGCCGGCCATGTACGGCGCGCTGGTGGGTGTGCTGCTGGTCTACCGGGCGGCAATCTGGGCGATGAAGCGCAAGCCCCGCGTGGTGGCGCAACGCCCGGCCACGATTTCGACAGGCGCGCTGCGCGATAATCCGTAGTTGGCAACCACACGCCTGCTTTCGATCCTCATTGCCGCATACAACGAAGAGGAGTTTCTGGCCGCGTCGATTGTGCGCGCGCTGGAAGCGCCCCTGCCGGAGGGGCTGGAATCGGAAGTCGTGGCGGTGGACGATGGCTCGACCGACTGCACGCCGCAGATTCTGGATGAGCTTGCCGAGCAGTATCCCGGGCGACTCCGTGTGTTCCATCACAAAGTGAACGCCGGCAAGGGGGCCGCCATCCGCACGGCACTGGAAAACGCGGTGGGCGAGTTCGGCATCATCCAGGACGCCGACCTGGAATACGACCCCTCCGAGTATCCGAAGGTGCTGGGTCCGCTGCTGGCCAACAAAGCGGACGTGGTGTACGGGTCGCGCTTCCTGATCTCTGGCGAGCGGCGGGTGATCTACTACTGGCACGCGCTGGCGAACCACCTACTGACTACGGCGTGCAACATGGCGGCGGACCTCAACCTGACCGACATGGAGACATGTTACAAGGCATTCCGGATCACGCTAGCGCGCAGCATTCCGATCCGCAGCAACCGTTTCGGCATCGAGCCCGAGCTGACCATCAAGTTCGCTAAGCGGCAGGCGTCGATTTACGAAGTGCCGATTAGCTACTACGGGCGCACCTACGACGATGGCAAGAAGATCGGCTCCATGGACGCGGTGAGCGCGCTGTGGGTGATTGTGCGCTGCTACTTCACGCGCGACATCTATGTGGACCGCGGTGCGAAGATTCTGGATTCGCTGGCCGGCACGAAGCGTTTTAACAAGTGGATGGCGGATACGGTGCGGCCGTACCTGGGGACGCGCGTGCTTGAGTTGGGCGCTGGGATAGGCAACATGACGCAGCATCTGGCGCGCGGGCGGAAGACCTACGTGGCCAGCGATATCGACGAAGAGCATATGGCACGGTTGCGGGTGCGCTTCCGCGGCCGGCCGAACCTGGAGGTCCGCAAGTGCGACCTGTGCGATTCCGCGGACTTCAAGCCACTGCTTGGAATGTTCGACAGCGTGGTCTGCCTCAACGTGGTGGAGCACATAGAGGACGATCTGGGGGCGCTGCGCAATATCTTCTCGGCGCTCAAGCCGGGCGGGTGCGCGGTCATTCTGGTGCCGCAGGACCAGAAGGCATACGGCACGCTCGATGAAGTACTGGGGCACTACCGCCGCTACTCCGAAGAGCAACTGCGGGCGCGCATGGAGGGGGCTGGATTTGAGGTGGAGCGCATGCTGCACTTCAACCGGGTGACGCGTCCCGGCTGGCGCTTCAATGGGCAGGTACTAAAGCGCAGATCGTTCAGCAGGTGCCAGTTGCGGATATTTGACGCGCTGGTGCCGTTGTGGCGGCGCATCGACCGCTTCTTCCCCTGGCCGGCGGTCTCGGTGATCGCGGTCGGGCGAGTACCAGGCGGCGGGGAATCGACGCAAAAGTCCTAGGACGGCGCGGGTACCGCTGGACCTGTTCAGCAGAGCGGTTCCGGGCGATGATGTTCTTGCGGGCCCGAGTTCAGGTGTTCGCTCCTAAGTGGTATTGCGGCCGCCGGCGCTCGTCACGCCGGCGGCTTTTTTGTACTGTCATTGCCTCAGCGGCTTCTTCCGGCCGGACGTATTGTGGGAGGTCGTCAGGGTATCGGCTCTCGATGTAGTATCGCTTGAGGAACACGGCGTAATCCGGCGTCATGGGCGCTGATAGACAACCTGACCAGTCGACAGAATCTCCCGGATGAAAGGACCGTTGCGACGCAGCCGTTCCTCCACCTCCTCAGGAGTAAACACTAGCAAGTCGTACGGCACACCAGAGCCAAA
>JANYAH010000225.1 GCA_025361425.1 Candidatus Solibacter sp. | reverse complement strand
CATGAAGGCTACCGCGGCCTCGACAGAGCGCTCCAGCCCGGCGTCGATCTGGTGGTGCTCGACGTCATGCTGCCCGGCATCGATGGATTCGAGATTCTGCGCCGCCTCCGCGAGACATCCACAGTCCCGGTCCTCATGCTGACCGCCCGTGGCGAGGAAGTGGACCGCATCGTCGGCCTGGAACTGGGCGCCGACGATTACCTGGCCAAGCCGTTCAACCCGCTGGAACTCGCCGCCCGCATCCGCGCCATCCTGCGCCGCTATGAACCCCGTTCGGCGGCGCCCGGCAACCGCATCGAAACCAACGGCGTCTCGCTGGACCCTGGAGCCCGCGAAGTTTTCGCCCACGGCAAGCGGGTCGAACTGACCACCTTCGAATTCGATATCCTCGAAATGCTCATGCGCTCCGCCGGCCGGGTGCTTTCGCGCGACGCCCTCATGGAGAATTTTTATAACCGCAAAGCCACGCCCTTCGATCGCTCCATCGACATGCACATCAGCCACTTGCGCAAGAAGCTGGAGGGCGGCGACGATCTCATCAAAACCATCCGCGGCGTGGGCTACCAGTTTTGCCGCACGCCCGAGGACGCCGCCGCCGAATGAACTCGCTCTTCGCCAAAATCCTGCTCTGGTTCTGGTTCGCCCTGGCCATCACGGTGGTCGGATCGGCCTTCATCTCCGCCTTAAACGTGAATGAAAACGATAGCGACGAGCGCGCGCCGGTGGCGCGGCTGGTGCGCTTCGAACTGGAACAAGCTACCAGCGCCTACGAGACCGGCGGGCGCCCGGCGCTGCAGAGCTTCCTCGATACGCTGCATCGCGTCTATGACGCCCGCGGCGTCCTCACCGACGAAAATGGCCGCGACCTGCTCACTAACGAAGACCGGTCGGACCTGATCCTTCGCGCGCACCGCCGCGTGTTCTATCAGGTCTTCCGGACCGGCGATTCCACCGTCGCACGCGCGTCCAATGACGGCCGCTTCTGGTTCTTCTTCATCGTGCCGCGCGCCCATGTGGGCTCCTGGTTTCTCCAGCCGGAACACATCTTCGTCATGGCCGCCGCCACTGGGCTGTGCTACTGGCTCGCCTTGTACCTGACCCGCCCGGTTCGCAAACTCCAGAGGGCCGTGGAACGGTTTGGCCGCGGCGATCTCAGCGCCCGGGCCGAGAGCGTGCGCCGCGACGAACTGGGCCAACTGGCCCGCACTTTCGACCGGATGGCCGACCGCATCGAAACCTTGCTGGCGGCCGAACGCCGGCTCCTGCTGGACATCTCCCACGAACTCCGTTCTCCGCTGGCCCGCCTCGGCGTGGCCATCGAACTAGCACGCTCCGGCGACGATACCGATGCCGCGCTCAATCGCATACAGAAGGAATCCGGCCGCCTCAACTCCTTGGTCGGCCAGCTCCTTCAAGTGACACGCGCCGAGGGCGACCCCGCCTCGCTCCGCCGCGATCCGGTGCGCCTGGACCAACTGGTCCAGCTGCTGGTGGAGGATTCCGCCATGGAAGCCGCGGCGCACGGATGCAGCCTCCAGTACCACAGCGGCGAAGCGATGACAATCGCCGGAGATCCCGAGCTCCTGCGCCGTGCGGTGGAGAATGTCCTGCGCAACGCCATCCGTTATGAGCCACACGATAGCAGCGTCGAAGTCAGGCTGTGGCACGGCGACTTGGGGGCCGTGGTCGAAATTCGCGATCATGGCCCGGGAGTTCCGGTAGATGCACTGCCGCGCATTTTCGACCCCTTCTACCGGGTGGAATCCGACCGCAACCGGCTGAGCGGCGGTATCGGGCTGGGCCTCTCCATTGCGCGCCGGGCTGTCGAACTGCACCAGGGAGCGATCCGCGCGACCAACGCCAACCCGGGACTAAAAGTCGAGCTGGAGTTCCCGGTAGCGTAGGACAGGCCTCCTGGCCTGTCGTTCCGGCATTCCGAACGCACTTGACCACGAGACAGGCCGGGAGGCCTGTCCTACAATAGGAATTCCATGAACGCGCTGCCCCCACTCGCCGCTGTTGGTGCGGCATCTTCCCTCATGGCGTGGGCTGTTCGCGGCCGCTCGGCATCTGTCTTCGGGCGCTCGGTGTGGCGGGGACCGCGCGACCGGCGGGCTCTGGCACTCACGTTTGACGACGGGCCCGGGGAGGGCACGCCGGAGATTCTGGAGATTTTGGCGGAGTACGAGGTGTCCGCCACCTTCTTTCAGTGCGGGGCCAACGTGGATCGGCTGCCAGAGATTGCATGCGAGGTGGCGGCGCGGGGGCACGAGATCGGCAATCACAGCTACAGCCATCCGTATCTGTTCCTGCGCTCGCCGGGCGGCATCGAAAATGAACTGCGGAGGGCGCAGGAAACCATCGAGTGGCACACCGGAATAAGGCCCGCCTTCTTCCGCGCGCCGTACGGAGCGCGCTGGTTCGGCCTGGGGCGGGCGCAGCGCAAAATGCAACTGACCGGCGTCATGTGGAGCGCAATCGGCTATGATTGGAGTCGAAGGGCGGATGAGGTGGTCGCGCACATGGCGGCATCTGCGTCTAACGGCGCCATCCTCTGTCTTCACGACGGGCGCGAGCTTCGGGAGAAGCCGGATGTGCGCACGACCGTGGAAACCGTCCGGCGCCTGGTGCCAACATTGCTGGACCGGGGCTACAAATTTGAAACGATTGGCCGACTCTTATGTCCGAAGACCTGATTCAGCGCGTGACGAAGGTGATTGCCACCTCCAAGCGCATTCCCCTCGAAACCGTGACGATCGATAGCGAGTTCGTGCAGTTGGGAATCGATTCGATGGACGCCGTGGAGATCCTGTTCGCTCTCGAAGGCGAGTTTGATATCAGCATTCCCGATGAGGAAGTGCGCAGCGTGCGCAACGTCCGCGACATGTGCGCCGGCGTGGAAAGGCTGGTCGCCGCTAAGAGCGCGGAAGCGCCAGCCGGCCAGTAAGCGATGCGACGCGTCGCCATCACCGGCGCAGGCGCCATCAGTGCGCTGGGCCGCAACACCACCGAGTTCGCCGAGTCGCTGCGCGTAGGCCGCGGCGGCATCGGACAGATTGAATCCACCGGCGTCGCGTCGCTGCGTTTTCAGAACGGCGCGGAGGTCAAGAACTACAGTCACCAGCCCTACTTCGAAGACCGGCGGGCGGACTTCATGGACCGCTTCGCGCAGTTCGCGGTGATTGCCGCGCGCGAGGCGGTGCAAGATGCCGCTGTCGAATGGACCCCGGAACTGCGCGAAACTTCGGCGATCATTACCGGATCCTGCGTGGGCGGGCAATCCACCGAGGACGTCGGGTTCGTCGAGCTTTACCAGAAGGGACACAATCGCGTGCATCCGCTGACCATCCCCAAGACGATGGCCAACGCGGGCGCCAGCCACATTTCGATGGAGTTCGGCATCACCGGGCCGGCCTTCACCATTTCGACCGCGTGCTCTTCGTCCGCTCACGCCATCGGGCAGGCGTTTCAGATGGTCGCCATTGGGACCAGCGAACTGGCCATCACGGGCGGCAGCGAAGCCCCGTTCAGCCTGGGTATTCTGAAGGCTTGGGAGGCGATGCGCGTGGTGTCGCCGGAGACTTGCCGGCCGTTTTCGAAGGATCGCCGCGGCATGATCCTCGGCGAGGGCGCGGCCATGTTCGTGCTGGAACCGCTAGAAGCGGCGCAGGCGCGCGGCGCGCGGATCCAGGCGGAACTGGTGGGATTCGGCATGAGCGCCGACGCGTGCCACATTACGCAGCCATCCATTGATGGGGCGGCGCGGGCCATGCGGGCGGCGCTGCGCAGCGCAAAGCTCGCGCCCGAGCAGATCGGCTATATCAACGCGCACGGCACGGCCACGCTGGCCAACGACCTCACCGAGACCGCCGCCATCCGCCAGGTGTTCGGCGCGCATGCGGACCGCTTGGCCATCAGTTCCACGAAATCCATGCACGGTCACGCGCTGGGCGCGGCAGCCGCGCTGGAGTGCCTGGCCACCGTGATCGCGCTGCGCGATGGCGTGCTCCCGCCCACCGCCAATTTCAGCGAGCCAGACCCCGAGTGCGATCTCGACGTGATTCCGAACGTCGCGCGCCTCCAACAGGTGGAGTACGCCATGTCTAACTCGTTCGCCTTCGGCGGCCTGAACGCCGTGCTGATCTTGAAAGTGGCATAAGCTGCTCCACTTTAGGCATCCGCCGCCAGCTCGGCCGCGGCCGAACTGCGCTTTCCTCTGCGCATCGGCGTCTCTGCCTTGAAGAGCCCTCCCGACGCCCGGGAACGCTCCGGCTTGCTACCATCGAAAGTTGAACCCTACAGCGCAGATTATCGTCCTTGATGCGGGCGGGCAGTATTGCCACCTGATTGCCCGGAAGGTTCGCGACCTCGGCGTGTATGCGGAGGTATGCGCCAGCGAGACGCCGGCGGCGGAACTGTCGTCCGCCAAGGGCATCGTCATCTCGGGCGGGCCGAGCTCTGTCTATGACCCGGACAGCCCTACCGTGGATCCCGCTATCTTCTCGCTGGGCGTGCCGGTGCTCGGCATCTGCTACGGGCAGCAGCTGATGGCGCTGCTGCTGGGCGGGGAAGTCCGCAAAGGCGTGAAGGGCGAATACGGGTTGGCCACGCTCGAACTCGACGATGCGGCCGACCCCCTGTTCGCCGGACTCGCGGGTACGCAGCAGGTCTGGATGAGCCATCGCGATGTGGTGGGGCGCGTGCCGGAAGGGTTCTCCGTCATAGGGCGTACCAGCACTTGCGCGGTGGCGGCGATGGCGGCGCCCGCCCGCGGGTTCTACTCGGTACAGTTCCATCTGGAAGTGGTCCATACCACGCGCGGGAAGGAGTACCTTGCCAACTTCGCGTTTCGCGTGTGCGGGTGCCAAAAGGATTGGGACGTGCGGCATCGCGCGCCGATGCTGGAACAGGAAATCCGCGAGTGCGTGGGCACCCGCAACGTCTTCTTCTTCGTCAGCGGCGGGGTGGATTCCAGCGTCGCCTTCGCGCTGTGCACGCGGGCGCTGGGGGCCGACCGCGTGCGCGGCGTCTATGTGGATACCGGCCTGATGCGCGAAGGCGAAACCGATTTCGTGAGGCGCATGGGCAACCTCACGGTGGAGCACGCCGAAGAGCAGTTTCTGACCGCGCTGGCCGGGGTCACCGATCCGGAGCGCAAGCGCCACATCATCGGCGAGGAGTTCGTCCGCGTGCAGGAGCGCATCATCGAGTCGCGCCGGCTGCTGGACGAGAACTGGATTCTGGGACAGGGCACCATCTACCCGGACACCATCGAAAGCGGCGGCACGGCCAAGGCGGCGCTGATCAAGACCCATCACAATCGCGTGGCCGGTATTCAGAAGCTGATGGCGGCCGGGCGCATTGTAGAGCCGCTCAAATCTTTCTACAAGGACGAAGTTCGCGCCGTGGGGCGGGAGATCTCTCTGGCCGGCGAACTGCTCGACCGGCATCCGTTCCCGGGCCCGGGCCTCGCCATTCGCTGCCTGTGCTCGGAGTTCGACGCGCCGTTGCGCCCAACGGCGGAAGGTTTCATCGTGCCGGTGCATTCGGTGGGCGTGCAAGGCGATTCGCGAACCTACGCGCCCGTCCTGGCGATTGATGCGCTGGACCATGCGCGCGCCACCGAACTGATCAACGCCATCTCCGGAGTGAATCGCGTGATCGCACCGGTGGAGACGCGGGTGCCGGTCGGGAACATGCAGGTGCGCGCTTGTTCGCTGACGGCGGAGCGGTTGGAGCGATTGCGCAAGGCGGATGGCATCGTGCGCCGGCTCACTCACGAAACCGGGTACGACCATGAGGTATGGCAATTTCCCGTGATCCTGATTCCTCTGGGCTCGGCGGAATCGCCCGATTCCGTGGTGCTGCGCCCGGTGGATTCGGTGGACGGGATGACCGCGCAATCGGTGTTGATGAAGGCGGAGTTGCGCGAACGGATCTCCACGGAACTACTGCATGTCGCAGGCGTCGCGGGCGTGTTCTACGATCTCACGCATAAGCCCCCCGGCACGATTGAGTGGGAGTAGCTCCTAGTTCTAGTGGGGCCGGCTTTAGCAGGACCCTACTCTTTAGGAACAGGTGGGACAGACGGCTAAATAGCACACGTCCGAGCTGCGCTCGGATTGGCAGGCTAAAGGCTTGCGATCCGGCGGCAGTTTGAAATCGATACCCAGTTCGCGGTTCAGGCGATTGGTGAGTTCGCGATCAATCAGCGAGATCGACGCCTGATCGTGAGTGTTGCCCGTGGTGAAGTAGTGCAGCGTGCCGCCATCCGCCCAGGGAACAACGGCGAGCGCTTGCATGGATCCCCCCTGCCGGAATTGCACCGCTTAATTGGGGGGGGCGGGCGGAGGCAAACTCCGCCCGATTCCGTTACTTCTTCTTTGGAGCAGGTGCCATCGGGGCCGCCGGTCTCGGTGCAACCGGAGCGACGCCAGCGGGCGCTTTTGCCGCGGCCGGGGCTGCGGTGCCTGGGTTGGCCTGGTCGTAGAGTTTGACGATGTCGCTGGTGATATCGATGGCCGAAGCCGCCCACAGCACGGGAGTCTGCGGATTGCTGACGTCCAACACCAGTGCGTAGCCGTTGGCGGTGGCGAACTTCTCCAGCACCGCCATCACTTTGCCGCCCAACTCCTGCATGATCTTGCCCTGTTCCGCGTCCAGATCCGCCTGGGCATCTTCCGTATCGCGCTGCATGCTCTTGTTGTTGGCATCGATGTCGCGCATGAGCTTGGCCTTAACATCCTCGCTCATGGTGGCGCTGCCCTTGCGCAACTGGTCCTGCAGGGTCGCGAGGTCGGCCTGCTTCTTATCCAGACCGGCCTTCTTGGGCGCAAACCGGCCCTGCAGTTCGGTAGCGGCCTTCTGCCCGTCCTTGGTCTGCAGAATGGCGTTCTGCACGTGAATGATGGCCACCTTGACCGGGGCCTGGGCATGAACCATGGCGGCCATACCGAGAACTAACGCTGGAAAAACAACAAAATTCTTCTTCAAGCTGAAAACTCCTAAGTGAGAAAATACTACCATATTGCCGCCAGCCGCTGAAGGCTAGAACGTCCTGCCAATTGTAAAACGGAACATCGTCCGTTTTTCGAAGTAGGGGTACCCCTGTCCGAACTGCGCCACCGAATTGATGAACGTATTCTGGTTCGGGAAGGCCGAGCGGTCGGCCACGATGGGGGGCTGCAGGTACTCCCGGACGATCGAAGGGTTGTACGCCCAGTAGAGGCGGAAGGGCGCATTCACCACCGGCAGCATCACCTGAAGTTCGATGCCGGTGGAAGCGCGGATCTTTTGCGTACCCGGAGCGATGCGCACGCGGCCGTCGAAACCAGCCTGCGGGAACTGATTGTTGAGATCGGCGACCCGGCTCGGCTCCATGGTGAGCTGGCTGGCGCGCAAGATCTTGTTCATTCCGACATCGCCGAAGAACGCCATAGTGACCGGCCCGACAATCGGAATGCGGTACTCGAAGTTGGTCACCACCTGGGCGTCGCCGCCGGGCGTGATGAGCTGATACCGCGGGACCATCATGGTCACCGGCACGCTTGCCACGACGCCGTTCTGAACCACCTTCTGCGTACGCGCGCTGCCGTCGTCGTTCAACACATTGATGCTGGCGCTAGAGGCGACAAATGCGATGGGCGTGATGCCCCAAATCTCGAAGCCGCGGATATCCTGCTCGCCTCCAATGTAGGTGCGGGAAAATGGCGCGATAAACTTGCCGCCGTAGCCGGTGATCATGGAACCCAGCCCGTGGAAAGCCAGGATGTGGCTGCGGTGCCAGGGCGCCTGTTTGAAGTACTTCACGTCGATCGACGGCCGCACCGTATTGATGTTGCCACCCAAAATGCTGCCCGCAAAATCGGTGGAGATGAACAGGCTTCGCCCGGCGGTGGGCGAGATCGGGTGGTTGACCGTGTTGTACGTATAGGACGGAATGACGTGGCTGGTGCGGATACCGGTGAGCGAATTCGGCCCCGCGACGCCGCTGAAATTGATGTATTGGAAGTAGCTCTTCGCCGCTTCGGTGGTGGTCACGACGTTGGAAACGTCGAACCCGTAGGTGATGCCCACACGGGCAAAGCTCCGTCTGATGGGATAGGTGGCCGAAACCGAAATCCCGTGGCTGTTCTGCGAGTAGTTCAGCAGATTCTGCCCACCTAGTTGGTTGTAAAGCGGGATCAGGTTGGTGCCTGACAGAATCGAAGCCTCGCGGCCCTGATCGAAGTTGAAACGGCGCAGGTAGACCACGAAGCCGAGTTGCAGCGGGCGGTCCAGGAAGTAGGGTTCCGTGAACCCCAGGCTGACATCGCGCATTCGCGTGCCGAGTTGGCTTTCAATGGAGAGGGTCTCGCCCAGACCAAGGAAGTTGTTGGTGGAATAGTTGAACCCGACGAAGCTGCCCGCGATGCCGCTCACGCCGCCGTTGAGGCCCACCGAGTTCTTGCCCCGCTCCTTCACTTTGAGGGTGATGTCCACCGTGTTGGACTGCGGATTGCGCTTGATGTCGGCGGCTTCTTCCTTCTTCAACATTTCGAAATAGCCGAGCTGGTTGAGGCGCAGGACGCTGTAGTCCCAAAGCTCGGTATTAAACATGTCGCCTTCGTCGAGCAGAATTTCGCGGCGGATTACTTTATCGCGCGTCGTGGTATTGCCCGAGAAATCAATGCGCCGGATGAAGAACTGCTTGCCTTCATCGGCGGTCAGCGTGAGATCGATCTGGTCGGAGCCGTCGTCGGCCGGATGGAACTCCGGCTCCGGGACGAAATCGATATAGCCGAACTTGCCGTACAGCTTGCGCATGTTCTCGATGCCCTTGCGCAGCTTGTCGGTGGAGAAGATGTCTCCGGTGGTCATGCCGAAGAGCGGTTTCATCAGCACTTCGGGCGTGCGGAACAGCTTCACCCCGGTGAAGTTCATGTTGCGCAGATGAAACAGCTTGCCTTCTTCCACCGGAAGCGTGATATCGGCCGTGATGCCGGGCAGGTTCATCTTGAAAAGCGGCAGCCGCCAGCCTCTTCCGCCGCGGTGCTGGATATCGACGGTCTCTTCCAATGTCTTGGCGGTGAAGTACCCGGCATCCTGATACGCCTGACGAACTCGCTCCTTGTCCTCTTCGAGCTTGTTCCGGTCGAAGGTGGCCGGGAAGATGCGCTCGAACCAAAGCGAGTGCGGGACACCGATGCCCTTGGAGTTCTTCATGTTGCGGATCACCCACCGGTCGTCTTTTGCGGTGTTGCCCGCGATCTCGATGTTGCCCACCTTCACCTTGGGACCTTCGTTGACCACAAACGAAACCTTGAGCGACGAGGGCGGAATCTGCTCGATCTGCGGATCCACCGTGGCGTACTGCCGGCCGCGTTCCGCCAGGAAATCCTTGAGGACCACGGCGGCCCGCTGGATCTTGTTGGGGTCGTACTGCGATTCCACGCTGAGCCCGACCTTGCGTTCCTTGAAGCGGTCGAGAATTTCCGAAACCGTCACGCTCTTGGCGCCCGGGTACTCGATGGAACGGATAACGCGCCGCTCCGTGACCACGAAGCGCACGATCAGCCCGCTGCGGCCGGGTTCGGTTTCCAAGCGGATATCGTCGAAGCGCCCGGTGTTCCACAGAATCATGAAATCGCGACGCAGGGTCTCTTCGGCATAGTTATCGCCCGGCTTGGAAATAATCAGCGCCTTCAAGGTGTCCTGGGGAACGCGCTTTGCGCCGCGGAATTCAAAGGCCTCAATCACCTGTCCGCTCGGGGTCGCCGCCGGCGTGCCGGCTTCCTTGGGCGCTTCCAATTGCGGGCGCTGGCCTGGCTGGGCAGCGGGGGCCGCCGCCGGAGTGGCCGCAGGAGCCGCTGGCGGAGTCGCGAGCGGCGTGGGCCCTGGCGCTGTGGGAATAGTCTCGAAGGGACTAGGTTTCGGCAAAGTCGGGGG
Organism: Candidatus Solibacter sp.; assembly: GCA_025361425.1. GTDB lineage: Bacteria > Acidobacteriota > Terriglobia > Bryobacterales > Bryobacteraceae > Solibacter. Next base: position 680 of record JANYAH010000225.1, on the reverse strand, counting down.
CGGCGTCTGCTGCCGCGGTTGGGCGGCCGGTTGGCCCGCCGCCGGCTGCGGGGCGGGCGCCTGGGCGCACAGCGCCGGGCAGATAGAGACTGCGCAGAAACAGGCCGGGATTACGACCAGGCGGAGACGCCTGAAAAACTTCATGCAAGCATACCTTTCCACTCTGCGCGGTTACGATGACGTTGAGACTCTGACTTCACAACTACAGTTGAGGTTCCAAAGGTGGTAAACCATTATTTTAGCGGATCTTCGGGGCAATCATCAACGAGTGTAGCAGGCTACAGGTGTGAAGGGCTGGCACAGGCTTTTTGAGCCACTTGGGCGGATTTGTTTAGAGATTTAGAATTGCCCTTCACCGCAGACAAGCCCAGAGAAGACATTCCGTGCACAAAACTTGGCCTCAGGCCGGCACCGCACCTTGGACAAACTTCACGATGGCGTCCAGCGACGAGCCGGGTTGGAACACCGCGGCAACGCCCAGGCGCTTGAGCGCGGCGGCGTCTTCGTCCGGCACAATCCCGCCGACAATCACCATCACGTCCGCCATTTCCTTCTCGCGCAGCAGTTCCAGTACGCGTGGCACAATCGCATTGTGCGCGCCGGAAAGGATGGACAGGCCGATCACCTGGACATCCTCCTGGAGCGCGGCGTTGACAATCATCTCCGGGGTTTGGCGCAGC
>JANYAH010000222.1 GCA_025361425.1 Candidatus Solibacter sp. | reverse complement strand
GTACATTTCCGCGGTTCTGATCTCGCCGGTGCTGCTGCTTAGCAAGTCGCGGAAGCACTTTCTGACCATTGGTTACACGGATGGGGTCGGGAACCAGCAGGCAATGATCTTCCGCGTGGACAAGAACGATGTGCGCACGGTACTGGCAAGCCTGGAGGCGCGCACCGGGCGCAAAGTACAGTTCCAGGACCAGGAAGCGCGGAAAGCCGGCAAGGGATGATCGCCGTTGCGCTACTGCTGCTGGCGGCCGGAGAGATGGACGATCATCCTCAACAGTTGCTCCAGGTGAAACGGGTATACGTCGATAAGTTGAACGGCGGCGATACGGCGGTGCAGATCCGCGACATGCTGATTTCAGCGTTGCAGGGGTCGAAGCTTTTCGTGATCACCGAAAACCAGGAGCGCGCCGACGCTTTTCTGCGCGGTACGGGTGAGGATCTGATTTTCACTGACACGTTTCAAACGAGCGAGGGCATCAACGCCCACATGAACGCCAGCGTGGGCCGGACAACCAGAGGATCCACGGCGGCGACCCGGACATCGGCGACCGGGCCATCGGCCGGCGTTACCGTGGGTGAGAACGAGTCGACGCGAATTGCCGAGCGGAAGCATGAAGCGTCGGTTTCCGTGCGGCTGGTGAACAAAGACGGCGATGTGATCTGGTCGACCACGCAGGAGAGCCTGGGCGGGAAGTTCCGCGGCGCCAGCGCCGATGTGGCGGACAAGGTGATCAAGAAGCTGGTTGAAGATGTGGAAAAGGCGAAGAAAACGAAGGCCGCGGGCGGTGCGCGTTAGCAGTCGCCTGCAAGGATCGAACTGGCGACCTGCCCGAAGGCGCTATTGAACCAGCAGGCGTTCCGTCCGCGCTTGCCCGCTGGACCGGGACCTCTCTGGAAAGTTGGCTAGCGGTCACCGCTTGGGCAAGACGATGGTGCCTAAGCAGCGTCCGCGACTCGCCCGTCGCCGCAACCTCAATACAGTCTTCAAACAATCGGATGCCAACCAGCGAATACATTGAAACTGGAAACGGTGGCTGCTACGTGGCTGGGTCCAGGATTGGCACGGATGTCGCCGTGCACGCATTTCGCAATGGACCGACCGCGGAAGACATCTTTCGATCGTTCCCATCCATTGGATCCTTGGCAAAGGTGTACGGCGTCCTCTCGTTAACCCTGGAACACCCTCACGAAATCGAAGCCTACACATAGATGCTTGAACCGTTTGAGCGAGCTCGCAACGGTAAAGTTTCGAAGATTGCTCGAAGATTACGGTCCAGGCCGACGCGAACCTTGATCCCGACATCTGGCGAGGTCTCTGCCGCCGGAAACCAGGCCCTGTGTGGTGGCCTACCCTGGAAATCGCGAATGAGGACTTCCGTCTCCGTGGCGTCAAGCAAATACCCACTGGTCGCAATTGGCCCTCCATCCGTTTTGCTTATCCGAGTGCATCGGCGTTAATCGGCTGCTAAAGTTTTTTCGTAGCTTGTGAAAACCAGTCACAGCCATTTTCCATTGCAAACAAAGGAACTGACCGAAATTCGCTTGGAACCCCGGCCTACAATGAAAATAAGGAGTACCATGTCTTCTCACAAACGAGTTCTCGCTTCGCCGTGCACCCACAATATGCAAAACGAACAATGCGCTTTCAACTCTTGCGCCACTAGTCCCGTTTTCAGACACCTGTTGACACGCACGCCCGTCGTTTCTATCATTAATATGTCACCCACGTGTGCGCTCACTTGAGGAGAAGCCTTGCGTGGAGCCGAATCTCAGTTCGAGACTAACAAAAATTATGATCAAGGTCGAAGGTTTAAGTAAACGATACGCACGCAACGTTGCGGTCGATGACATCTCGTTCGAAGTGAACAAGGGTCAGATCGTTGGATTCCTGGGGCCGAACGGCGCCGGCAAGACCACCACCATGCGCATCCTCACCTGCTTCATGCCCCCCTCCGCGGGCAAAGCGACGGTCGCGGGATTCGACGTCATGGAACAGCCGTTTGAGGTCAAAAAACGAATCGGCTACCTGCCCGAAGTCCCACCCCTCTATCCGGAGATGGAGGTCGGCGAGTACCTGCATTTCGTCGGCAAGCTCAAAGGCATCCCCAAGGGGGACCTCGCCAAACGGGTCAAGGAAGTGTCTGAAAAAGTGAACGTCGCCGAGGTTAGCAACAAGCTGATCGGCAAGCTTTCGAAAGGCTTCCGGCAGCGCGTTGGACTGGCCCAGGCGATCATCCACAATCCCGACGTGCTGATTCTGGACGAGCCCACCGCCGGCCTCGATCCGAAGCAGATCCTCGAAACCCGCCAACTGATTCGCAGCCTGGCCGGTGACCACACCATCATCCTCAGCACCCACATTTTGAGCGAGGTGGAGCACTCCTGCGAACGCGTAATTATTATTAGCCAGGGCAAACTGGTCGCCCAGGATTCGGTTGCCAACCTCACCAACCGTCTGCGCGGCGCCGAATCCGTCAGCCTGGAAGTGGAAGCCGCCGATGGCCGCCCCAACCCCACCGAAGTCCAGGGACGCTTGGAACAGGTAGCCGGCGTCAGCCGCGTCATGATGAAAGATTCCAAGGACGGGCGCTTGACCTTCGAGGTGGAAAGCCTGCAGGGCCGCCATATCCGCGCCGAACTGGCGCGCAGCGTGGTCAACTCCGGTTGGAATCTCAGCGAACTCCGCGCCGTGGGTCTGAGCCTGGAAGACATCTTCCTGCAACTCACCACCGCCGAAACGAAAGAAGTAGGAGGCCAGAAGTGAGAAACATACTCCTCATCTGCAAAAAAGAACTCAAGAGTTATTTCGCATCGCCCATCGCCTATCTGCTGATGGCGTTTTTCGGCCTGATCTTCGGATTCGGCTTCTTCACCGCCACGCGGGATTTCGTGCGCTTCAGCTTCCAATCCCAGATGATGGGCCAGCAGCAGCCGATGAATGTCAACGACCAGATCATACGCCCGCTGCTGGGGTTCGCCTCCACCATCGCGCTCTTCCTGGTGCCCATGATCAGCATGCGGCTGATCGCCGAAGAGAAGCGCACCGGGACCATCGAACTGCTGCTGACCTCGCCGATTAAAGACATTGAGATCATCCTCGGCAAGTGGCTGGGCGCCGTGCTGCTATTCACCTGCGTGCTGGGCATGTCGATGCTCAATGTCGCGATGCTTTTCGCCTGGGGCAAACCCGATTTGAAACCCGTACTGGTGGCCTACCTCGGATTGATCCTGCAAGGCGCCTGCCTGCTGGCCATCGGGACCTTCATCTCCACCACCACGCGCAACCAGATTGTGGCCGGCGGCGTGACCTTCTTCGTCTGCCTGCTGCTCTGGCTGCTGAGTTGGTTCACCGCCTTCGATTCCGGCCCCGCCTCCCAGGTGGTCAACTACATTTCAATTGTCACCCACTTCGAAAACTTCAGTAAGGGTGTGCTCAATCTCAAGGACGTGGTCTTCTATCTCTCGATGATCTTCTTCTCTCTGTTCATTACCTCGCGGGCAATGGAATCCGTCAGGTGGAGGTCATAATATGGCTGCCAGTTTCCTCAAATCCAGACAGACCCGGTACACGGCCTACGCCGGCACTTACATCCTGGTAGTGCTCGCGGTGCTGGGTGCCGTCAATTTCCTCGCCAACCGCTACGATAAGAGTTACGATTCCACCAGCAACAAGCAGTTCAGCCTCTCCGACCAGACCATCAAGGTGGTGGGCAATCTCAAGAACGACGTCAGACTGACCTACTTCGACGAAGCCACGCGGTTCCCTCAGGCGCGCGACCTACTGGACCGCTACACGGCCCTGTCTCCCAAGCTGAAAGTGGAATTCATCGACCCGACCAAGAAGCCGCAGCAGGCCAAATCGGCCGGTTACCGCCGCGACGTCACCATCCTGGTGGATAGCGGCCTGCGTAAGGAAGAGGCCAAGAGCCTCACCGAAGAGGAGGTCACCGGCGCGCTGATCCGTTCGTTGAAATCCGGGGAGCGCAACGCGTGCTTCGTGAACGCCGCGAACGAGCACTCCATTGAGGACAGCGCCCCCACCGGCTACTCGCTAATGAAGCAGCTTCTGGAGCGCGACAACTACAAAACCCGCACCATCGATTTCAAACCCAAGGCCGCCGAACCCGGCAAGCCCCTGGCGATTGGCCAGACGCCGCCCGCCGCCGCCGTGGAAGTCCCCAAGGACTGCCTGACGCTGATCGTCGGCGGACCGCAGTTGGCCTATCCGCCACCCATCGTCGATGCCATTAAGAAATACGTGGAAGGCGGCGGTCACGCCCTGTTCCTGCTGGATAACGTGATGAAGATCGGCCGCGGCGAGCCTACCGCGGAGAATACAGAACTGGTGGCGATGCTCTCCGAATGGGGCGTCACTGCGAACAAAGACCTGGTGCTCGATCTCAGCGGCATCGGCAACATGTTCGGCGCCGGGCCTGAAATCCCCATCATTCTGGCGTATGAGGCGCACGCCATTACGCGCCCGCTCACCCGCGTGCCCACCGCCTTCCCGGTGCCGCGGTCGCTAGAGATCAAGTCCGGCGGCAAGAGCACGGTCGAAAAACTCTTTGGCACTACCGAAGACAGCATCTCCGTCAATGAGGTTGCCGCCAACGGCGCGATTGACCCGAAGAAGGGAAAGAAGGGTCCACACACCCTCGCCGCCGCGGGCACTCTTCAAGGCACTCCGGCCGGCCGTTTCGTGGTGGTGGGTACCTCACAGTGGGTCGAAAACCGCGCCATGGGTTCGCGTACGCTGGGCAACCGGGATCTGTTCATGAACATGATCAACTGGCTCAGCGCCGATGAAGACCTGATCAGCATTCGTCCCAAATCCACCGAAGACCGTCCGCTCACCCTGACCGCGCAGAAACTCAACCTGGTGTTCTGGCTGAGCGTGGTGTTTTTCCCGCTGGCCATTGTCGGGTTCGGCATGGTCACCTGGTGGAAGAGGAGATAAGCCATGAAGCCGAAGGGACTCCTCATCGCCGTCGTTCTTTTGGCTGTTCTGGGCGGGGTGACCTGGTGGAGCAATAAGAGCCAGGCCGACAAGGCCAAGGCGCCGGCCGATGCGGCCACCAAGCTGCTGACCATCCCGGACGACCAGTTTCAGGAAATCAAGATCAAGAAGGTCACCGACGAGGTTCTCGGCCTGAAGCGCGAGAACGGTAAGTGGCAGATGACCGCCCCCAAGCCGATGGCCGCCGACCAGGACGCCGCCGGGGCGATGGTGTCCACCCTGGCCAATCTCAACGCCGACAAAGTGGTGGAGGAGAAGGCCACTGACCTCAAGCCCTACGGTCTCGACATTCCCACGCTCGACGTGCAAATTGTGCGCAAGGACGGCAAGACCGATCGCCTGCTGATCGGCGACGACACGCTCAATGGAACCGGCGCCTACGCCAAACTGGCCAATGACGCCAAGGTGGTCACCGTCACCACCACCACCAAGACCAGCCTGGACAAGCGCCCCGACGACCTGCGCGACAAGCGCCTGCTCACCTTCGATTCCGACAAACTCTCGCGCGTAGAACTGGCCGCCAAGGGTCCGGCCGTGGAATTCGGCAAGAACGGCCAGAATGAGTGGCAGATCGTCAAACCGCGCCCCCTGCGCGCCGATGGTTCCGCCGTGGATGGCCTGGTCGGCAAGCTCAAAGACGCCAAGATGGATCTCTCCGCGGAAGACGCGGCCAAGCAGTTCGCCGCGGCAACCAAGGTGGCCACCGTCACGGTTACCGACGCGGGCGGCACGCAGACCATCGAAATCCGCCGCGACAAAGATAAGAACGTCTTCGCCAAGAGTTCCGCGGTGGAAGGCATATATAAGACGAACGCAGATCTGGCCGATGGCCTGGAAAAATCCGTGGACGACTTCCGCAACAAAAAGGTTTTTGACTTTGGCTTCAGCGACCCGAGCCGGGTAGAGGTGAAAGGTACGGGCTACACCAAGGCGGGCGACAAGTGGAGTGCCAATGGTAAGACCATGGACAACGCCAGCGTGCAGACCCTGATCGATAAACTGCGCGACCTGGCCGCCACCAAATTCGCCGAGAAGGGCGGGGGAGAGCCCATTTTGCAGGCCAGCGTGGTTTCCAACAACGGCAAGCGGAACGAAAAAGTGGTGATTTCCAAGCAAGGCGCGCAATATTTCGCGCAACGCGACGGCGAACCCAGCATCTATGAACTGGATAGCAAAGTTGTCGCGGACCTGCAGAAAGCCGCTGCCGACGTGAAAGAAGCAGTACCAGAACCAGCGAAGAAGAAATAG
>JANYAH010000166.1 GCA_025361425.1 Candidatus Solibacter sp. | reverse complement strand
CGTCGGCTATGTGGCGCCAGCACCCGTGCCGGCCGCGCCCCAACTCATCGGGACGCGGCAGTCTGAGAGTCCGCGCCACCTCGGTGCCTGGAAAGTTATTGTTGCGTGGTCCCTTACGCCACTCTGATTTTGCGGTGCCAGACGGCCAGGAGGATGAGGCCGATCAGGATCAGGGCGCTGGTCAGGCCGATCCAGATGCCGGTCACGCCCCAGCCGAAGGTGAAGCAGAGAACATACGCGACGGGCATGCCGATGAGCCAGTAGCCGGCCAGGTGGGCGAGGGCGGGGGTGCGCGTGTCGCCGAGTCCCCGCAGGGCACCGGTGGCGACTACCTGCAGGCCGTCGAAGATTTCGAACAGGGCGGCGATGCGCAGCAGTGCGGCACTGGCGGCGACCACGGCGGCTTCGGGTGTGTAGAGGCGCGCGATCCAGCGCGGGACGAGGGCGAGCGCCAGTCCGGCGGCGCTCATGAATCCGGCGCCCAGCAGCAGCGCGGTCCAACCGGAGACGGCGATGCCTTGCGGGTGTTTCCGGCCGACGGCCTGGCCAACTCGAACGGCGGCGGCGGAACTGATGCCGAGCGGAACCATGAAGGTGATGGAGATGACGTTGACGGCGATGCTGTGCGCGGCGAGGGAGACTTCGTCGAAGCGCGCGGCCATCACGGTGACGATAGCGAAGACGGCGCCTTCGACGAGAATCTGCATGGCGGACGGGAATCCCAGGGTGATCAGTTGGCGGATGAGCGCCCACTGCGGACGCCAACTAAACAGCGCGTCACAGGTGATTGCGCCATCGCTCCCTGAGAAGCTGTGCACAAACGCGCCCCTGACCGGGCGTTGGCAAACTGAAGCCTGCCCCACCTTTCGCTGGTGGCGGAGAACCGCAATTAAGAGTACCAGCGCAATATAGACGCGCGAGATGGACGTGGAGTATCCCGAGCCTTCAAGGCCAAGGCGCGGGGCACCCCAATTGCCGTACATGAAGAGCCAGTTGCCGGCGAAGTTGAGCAGGTTGGCACTGACCACGGCGAACGTGATGGGCTTGACGATGTTCATCGCCTGAAGGTAGCGGCGGAAGGCGGTGTAAAACATCAGGGGCAGCACCCCCCAGAGCAGCGCGTTCAGGAAGGGGCCGAGCAATTCCATGACGCGCGGGTTGGTGCCGAGGGCGCCCAGCAGGGGGATGGTGAGAGCCAGCAGCAGAACGACCACGGGGGCCACGGCCACGGCGATCCAAAGGCCCTGCACCAGCGTGCGGCGGCAGGCAGCGGCGTCCTTCGCGCCGAAGGATTGCGCGACTAGCGTATCCATGCCGAGCAGCATGCCGGTGCCGCAGATGGCGATGGGGAAAAATAGCATGTTGCCCAGGCTGCCCGCGCCGATAGCGGCCGCGCCGAGGCGTCCGGCCATGAGGGCATCGACGAAGCCCATCGACATCCAGCCGAGCTCGGCCATGGCGAGCGGCGCGGCGAGGCGCAGCATAGGACGGATCTCTTGCCGGAAGCCGGGGATCATGCTTTGGGATGCGCCTTATCGTAGACTGCCATGAGGTCTGTGAGCGATACCTGGGTGTATTTCTGGGTGGTGGACAGGCGGGCGTGGCCCAGGAGTTCCTGGATGGCGCGCAGGTCCGCGCCATCGGCCAGTAGGTGCGTGGCGTAGGCGTGGCGGAAGCTGTGCGGGTGCACGCTCGGGTCGCCGGCGAGATACGTGGCGTACAGCTTGACGATGCCCCCGATGCCGCGCGTGGTGAGCCGCGAGTTGCGGTGATTGAGGAACACGGCGCGCTCTTCGCGCACCACGGGACGTTGGGCGAGGTAACGCTCCAGCGACTCCGCGGCCTTACCCGGAAGCGGCACCTGGCGCTCCTTCTTGCCCTTGCCGCGCACGCGGAGCCAACCGTCGGAGCGGTCCAGATCTTCCAGGTTCAGGCCCGCCAGTTCACTGACGCGGATGCCGCAGCCGTAGAGCAGTTCGAAGAGGGCCCGGTCGCGCTCAGGGAAGGGACGCTCGAGTTTACCGGCGGCGACGGCATCAAGCAGCACGTTCACCTGCTCGGCGGTCATCACCTCGGGCAGTTTCTGGGGCGCCTTCGGGGTGCGCACCAGGCGGGCGACATTGAGCGGGACCACGCCTTCGCGCAGCATGAAGCGGAACAAGCCGCGGACGGCCGCGAGTTTGCGGCGCAGGGTGACCGCCGCGAGGCGGTCACGGTACAGTGAGGCCAACCATTCGCGAAGCAGCAGGAGGTCGATGGCCGGCGGCTCGGGCGGGGCGAGATCGGGGGGCGACAGGTAGGCGAGGAACTGCCGCAGGTCGGCATCGTAGGCGCGGATAGAGTGGACGGAATTACCGGCGCGGGCGAGATCTTCTAGGTACAGCGCGATTTGGCCTTCGAGCTCAGACGCGGGCATGGCGGTCGGCATCCAGGTACCCAGCCAACGCTTCGAGCGCCTGCTCGCACACCAGGGCGTGGCGCGCTTTCTTGTCGCGGCGGAGGCGTTGCCGCGTGGCCTCGTCGAGTTGCGGCAGCAGGTCGAAGGTGATGTTGGCGGGCTGGTAACCCTTCGCATCGGCGGTGGAGACGTAGTGGCAGAGCGAGCCGAGCGCGGTGGCGCGTGGCAGGGGGCGCGGCGTCTCCCCGCGGGCGAGCGCGGCCGCGTGCATGCCGGCCATCAGTCCCGTGGCGATGGATTCGACGTAGCCTTCGACGCCGGAAATCTGGCCGGCAAAAAAGATTTCCGGGCGCGTGCGCAATTGCAGGGTGGGGCTCAGGAGGGCCGGCCCGTTGATGTAGGTATTGCGGTGGATCTGGCCGAAGCGGAGGAACTCGGCGTTCTGCAGGCCGGGGATCAGGCGCAGCACGCGGGCCTGCTCGCCGAACTTCATATGGTTCTGGAAGCCCACCAAATTGAAGCTCTCGGCGCGCACGTTTTCCTGGCGGAGCTGCACCACGGCCCAGGGACGGCGGCCCGTGCGCGGGTTATCCAGGCCCATGGGTTTCATCGGGCCGAAGCGCAGGGTGTCGCGGCCGCGCCGGGCGATCTCTTCGATGGGGAGGCAGGCCTCGAAGTAACAGGTATTGTCCTCGGCAATGTGGGCGGAGACGGAATCGGCCTTGAGTAACTCATCGACGAAATGCTCGTATTGATCGCGGTCGAGCGGGCAGTTGAGGTAGTCGTCGGTGCCATCGGTGGACTTGCCGTAGCGCGAGGCCCAGTAGGCGATGCTGGTATCGACGGTTTCGGCGTCGACGATGGGGCTGATACTGTCGTAGAAGTAGAGGCGGCCGGAGCCGGTCAGGCGGGCGATTTCCTCGGCGAGGGGGCCGCTGGTGAGGGGGCCGCTGGCGACAATCCAGATGGCGTCATCCGTGAGAGCGGTGACTTCGTCGCGGACGAGGCGGATGAGCGGCTCGGCGGCGATGGCGGCGGTGACCTCCTGGGCGAAGAGGCCGCGATCCACGGTGAGGGCGTGTCCGCCAGGGACGCGGGTTTTTTGGGCCGCTTGGAGCAGCAGCGAATCGAGGCGCCGGAGTTCCTCTTTGAGGAGCCAGGGCGCGGTGGATTCGGACTCGCTTTTCAGTGAGTTGCTGCACACGAGTTCGGCGAGGTCGCCGGTCTGGTGCGCGGGGGTGGGCCGCACCGGACGCATTTCGTGGAGGACGCAGTCCAGTCCTCGTCGGGCGATCTGCCACGCGGCTTCGGATCCGGCCAATCCGCCGCCGACGATGTGTATAGTCTTAGTCAAGGTTAGAGGGTTCCGGAGAGTTCGGCCGCCGCCACCCGCACGCCCACATAGAAGGAACCGAAGAGCGCGTACACGGCGCTGACTTCATCGAAGCGCATTTCGTAGATGAGGCGCTTGAACACGGCGGGGTCTTCGGAAAAGAGATCGACGCCCCATTCCCAATCGTCGAGGCCGATCGATCCGGAAATGATCTGGCGCACTTCACCGGCGTACCGGCGGCCGATGGCGCCGTGCTTCTCCATCATGCGCTGGCGGTCTGCCAGCGATTCCTCGTACCAGTTCTTGGACTCGCCGCGGCGGCGGTCCATGGGGTAGAAGCAGGCGTATTTGGTGGCGGGGATTTCCGGCCAGAGGCGCGGCGCCATGGCCTGGCGGTGCCGGTCCAGCGTGGCTTCGATTTCCTGCTTCCACTCGGCGGAGTACGGCTCGAGGCCCCTGTTGAGAAGGCCGGCGTAAACTTTTGCGGTGGATTCGTAAATGCCGAGTTCGACGATGGAGAGGTAGGAGGTGGTGGGCTCCAGGTAATCGCCAAAGGCGAGGCGGGCCAGATCGATTTGCACCTGGTTGAGTTCCTCGAAGCTTCGGCGGAAGTGGACAAACATCAGGTCGCCCTTGTGCCCCAGCAGGGAAAATAGGGCGCTCTGGCGTCCTTCGGCGGGGCGCTCCAGGGCCGCGAGGGCGCTAGCTGCCTCATCCAGGATTTCGGCGCGGGCCGCATGGGAGAGAGCCCGCCAGGCGGGGCGGCGGAAGCGCATCATCTGGTGCAACACGCTGGCGCCTTCGACAGAGAGGGGGACGGGCGGCATAGCGGTAGCGGCAAGCGTGTCAGGAGTCATTTCTTCATTATAGGGAGGTCAGGACTGGGGCGGGATGGGGTTCACCGCGAAGGCGCGGAGAAAGACGCGCCGACGGATGCTCTCCGCCATCGGGTTCCCGCGTGGGTGGCAGTCCCGCCGGTTTTGTGCGGGCAATCTTGCCCAATGCCGCCTTTCAGGCGGCTTTTTCGGGCTGAGCGCGCCCCTGCGTGCTCCGCAAGCGCCGGCTGAAGGCCGGCTGTCGCCTGCGTTGGCTGCCTCACGGTCAACCGCATACTCGCTATCCTGTTTGCCGCAGAGCACTAGAGGCTCTCGCCGATCGGTTTCCGAAGAGGTCGTCGATCGCGCACGGACTTAGGGCCACGCAACAATAACTTTCCAGGCACAGACGTGGCGCAGACTTTCAGTCAGACTCTCAGTCTGCCGCGTCCCGATAAATCGGCACGCGGCCGGCACGGGTGCCGGCGCCACATAGCCGACGCAGCCGATGCGAAGTTATTATTGCGTGGTTCCTTAGCGATCGGGCACGCGGCGGGGGCTCCAGCGTGAGAGGTAGCTTTCGGCGGCGATCTCCTCGATTTCGTGGTCGCGCTCGACGCTCCACTCGGTGAGGCGGCGTTCCTTGAGGCGCTCCAGGAGGCGGCACCGGCGGCGCGCTTCGAGCATGAGCTTCTGCTGTTCGGCCAGCTTTTGCGCGGCCTCGAAGCGGCGGCGCGCAATCTCGGATTCCTGCGCCTTGACGTACAGGCGGAAGTTGCCAAGGGCGCTTAGATCGCTGGCAGCGATGGGGTTCCACTCACGGACCTCAATTTCGGCGCGGATGCCGGAGGCTTCCACTTCGGCGCGCCGGCGGTCGAGACCGGCGAGATCGGCAACGTGTTGTTTGTAGCGGACTTCTTCGACTTCGAGCTGGATGCGGCGCCAGTCTAGGGCCTTTTCGAGGGGGAAGTGGAAGGCTTTCATCGCTTGGCGGCATGCGGTTGCGCGGGGACCATGTCCATGCGCGCGGCCAGTTCTTCCAGACGCGACAGGGTCTCCGGCAGCGGGGAGTTGGCTAGATGATCCTGCTGGAGGAAGTCGAGCAACTCGGGGCGTAGACGAATGCTGGCATCGAGTTGCGGATTGGAGCCCGCCACGTAGGCGCCCAGTTGAATCAGGTCTTCGGCGTCGCGATAGGCGGAGAGCGCGCCTCGAATTTTGCGCGCGGCCTCTTTCTGGGCGGGGGTGGCGATGGCGTTGGTGAGTCGGCTGACGGAGTGCAGGATATCGATGGCCGGGTAGTGGCCCTGGGCGCCCAGTTGACGGGAGAGGATGAAGTGGCCGTCGAGGATGCCGCGGACGGCATCGCAGATGGGCTCGTTGAAATCGTCGCCTTCCACCAAAACGGTGAAGAAACCCGTGATGGAGCCCACGCCGAAATTCCCGGCGCGTTCCAGGACTTTGGGGAGTAGGTTGAAGACCGAAGGGGTATAGCCTTTCTGGCTGGGCGGTTCGCCGGCGGCGAGGCCGATTTCGCGTTGCGCCATGGCCAGGCGGGTAACCGAATCCATCACCAAAAGCACGTTGGCTCCCTGGTCGCGGAAGTACTCGGCGATGGCCAGGGCGACGAAGCAGGCGCGGACGCGGAGCGGCGCCGGCCGCTCGCTGGTGGCGCAGACGACGACGGATTTCTTGCGGCCCTCCGGGCCCAGCTCGTTTTCGATGAAGGCGCGGACTTCCCTATTGCGTTCGCCGATCATGGCGATAACGGTGACGTCGGCCGAGTTGTGGCGCGACATGGAGCCGAGCAGCGTGCTTTTGCCGACGCCGCTGCCGCCGAAAATGCCGATGCGCTGGCCTTTGCCGCAGGGCAGCAGGGCATCGATGGCGCGGATGCCCGTGACCAGCGGCTGGGTGATGTGCTCGCGGGCGAGGGGGTTGGTGGCCGTGCCGTGCAGGCTGTAGGTTTCGCGAGCTTCGATGGCGGGACCGTCGTCCATGGGTTTGCCGAAGCCATCAATGACCCGGCCGAGCAGTTGGGGACCCACCTCGACGCGGGCGTCCTCACTGCGCGCCTCCAAGGGATCGCCCAACTGGAGGCCGTCGATTTCCTCCAGCGGCATGGAGAGCACGCGGCCGTCGCGAAAACCGATCACCTGGGTGCGAATGCGCCGCCCGGCCGCGGTGCGGACTTCGCAGAAATCGCCGATGGCGACGCTGGGACCGCGGGATTCGACCAGCAGGCCGACGACCTCCGTCACCTCGCCGGTCCAGCGCAGAGGGGTAATGCGGTCGAGTTCGGCTTGATAGGGAACCAGGGAGATCTTCATGATTGCTTCCGCAGGCGGTCCGCCAGGCCACGCTCAATCTCCTGAAGTTGCGAATCGACGGAGGCATCGAGGTTGCCGCGTTGTGTCTCGAAGATGACGGTGCCCAATTCGCGCGACGGATCGGCGATCACCTCCACTTTGGCCGCGGCGCTGTTCTGGCGGAGGCTCTCGGTGACCAGCGCGGCGTGCGCGGGATGGACCCGGACGCGCGAGATTTCCTGCCCGCTCAGTTTTTCCAGAGCGCCGAGGACCAGGCCATGCAAGGCTTCGGGATCGATGGCGAGTTCGCGCCGGAGGACACGCCGGGCGATGGCGAGCGAAAGCTGGATCAGGTCGGCTTCTGCTTCCGCGCGCAGGCGGCCGCGCAGGCCGCCGATTTCTTCGATGGATCGCGCCAACCGGTCGATAACCGGCTGCAGTTCGGCGGCGGCGCGTTTGCGCCCTTCCGCTTCTCCCTCGCGCAGACCGGCGGCGTGGGCTTCGCGCGCGCGCTGTTCCTGCTGCTGCTGCAACTCCGCGAGACGCGCCCGGAAATCGGGCCGATCGTCGATGTCCACGCCGGTGCGCACCGGCCCGGAGGAGTATACCTGGCGCCAGATCAGCGGCTCAACCCCGGGCGTCTCGTCCGGTTGGCGCACTTTAGACGACATATTGCTCACCGACCGCGCCTTTCAGGCTGAGTACGCCTTCGCTTTCGAGTTGGCGCACCACGGCGATAATGCTCTGCTGGGCGGCTTCGACTTCCTTGATCTTCACCGGACCGAGCGATTCCATGTCCTCGCGCAGCATATCCGCCCCGCGCTGCGACATGCAACTCAGGATGTGGTTGCGCAACTGTTCGCTGGTGCCCTTGAGAGCGATGGTCAGCATCTTGCGGTCCGCCTTCCCGAGGACTTCTTTCAAACCAATGGGGTCGATCAATAAGAGGTCTTCAAACACGAACATCAGGTGGCGAATGGTCTCGGCCAGATTGGTGTCCTGCTGGTCGATGTGGTCCAGAATCTCGCGGCTGGACGTGGAGTCCAGGCGATTGAGCATTTCGGCGACGGCGCGCACGCCGCCGTAGGATTCGCGGCTGAATTCGCCCAGCGCTTTCAACTTCTGACCGATGACGGCGCCAATTTTGAGGATGATCTCCGGAGAGATTTGATCGAGGCTGGCCATACGCTGCGAGATGTCCGAACGCATCGTGGCGGGCAGCGATGTCAGCAGAGCCGCGGCCTGGGAGTAGTTCAGATGCGACAGCACCAGCGCGATGGTCTGCGGATGCTCATTGTGGATGAATTTTGCGAGTTGCTGGGGGTCGGCTTTCTGGATGGCGTCGAAGGAGGCGGCGTCGGCCCCGAGCGCTTTAGTGAGGCGGTCGAGCAGGCGTTTGGCGTGGTCCGGCTCGAAGGCGCGCATGAGCAGCTTGCGGGCGAATTCGATACCCCCGCGCGCGACGTAGTCGCCGGCATTAGAGATGTGGTGGAACTCTTCGAGGACGGTCTCCGCCTGCTCCGCCGAAATGGCGGTCAACTTGGCCACTTCGCGGCTTACCTTCTGGACTTCATCTTCACTGAGTTGCCGCAGCAACTGCGCGCTGGCGACTTCGCCTAGCGCCACCAGCAGAATGGCAGCCTTGCGGAGATTGAGCAGTTCGCACTCCGCCTTGATGGTATTCAGGATCATGGCAGGCCCTTCCGGTCAGGCATTAGTTCTCTTCCTCTCGGATCCAACCGCGCAAGATCTGTACCGCGATGTCGGGTTCCTTGCCGATCTTGTCCCGCAGGTGTTTCGCAAAGACTTCGGCTTTCTTGGTGATCACTGGTGCGAGTTTGAGCGAACTGAGCGCCTGGGCATCCATCCTGGCCTGGAGCGCGTCGCGCTCGGCAAGCTGTGATTCGATCTGGCTCTCAACCTGCCCCGGCGCGGGCAGGGCCGGCGAGGAAGAATTTGCGCCGGGCGACGGCAGGGTGGCCGAAGCGGTCGGCGCGGAGGATGCGTCCTGTTTCCGGCGTTTGCGGCGGAACAAGGAGACCACTATGCCGAGGACCAACAGGCCCGCCAAGGCGCCGCCTCCCATCAGTAAAGTTTTCTTGTCCAGCATCAGCCCGAGCGGCAAAGCGCCGACGGGACTGCCCGGTTTGCCGGGAGCCCCGACATTGTTGGAAGGCGGCGGCTCGAGTTGAAGAGTAGTTTCAAACGGCAGGGTTTCGATCACCAACTGGTCGCCACGCTCCGGCGAGAAGCCGGTGATGCCGGCCACCAGATCGCGAATCACCTTCAGTTTCTCCGGTGGCGGCGGCACCATGACGCGCTTGAACGTGTTCTTGTCCTTTTCCCAGGTGACCTCCTGGTCCACCAAAACAGCCAGCGACATCTTGCGGAGTACTCCCGCTGGCAGGTGAGTCTTTTTGACGCTGCGGCTGGATTGATAGGAAATGTTTTCGGTCGTGCGGGTGGTTCTGTTGGAGCCGCCGTTGGGGCGCGATGTGGGCCGCGGAAGAGTGGAAGCGGTTCCCGGAACGCCGTTGGATCCGGCCCCCCCTGTGTTGTCATCGGTACGCTGCGAAGTGACCATAACACTGCGCGCGGGGTCGAAGATCTCCTCGCTCAGCTCGCCGCCGGTGAAATCGCATTCCACGGACACGCCGGCGCGAAATTTTTCCGGCCCGAGGAGTGGCCCGAGGGTGGCGCCGATCTTGGCGATAAGGTCGGTTTCAATCTGGTGCCGGTAGTCCAGCGCGGCGGCGGAAGGCGCTGTACCATCTAGAGGGGACGCGGACTTGGGGCGGCTCAGCAGATTACCGTTCATGTCCAGCAGGGTAACTGCGTCGGGAGAAAGCCCTTCGACCGCACTGGCCACCAGATGGTTGATGGCGGCCACGTTCTGCGGGGAGAGCCGGGCACCCGGCTTTACCCTGACCAGCACGCTCGCTTTGGCGGGTTGCTGGGCCTCGAGAAACACGGAGTCCTTGGGGAAGGTCAAGTGGACGCGAGCCGTCTCCACTTCCGCCAGCGCCATCATAGTCCGCTCCAGTTCGCCTTCGAGGGCACGGCGATAGTTCACGTGTTCGGTGAACTCGGTGGCGCCCAGATTCACTTTGTCGAACAGTTCGAATCCAATCCGGCCGGACTTGGGAAGTCCGATGGACGCCATGGTCAGCCGAAGTTCGGCCAGACGGGTGGATGGCACCAGCACCGAACCGCCACTCTCCGGCAGGCGGTACTCGGCGCCGGCTTCCTTCAGTTTCTGTACGATGCCGGATGCGTCTTCCGGGGACAAACCGGTAAAAAGCGGGCGGAAATCGGCCTCCTTTTTCCACTGCACCAGCGAGTACAGGCTGGCGCCTACGGCAATCACGACCACCAGGATGGTGATGCGTTGCCGTGTTGTAAGGTTCGCCAGATTCATGCTCGTGAATTCGAAAAGGCCTTGGGGTGCTCAAAGAGTAGATCGGCAGACCCGGGCTAAAACGTGAGCCCTACATCTGCATTCGCATGATTTCCTGATAAGCGCTGACAACCTTGTTCCGCGCCTGGAGGAAGAGCTCAAATGAAAGTTCGGCCTGCTGGGTAGCCAAAATTGTGGTGTGGAGTTCCTCGCCTTCACCTGCCAGGAAGCGCTCCACCGAGACCGAGGCATTCTGTCCGATGGCCTCCACTTTCTGGATGGCGCTGGACAGCACGTCCTGGAATCCCCCGGTGCCCCCGCTGGCAGGTTGGCCGGCCGGGCGGATGGCCTGGGGAAGAGTTGCGCCGGAAATGGGAAGAATGGGAGCTGACATCTTTTTTTACCTCAGATGGCGCCTCAGCGGGCCAGGTCGATGGAACGCTGGATCATGTCTTTGACTGCGGCGATGGCCGCGACGTTGGCCCCATAGCTGCGCGCGGCGCCCATCAGGTCGACCATGTCCTCGGCGGGATTGATCTTCGGAAAGGCCACATAGCCCTCCTTATCGGCGTCGGGATGACCCGGCAGGTAGCGGCGTTCGGGCTCGCTCATGTCGGTGACCACGCCGGCAACGGCGACGCCTCCCATCGATTGAAGCTCGGAACTGAAGATGGACGCGAAGGGCGAACTGACGGTGCTGGATTCGAAAACCGCGTCCTTGCGCCGATAGGGCCCGCCTTCGGGCGTGCGGGTAGTTTCGGCGTTTGCCAGATTTTCCACCAGCAGTTCGGCGCGGGCCCGCTGCGCCGCCATGCCGGAAGCTCCGACGGAAAGGACCGAGAACAGGCTCATTATTTGCCCTCCTGAATGGCCGAGCGCACGGCGCGAATCTGCGATTTCATCAACTGGGACGCCAACTGGAAACGGAGCGCGTTTTCGGCCAGCAGACGGGCTTCACGGTCGAGGCTGACGTTATTGCCATCATTCTTAACAGGAAGCTCGTTGACCTCACTGGCGCGCGGCGGACCCCCGCCGGCCTTGAGGAATTCCGACTGAAAATCGATGTCCTGGGTGCGATAGCCTGGGGTATCGGCATTGGCGATGTTCGACGCCACCAGTTTCTGCCGGACGCTCAACAGGTCCATGTATCTCTCCAGTTGTCCGGCGACGGCTTGCATCATGGCACCAGTTCTTTTGCATCTCGTTCGCCAAACCGTAAGTCACCTAAAATCAGCAGAGCGACAGGCAGGATCGCGGCAAACTATTGGCACTGCGGCAGAATCTTGGCGCCCGCCGACGCAACCATCCGCCAAGCTTTACCAGCCGACTCATCATTTCGCCTGCCGGGTCGCCGCTCCCCTCCAGCTTTTTTCGCCGCGAAACTGAAGAAATCTTTACCCATTTCACGAACATTTAGAATTTTAGTCGCTTTCTTTCCAGCTAGTTAAATGATTTCCACCCCTAAATATCCGAAACCCATCCACTATTCTTCAAGTAGGATAACCCCCCGGCTTGTCCATCCGAGCCCAGCTCGGACCCGCGAGCCACCTCTGTCACAGGCAAGGCCGTCTCCTCCATGAACAGTGCCCAGCGCCACCATCCCACCCTCCCCGAAGCCCGTGCCCTCGTCGATGACCTCTTCTACGCCGAGTGGCTCAAACGCCGTCGCCGTGCCCGACTGCCTTTCTATCCCCTTCACCCCAAACCACTTCCCCCCAAATTGGCTTCGTTCTTCCACCTCCCTCTGCCGCTCCGCCCCAGCCCACCCCCGGGCCCCATCCAGGCGAAGGCGCCGGGCCCCCTCACCTGCTAAAATGAAGCTTATCCACGCCCTGGGAGGAAAAGCCTAATTGACCACTGCAATACTCGCCTTGGAAGACGGCAGCGTCTTCGAGGGCCGGAGCTTTGGTGCGCCCACCGAGCGAAGCGGCGAAGTTGTCTTCAACACCGCGCTCACCGGGTATCAGGAAGTCTTCACAGACCCCTCCTACTCCGGCCAGATCGTCATCCTGACCAATCCGCAAATCGGCAATTACGGAACCAGCTCCGCCGACAATGAGGCCAACGGTCCGTACATTGAAGGCCTGGTAGTCCGCGAGTTTTCGCCTATCGCCAGCAATTGGCGCAGCGATGCCGACGCCGACGCCTTCCTAACCCGCGCCGGCATACCCATCGTCAGCGATCTCGACACCCGCGCCCTGGTTCGCCACCTGCGCACCCGTGGCGTCATGCGCGGCGTGCTCTCGGGAGTCGAAACCGACGGCCAAAAACTCGTCGAGAAGGCGCGCAGCATTCCCACCATGGCCGGGCTCGATCTGGCCAGCCGCGTCAGCACCCGCCAATCCTACCAGTGGACCGAGACCGTGCAGCAGTGCTCGCCCTCGGACCTCATCGGACCTCAGGCCGAGCCCCGCTACAACGTGGTGGCCTACGATTTCGGCATCAAGCACAACATCCTGCGCCGCCTGGTACACTCCGGCTGCCGCGTCACCGTGGTGCCGGCGCTCACCAGCGCGGAGGACGTACTGGCCCTCAAGCCCGACGGAATCTTTCTCTCCAACGGCCCCGGCGATCCCGAGCCGCTCGTCACCCAGGTCGGCAACATCCGTAAGCTCATCGGACGCAAGCCCATCTTCGGTATCTGCCTCGGCAACCAGTTGCTCGGCCTCGCCCTCGGCGGCAAGACCTACAAGCTCAAGTTCGGACATCGCGGCGCCAACCATCCGGTACGCAATGAACTTACCGGCCGCGTGGAAATCACCTCGCACAATCACGGCTTTGCCGTGGACCCGGATTCGCTCAAATTGAGCGAGGTCGAAATCACCCACATCAATCTGAACGATCAGACGCTCGAAGGCTTCCGCCACCGCGGCGAACCGGTGTTCTGCGTGCAGTACCATCCCGAAGCCGCGCCCGGCCCGCACGATTCGCACTATCTGTTCGACGATTTCACCAGGCTGATGCGGGAGGCGAAATAGCATGCCGAGACGCAACGATCTCCACCGCATCCTGATCATCGGCTCCGGCCCCATCATCATCGGGCAGGCCTGCGAGTTCGATTACTCCGGCACCCAGGCGGCCAAGGCCCTGCGCGCCGATGGCTACGAAGTCATCCTGGTCAATTCCAATCCGGCCACCATCATGACGGATCCGGACCTCGCCGACAAAACCTACGTCGAACCCCTGACCCTGCCCTATCTGGAAGAGATCATCCGCCGCGAGCGGCCCGATGCCCTGCTCTCCACCGTGGGCGGCCAGACCGCCCTCAATCTCTCCGTGGAACTTGCCGAAGCGGGCGTGCTGGATAGATACGCCGTGGAACTGATCGGCGCCAAGATCGACGCCATCAAGAAGGCCGAAGACCGTCTGCTGTTCAAAGACGCGATGCGCAAGATCGGCCTGGAGACGCCGCAATCGCAGCTCGTCAACTCCATCACCGCGGGCCTGGCGTTTGCCGATCGTATCGGCTATCCGTGCATCCTGCGCGCCAGTTTTACCATGGGCGGCACCGGCGGCGGCATCGCCTACAACAAGGAAGAACTCGTCGAAATCCTGGAGCGCGGCCTCTCTCTCAGCCCGGTGCATGAGGTACTCATCGAAGAGAGCGCGCTCGGCTGGAAGGAATACGAGCTGGAGGTGATGCGCGATCTCGCCGACAACTGCATCATCGTCTGCTCCATTGAGAATTTCGACCCCATGGGCGTACACACCGGCGATTCCATCACCGTGGCGCCGGCCCAAACCCTCACCGACCGCGAGTACCAGATGATGCGCGACGGCGCCCTGCGCTGCCTGCGCGAAATCGGCGTGGATACCGGCGGCAGCAACGTGCAGTTCGCCATCAATCCGGCCAACGGGCGCATGGTGATCATTGAGATGAACCCGCGCGTGTCGCGCAGTTCCGCGCTCGCCTCCAAGGCCACCGGCTTCCCCATCGCCAAGATCGCCGCCAAACTCGCCGTGGGTTACCGGCTGGATGAAATCCGCAACGACATCACCCGCAAGACGCCGGCCTGCTTTGAGCCCACCATCGATTACGTCGTGGTTAAAATCCCCAAGTGGGCCTTCGAGAAATTCCCCGGCGCGGATACCACGCTCGGCACCCAGATGAAATCGGTCGGCGAGGTCATGGCCATCGGGCGTACCTTCAAAGCCGCCATGTGGAAAGGCATTCGCAGCCTCGAAACCGGCAAGGCCTTCGGCAGCGAGAAGTACGACAAGAGCCTGCTTGCCAACAAGCTGATCACGCCTACCCCGGACCGTCTCAACTACATACGCTTCGCCATGGCCAACGGCTACAGCGTCGCCGATATCCACGAGATGACGTCCATCGACCCGTGGTTCCTTCAGCAGATGAAGGAGGTGGTGGATCTCGAAGGCGAGTTGGCCAAGACCACTCTCGCCGCCGCCACCAGCCAGCAGTTCCGCACCGCCAAGCGCTTCGGCATCAGCGATTCCCAACTGGCCAAAACCTGGGGCGCAGGCGAAATCGAAGTCCGCAACCGGCGCAAGCAACTCGGCGTCAAGGCCGTATTCAGCCGCGTGGATACCTGCGCCGCGGAGTTTGAGAGCTTCACCCCGTACCTCTATTCGAATTACGAAAGCGCCTGCGAAGCCGACCCGGGGACCGGCAAAAAGGTCATGATTCTGGGCAGCGGGCCCAATCGCATAGGGCAGGGAATTGAGTTCGATTACTGCTGCTGCCACGCCAGTTTCTCGCTCCAGGAAATGGGCGTTGAGTCCATCATGGTCAACTGCAATCCCGAGACCGTGTCCACCGATTACGACACCAGCGATCGCCTCTACTTCGAGCCACTCACGCTGGAGAACGTGCTCAATATCGTCGATACCGAAAAGCCCGATGGCGTCATCGTGCAGTTCGGCGGGCAGACCCCGCTCAATCTGGCGCTGCCGCTCAAGCGCCTCGGCGTGCCCATCATCGGCACCGATCCCGCCGACATCGATTTGGCGGAAGATCGCAAGCAATTTGGCAACCTGCTCGACCAGTTGAAAATTCCCTGTCCCGCCAACGGTACCGCCACCAGCGTGGAGGAAGCCTGCGCCGTCGCCGCGCGCATCGGCTATCCCGTGCTCGTGCGCCCCAGCTATGTGCTGGGCGGGCGCGCCATGGTCATCGCCTACGACGAGGAGATGGTGCGCCAGTACATGCGCGAGGCCGTGACCTTCTCGCAGGACCGCCCCGTGCTGGTGGATCGCTTCCTGGATGACGCCACCGAAGTCGACGTGGACGCGCTCGGCGACGGTACCGACGTGCTCATCGCCGGCATCATGGAGCACATCGAGGAAGCCGGCGTGCATTCCGGCGATAGCTCCTGCGTGCTGCCGCCGCAGTCGCTGTCGGAAGATGCGCTACGCACCATCGAGGATTATACCGTCCGCCTGGCGAAAGCCCTGCGCGTCGTCGGTCTGATGAACGTGCAGTACGCCATCCAGAACGGCGTGGTGTACGTGCTGGAAGTCAATCCCCGCGCCTCGCGCACCGTGCCGTACGTCAGCAAGGCCACCGGAGTGGCGCTGCCCAACATCGCCGCCGGCCTCATGTGGGGCCGCAAGCTGAAGGATTACGGCTTCACCTCTGGCAAGCTCACCGTGCCGCAGGTTTTCGTCAAATCGCCCGTCTTTCCGTTCAACAAGTTCCACGGTGTGGACCCGGTGCTGGGGCCGGAGATGCGCTCCACCGGCGAGGTGATGGGCGTCGGCACCAACTTCGGCGAAGCGTTCTTGAAGGCCCAGATTTCGGCCGGCAGTCCGCTGCCCGAGAAGGGCACCGTCTTCATCAGCGTCAACGACCATCACAAGGCGGAAGCCGTCGCCGTGGCCAAACGCTTCGCCGAACTCGGCTTCTCGCTCACCGCCACCCGCGGCACCGCCACCGCGCTGCGCGGCGCCGGATTGGTTTGCAGAACCGTGCTCAAGGTGAATGAAGGCCGCCCCAACGTGGTCGATCTGCTGAAGGGCGGGAGCATTCAACTCGCCATCTACACCACCGCCGGCGCCTCCGCCTTCGCCGACGAAAAGTCCATCCGCCGCAGCGCCGTCACCTACCGCGTCCCCTGTATCACCACGATGAGCGGCGCGCGCGCTGCCGCCGAAGGCGTGGCTGCCCGCCTGCGCGACCCCATCCGCGTCTGGAGCTTGCAGGAAATTCACGAACGCAAGACCGTGGCATAAAAAAACCCGGCGGATGTTTCACCGCCGGGTCGCGTCGTTTCAATTTGACCCTGTATTGATAACTTCCTGGTCCCCTTCGTATCGGGGACAGGGCCGTTACTAATATATCACTGAATACGTCGCCTTTTTGATGAAGTCCAGCCGGGGAAATTTCGCATCCAGATATGTGTTGCCCTGTACCTCGATTTTTGACGGATCGGGCCCCTGCCCGCGCGGCGCAATTTCGCCATACGCGCTGTAGAGGCGCTCCACTACCTCCATTCCCGCAATGACTTTGCCGAGCGGCGCGAAGCCCTGTTTGTCCAGATCTTTGTTGTTTTTCATATTGAAGAACAACTGTGTGGTGCGCGTGTTGGCGCCCAGGTGCGCGTAGCTTAGCGTGCCCTTGACGTTGCTCTGTTTCACCTTATCGTCGGGCAGTCTGGCGGTGGACCACAATCCGTTGGTTGTGGGGTCGCCGTTGATTCCGAACTGCACGTAGTTGCGGGTCACCCGGAAGAAGCGGTTGCCATCGTAAAAACCGGTCTTGAGGAGCGCGTAAAAATGATCCACGCCCTCTGGCGCCCAGGCGCGATGGACCTCGATCGCCACTTGGCCCTTCGAGGTTTCGAAGACCGCCTGGAACACGTCCGGCGTCTTCTCGACTTTCGCCGCGGGCTTCGCCGCTTCTTTCTTGCTTTCGTCCGGCGCCGAACATCCGCCCAGCGCCAGGCTCACAGCAGCGCTCACGGCAAGCCACCACGTTTTCCGCATCGTCCCCCAGTATGCCATGCTGGCATTTGGCGCTCTACGACGATTTCGCATGGTTCTACAATCGCTACTGGAACGAGGAGTTCCATAGCCTCGCCTTCCCCCTGCTGGAGCGCATCTGGCTGCCACGCCTGCCGCGCAAAGGACGGATTCTGGACGTCTGCTGCGGCACCGGCTACCTCGCCGGGTTGCTCACCGCTCGCGGGTACCGTGTCACCGGCATCGATGCCTCCGCCCAGATGATCGCGTACGCCCGCAAGAACGTGCCCACCGCCGCGTTCCAGATCGCCGACGCCAGCCAGTTCCGCGTGCTCGGCAAGTTCGATGGCGCGGTCTCCACCTTCGACAGCCTCAACCACATCCTCACTGAGGAGGCCCTTCAAGCGGCGTTTAAACGCACCGCGGCGGCCCTGAAGCCGGGTGCGCCCTTTGCCTTCGACATGCTGCTGGAATCCGCCTACCAGACCAACTGGACGGATGCCTTCTCCCTGGTTCGCGACGACCACTTGCTGGTGCTCTCGGGCTCAGGCTTCGATTTCCGCACGCGGCTGGCGCACTGCCACATCACCATGTTTCGCCTGAGTGAGGGAGTGTGGACGCGCAGGGACGTGGAGGTGCAAGAACGCTGTTACACCACCAAGGAGATCGACGCCGCATTGAGCTGCGCGGGGTTCGAGCAGACCGCCTGCTACGATGCACGCGATCTGGGAATGGGCGGCCAGCTCGGCCTGGGCCGCACCTTCGTGGTGACCACCCGAGCTAAGACGCGAGCGAAGTGTTGAAGCGCAGGTAGTTGCGCAGGAAAGCGCTCATCATACGGTCCGCCACCGCCATGTGATCGCGCAGCCAAACCGAGAGGAACTTGATCAATTCCTCGGCGGCAGCCAAATCGCCGCCTTCGATGCGTTTCGACAGTGCCTTCGCGCTCTTGCGCGCGACGTCGTGTTGCCGTTTATGCCACGCAAAGGCGCTGTAATGCACGGCGCGCATGAGACGCTCTTCGTGGCGAAAGTGCTGCTCCCAGGTTTCCAACAGATTCACCAGGATGGGTTGCAGTTGTGCCAATTTGGCACCCGCCACCAGGGCCTTGTGCAATTCGTCCCCGAGCTGGTAAATCGCGCGGTGCTCAGCGTCGAGCTCCGGCAGGTAGACCGAGTTGGCACTGCTCCATTTAAAGAGGCTCATGGAGCCAGTATACGCAATTTGGGAGTTGCGGGACCTTATCGTTGTTTACGGCACGGTGACTTCGACCGCGTTGGGAGCATCCACCTTGTGTTTGCACTCGACGTTGGGACACTGCCACTCGGCGCCCGCCTTGAGCCACTTCTCCACCATGTACGGGCTCCCGCACTCGGGGCACTTCTCGGGCACGGGCTTGCCCCAGGCGACGAAAGTGCAGTCGGGGTAGCGATTGCAGCCATAGAACGTCTTGCCCTTCTTGGAGCGGCGCTCGATGATCTCGCCCTCCGAGCACTCCGGGCACTTCACCCCGATGGTCTTCTGCTTGACGTACTTGCAGGTGGGGTAATTGCTGCACGCCGTGAACTCGCCGAACCGGCCAGATTTTATGACCAGGTTACTATCGCACATCGGGCACTTCTCATCCAGCGGCTGATCCTTCTTCTGCGTCCCGCCAATCTGCTTGGTGGTGTTGCAATCGGGGTATCCCGAACACGCAAAGAACGTGCCGAAGCGACCCTTCTTCAACACCATCGGGCGCCCGCAGTTTTCGCAAGATTCCTCTTCGCCCCGCTCGCTCAAGTCCGCTTTGTCCAGGTCCGGCAGATCGACCGTCAATTCGCGGGTATACGTGCAGAAATCCTTTTTTCTCTGCCAGATCAAGCTGACACCCTCAGCCGTGCCTTGCAGATCCACGTCATAGAACCCGTTCATCTGCGGATACCGGGCCTGAATCTTTCCCAGACGCGCCTCAATCGTCTTGCGATCTTTGAGCCGTTGCTTGGCGGAGTTCTTCTCCGCACTTTTCAGGACGACAACGATTTTCTTGGGGACGTGGGGACCACTGACCAATCTGCCGTGCTCGAACCGGATCGCCACCTCGGAATAGCGGGCCTGAATCTTTCCAGCCTTGTTGAGAGCCCTTTCCCGCTGCCGGGTAATCTCGTTCTCCAACTTTTTCAAGTCGGCTTCCGCGCTCTTAGAGGAAAAGTCGGGATAGCCGCTGCAGGCAATGAAGCTCCCGTGCTTGCCCCACTTAATCACCAGGGGCTTGCCGCACTTTTCGCAGATCAAGTCGGTGGGCTTTTCCATCCGCTTGATATCGGTCATGTGCTCTTTGGCGTGCCTGAGATCCTTGTCGAAGCGCTGGTAGAACTCGGCCATGGCGACCCGCCAGTCGAGTTTACCCTCTTCGATTTCGTCGAGTTCCTCTTCCATCCGCGCGGTGTACTTCACCTCGAAGATGTCGTCGAAACTCTCCAGCAGCAGGCCGGTCACAATGATACCCAGCTCCGTTGGCGTGAAGCGGCCGCTTTCCTTCGTGACGTACTCGCGCTCCAGAATAGTGGAGAGGATGGAGGCGTAGGTGGAGGGCCGGCCGACGCCGTCGGATTCCAGGCGTTTGACCAGGGTGGCTTCGTTGTACCGCGGCGGCGGTTCGGTGAAGTGCTGTTCGGGCTTGATCGCCTCGAAGCGCAGCAGTTCGCTCTCGGCGACAGCCGGCAGGCGGTGCTTCAGCTCTTCGTCGTCTTCATCCGCTTGGTCTTTGCCTTCCTGATAGACCTTGAGAAAGCCATCGAACTTGGGGACGCTGCCGGTGGCGCGGAAAGTGTAGTCCACGGCGTCCTTGCCCTTGGCAGTCACGTCGATGGTCGTCTGATCGAACAGCGCGGGCATCATCTGGCTGGCCACGAAGCGATTCCAGATCAGCCGGTACAGCTTCATCTCATCTTCAGCCAGGTACTTCTCCGCCACTTCCGGCGAGTAAGCCATGGAGGTGGGGCGCACGGCCTCGTGCGCGTCCTGCGCGTCCTTCTTACCCTTGTAAATGTTGGGGCCCGGGGGCAGGAACTGTGTTCCGTAGCGCTCGCCGATGTAGTGGCGCACGTCGCCGATGGCATCGTCGCCGACGCGTGTGGAATCTGTACGCATGTAGGTGATGAGGCCCACGGCGCCTTCCTTGCCGATCTCCACGCCTTCATACAGCCGCTGGGCGAGCACCATGGTGCGCTTGACGCTGAAGCGCAGCTTGCGCGCCGATTCCTGCTGCAAGGTGGAGGTGATGAACGGGGCGACCGGATTGCGCTTCTTCTCGCGCGTGTTCACGCTCTTGACCACGTAAACGGCGCCGGTGAGTTGCGCGACCAGGGCGGCGGTGACTTCCTGGTTGCCGAGTACGGGAGTTTCCTCGTTGGCACGGATCAGCCGGGCGATGAGCACCGGGGTCTTCGCAGCCAGCAGGTCGACATCGACCGTCCAGTATTCGTTCTTGAGGAAGGCGCGGACCTCGCGCTCGCGTTCCACAATCACACGCAGAGCCACGGTTTGCACGCGGCCGGCGGAGAGACCGCGGCGGACTTTATCCCAGAGCAGCGGCGAGATCTTGTAGCCCACCAGGCGGTCGAGCACGCGGCGCGCCTGCTGCGCGTCCACCAGGTTCTTGTTGACCTGCGTGGGCGTTTCGAAGGCCTTCTGGACGGCCTTCTTGGTGATCTCGTTGAACATCACGCGGAAGATCTTGGTGACGCCCTTCTTGTCTTGCAGTTCTTCCTGGAGGTGATAGCAGATAGCTTCGCCTTCGCGGTCCGGATCGGCCGCCAGGTAGATTTCGTCTACCTTTTTGGCGGCGGCCTTCAGCTCGGCGATGAGCTTCTTCTTGCCCTCGATTACTTCATAGTGGGGTTCAAAATCATGATCGACATCGACCGCGAGATCGCGCTTGGGGAGATCCTTAATATGACCGAGCGAAGCTTTGACGACGTAATCTTTACCCAGGTATTTATTGATGGTCTTCGCCTTTGCAGGCGACTCCACGATTACCAGAGCTTTTGGCATAGGAAACTTTCGAAACGCGGCGTTTCCGCCGCTTGCTTGATGAAACGCGAATTACCCAGATGACGTTACCACACTTTAACAAAGTTCTTGCCAGGCAGTTGTTTCACCAGTCCCAGCATTTCCAGTTCGAAAAGTGCGGCGATGAGCTCCGAAGGGGACGTATCTTCTACTTTCTCAATCAGATCGTCCAAATGTATGGCGGCATCCACCTGAAGAGTGGAAAGCGCCCGGCGAGCGATGTTGCACAACTCCGGGGCCTGCTCACTTAATAGTGATGCCTGGTCCCCCCCTAAGGTTGCATCCTCGCCGCCAAGCAACTGTTTGCGGCCCTTAGCAATGAGATGCCGGCGGGATTCAGGAGGCAGCTCGGCGACGACGTCATTCCAATCCTGGACCAGACGGGCACCCTGCTTAATCAACAAGTTAGGGCCCCAACTGAGCTTGGAAGTAATATTTCCAGGCACTGCGAAAACCTCGCGGCCCTGATCGATGGCGAGCTTGGCGGTGATCGCCGATCCGGAATACTGCGCGCCCTCCACAACCAGCACGCCGACGCTGATTCCGCTGATAATGCGGTTGCGAATGGGGAAATTCTGCGGAAACGCCACGGCGCCCATGGGAAATTCCGAAATAATCAGTCCCCTGGCCGCCAGTTCCGCCGCCAGCTTACGGTTTTCCGAAGGATACACGACATCCACGCCGCATCCCAGCACCGCCACGGTATTCCCGCCGCGGGCCAGCGCGCCTTTGTGGGCGGCGGTATCGATGCCGCGCGCCATCCCGCTGGCGATGGTCAGGCCGGCGTGCGCCAGGTCGCCCGACATGCGCTCAGCGACCGCCAAGCCGTAGGGCGTGGGACGGCGCGTCCCCACGATGCCGAGGCAGATGGTTTGCAGCAGTTCGACGCGTCCTCGGGCGAAGAGCAAGACGGGCGGATCGAAGATCTCGCGCAGCGCCTGAGGATAGCGCGGATCGCCGATTGTGACCGCCACGGCGTCGCACTGCGCCATCTTTTCCTGTTGGGTCGCGGCGTCTTCAAAGGTACATCCGCTGGCGATGGATTGCGCGATGGCGCCAGAGACGCCGGCGCCCTCCAGTTCGGTGCGCGAGGCGCGAAAGATGGCCTGGGGAGTTCGAAAGCGATCCAGCAGCTTTGCCGAAGTTCTGGAACCCAGACCCGGTACGAGTTTCAGTGCCAGCCAGTAAAGTTCTTCTTCCCGGCTGAGAACAGGAGATTGCATGGTGCGGGGCTTATCGAACTCGACGATACCAGCCAGCGCCGGGAATACGCAAGCGGGCGGGGCGACAAACCTGCTGGCGCGTCATAGATCTTTGGCCCCATGTTCTTCGGCGGAGCGGACGATGTAATTGGGGCGGCGGCGGCTGACCTGCAAGCCGAGCCAAAGATATTGGCCGACGATTCCGAAGCCGAGGCTGGTCAGCGCCCCGAAAAACAGGCTCACCAGCACGGTGGCGGTGTAGCCGGGCACCTGGATGTCGCCGTGCAGCTTGGCCCCGATTACCAGAATGCTGGCGGCGATGGCGAGCGTCAGCGCAATGGCTCCGGCGTAGAGCAGGAACTGGATTGGAAGATCCGTGAAGTTGAAAATACTGTTCAGGCCGTAGCGCAGCTTCTTACCGAATGTCCAAGCGCTCTTCCCCTCCAGCCGCCGCTGGCGTTCGTAGACAATGTACTCGCGGCGATAGCCCAGCCAGAAAAGCAGCGCGATCAGGTTGGAATCGATACCCTGCAACTGGAGCAGGTGGTCGCGCACCTCGCGGGTGCATCCAAAAATATCGACGCCGCCCCGTGGTATGTCCTTGATCACGAGTTTGCGGTAGAGGAACCAGAAGAGGTTGGATGCGATTTCGGAAAACCACGGGTCCGACCTATGGCCGCGAACCCCAAAAACGATATCCGCCCGGCCGGCGCCGAGAATCTCGAAAAATTGGAGGATCAGTTCCGGCGGCTCCTGAAGGTCCGCCGCCATCACTGCCATGCTGCTGCCGCGCGCGCGTTCCAGGCCGGCCGCGATGGCGGCGAAGGATCCAAAATTCCGGCTGAGCGAGAGCAACTGGGTGCGCAACGGCAGCGCAGGCAGCCTCTCGCGCAGCGTCTGAAGGCAGCGGTCGGGACTGCCATCCACCACGAAGACCACTTCGAATTCCCCCGGAAGGCGGCTCGCCAGCTTCACCAACTCGGCCAGCAGGCGGTCCAGGTTCGCCTCATTCTTATAAACCGGGATGACCAGGGAATTCATCTTACTTCGCCCGCGTCATTGGGCTGCCTTCACCAGTTTCAGGAACTCAGAGTAATCCCGGATGTAGCTGCCCGGGTCATATTTATTGGAGGCGAGCACCAGCATGACGGCGTCCTCGCTGTATTTGTACTGGATCCCCCAGACCATGGGAGGCAGCAGCAGGCCGATTGTGGGGCTGTCCAGAACGAACTCCTGGCGGAGAGTTCCGTCATCGGCCACCACGTGGCAGCGCCCGTGCACGCAGATCAGAAACTGATGCAGCGAGCGATGCGCGTGCTCGCCGCGGATCTCTTTGCTGGCGACGCCGTAGACCAGGAAGTACCGCTTGACCTCGAAGGGGATCTGGTCGGCGATTTCCCCAAAGGTCAGATTGCCGCGCAGATCGTGCACATGCGGCAGGCGATGCAGCGTAACGCCCGCCACCCGGGTGGCGCTCACGCCAACTTCGGCGGAGGTGGTGGACACCGCTTCCGCGGACACGGAACCCGCACCGTCGTAGCCCACGATGCGCGCCGGATTCCCGGCCACGATCGCCATCGGCGGCACGTTGCTCGTGACCACGGCACCCGCGCCCACCATGGCCTTTTCCCCGATGGTCAGTCCGGGGAGAATGGTGGCATTGGCGCCGATGGACGCGCCGCGTTTGACCAGGGTGCGGGCGTAGCGTTCGGGATGCTGCCCGCTGCGCGGGAAGTGATCGTTGGAGAAGGTGGCGTTGGGGCCGACGAACACGTCGTCCTCCAGCGTGATTCCGTCCCACACCTGGACGCCGCACTTGATGGTGACGCGGTCTCCGATGCGCACGTCGTTCTCGATGAACGTCTGGTCGCAAATGTTGCAGGCGGCGCCAATCACAGCGCCGGGCAGGATGTGGACGAACGCCCAGATGCGCGTACCCGCGCCCACCGAGGGGCTTTCGACGATGGCCGTCTCGTGTTTGAAAAAACCTCCGTCAGCCATTGCGCGCCTCCTGTTGGAAGGCCTGCAGCGCGCCAACCACGGTGGAGATTTCGCTGTCCTCCAGTTCGGCATAACAGGGCAGCGTCAGAATCTCGCGAGCGGCCTGCCCGGTCACGGGCAGGTGCGCCGCAGCCGCCGGTGTTCCGCGCGCCGCCTCCTGAAGATGATCTGGCACGGGGTAATGGATATCGGTGGCGATGCCGCAAGCCTTCAGCGCGGCTTGAACCCGATCGCGCGCCTGGCTCCGGATCACGTAGAGATGCGCCACGTAGCTTTCGCCAATTTCCCTCGGGCATTCCACGGGTTGGCCCGTCAGAGCCGCCGAATAGGTGGCGGCGATTTCCCGGCGGCGGGCGTTCCAGCCGTCCAGGTGCGGCAGTTTGGTGCGGAGGATGGCGGCCTGCATCTCATCCATGCGGCTATTGCGGCCATATTCCGAACACAGATACTTGCCGCTCCACCCGTATTGGCGGAGCGATTTCACGCGTTGCGCCAGGCGCTCGTCATTGGTGGTGATGGCGCCGCCGTCGCCCAGCGCTCCCAGGTTCTTAGTGGGGTAAAAGCTGAAGCAGGCGAGGGCTCCCCAGCTTCCAGCTTTTTTCCCGCCGATGGCGGCGCCGTGAGATTGCGCGCAATCTTCCACCAGAGGCACGGCCGCGCGGCCGGTGATGGCCAGCAGCGCCGGCAGGTCCGCCATGCGCCCATAGAGATGCGTCGCGATGACGGCGCGCACGGCCGGGGTCAAGCGGGAGGCGAGATCGACGGCGGACATATTCATGCTGGATAAATCGATATCGATGTAGAGCGGTTCGGCCCCCACCGCGCGGATGGCCGTGGTGCTGTATCCGCCGGCGTTGGCCACGGTCGCCACGCGGTCGCCGGGGCCAATCCCCAAACTGCGCAGCCCGAGTTCGATGGCGTCGGTGCCATTGGCCACCGAAACGCAATGCGCCACGCCGCAATACGCGGCAAATTCCGATTCGAAAGCGGCGCACTCGCGGCCCAGGATGTACCAACCGCTCGTCAGGACGCGCTTCACGCTGGCGGCCAGTTCGCCTTGAAGCGCCGTGGCCTGTCGCAGCAAGTCGTTCAGGGCGACCGGTTTCGGTGAACTCGTGCGCATGGCGTTCACATTATAACTTGGCGGGACGTGCCGGGCGGTTTGGTATGGGTGTGCGGCACAGAA
>JANYAH010000097.1 GCA_025361425.1 Candidatus Solibacter sp. | reverse complement strand
TCGCTCCGGCGGGACTGGTCGTTTCTCAAAAACGACAACTTCATCTTCTTCCTCGATACCTTCGACGACCAGACCAACGGCTTCACGTTCGGAGTCAACGCCGCGGGAGCGCAGTGGGACGGCCTGCTCTACGAGGGGGGCAAAGCGAACCTGAGTTGGGATAACAAGTGGACCTCGGCGGTCAAGAACTATGAGGATCGCTATGAGTTGGAAATGGCCATCCCGTTCAAGAGTATTCGTTATAAGAAGGGCATCACGCGGTGGGGCGTCAACTTCAGCCGTCTGGATCTGAAGACCACTGAGAAGTCCTCATGGACTCCGATTCCACGCCAGTTTCCGACCGCGGCCCTCGCATTAACCGGCGTTCTGCTGTGGGACGAGGCGCCTCCGTCCCCAGGCCCCAACATCTCGTTGATCCCGTACGCGCTCGGCGGTATCGGCCGCGACTACGAAGCGAACACGCCGTCGTCCACCCGGCATGACATCGGAATCGATGGGAAGGTGGCCATCGGTTCGGCACTCAACCTGGATTTGACCGTGAGTCCCGATTTCTCTCAAGTCGACGTTGACCAGCAGGTGACCAATCTCAACCGTTACGAGTTATTCTTCCCTGAAAAGCGGCAGTTCTTCCTCGAAAATGGCGATCAGTTCACGAACTTCGGATATGCCACCATTCGTCCTTTCTTCAGCCGGCGGATTGGTCTCGGTGGAGTGCCGATCCGTTTCGGAAGCCGTTTGAGCGGAAAGTTGAACAAAGACTGGCGTTTCGGCGTGATGGACATGCAGACAGGAGCAGCGGATGACCTGGGCTTGCCGCCGCAGAACTTTGCCGCCTTCGCACTGCAGCGCCGCGTCTTTTCCCGTTCCAACATCGGCGTCATGCTAGTCGACAAAGAGTCCTCCAGCTACCAACCGGCGGGGATGCCGCCGGCGCGATCGAGTTACAACCGCAACCTGGGCGTCGAATACAACCTGGCGTCGGCGGATAACTTGTGGACCGGCAAACTGCTCTACATGAGGTCGTTCTCATCCAACAATCAGAGCAGCGGCGCCGTCTATGCGGGACATTTGCAGTACAACAGCCGCCGCTGGCTGATCAACGGGCAGATGGAAAACGTCGATCGGAACTACAGTGCCGAAGTGGGGTACCTGCCGCGGAGCGGCTTTCATCGGGGTTCTACCACAATCGGCTATACGTTCCTGCCGGAGGGTGGCCGCGTCTTGAGTCATGGCCCCATTTTGAACAGCAGCAACTTCTTCGACTGGCCGGGGAAGCTCAGCGACTATGAGACCACGCTGGGTTACACAGTGACACTGCGAAGCCAAAGCGTTTTCACGGCTTCGGCCGGCGCCGACTACGTCCGGTTGCTGCAACCGTTCGACCCGACCAATTCAGGCCGCCAGAAACTGGAGCCTGGCAGTGTGCATCGCTGGAAGTTTTGGACCTCGAAGTTCGACTCCAAGCCACAAAGTTTATTCCACTATGGTTTCTCGACGCTGCACGGTGGCTACTATGCCGGCGGAACGCGCCTCAACTTGACCGGCACGGTAGGGTATCGTGTCCAGCCCTTTGTCAGTCTGGCCGGCACTGCCAGCTACAACGACATCCGTCTGCGGCAGCCGTGGGGGCACAACACTTTTTGGTTGATCGGCCCGCGCTTCGATATCACACTGACGAAGACGCTCTATCTCACAACATTCGTTCAGTACAACGAGCAGCAGAAGAACATGAACGTAAATTCGCGGGTGCAGTGGCGTTACAAGCCGGCATCCGACGTGTTTTTGGTCTGGACTGACAACTATATGCCCGACTACCTGCAACCGGGCCAGAACATGCCCGGGTTGTTCTCGGTCCGGAATCGCGCGCTCGTGCTGAAGTGGACGTATTGGTGGAATCTCTAGCTCTAGCAGCCGGTGGAGGTGTACAGTGCTCAGTGACGCCACCCCACTCGCCCAGATCTTGTCCCGCACCGTCTCCCACAAGCCGGGCTCTCGCGAGCTTACTTCGCTGGAGGGTTGGATCCAGCAGAGTCGGGCAGGATATGAAGGGTATGGAGCCACGTTTCCACGCTCAGGGGCCACGTCGTGACTGGGAGTGTGGTGCGGCGCAGGCCGTAACCGTGTCTGCCCTCGGCATAAATATGCAGTTCTGCCGGAACCTTCGCATTCTTCAGGGCGAGGAAATAGACCACAGCGTTTTCGACATGGACCGGATCGTCCTCGGCCTGCACGATAAACGAAGGCGGGGTTTGGTTGGCCACGGGAATGTCGGGATTGGGAGCGAAGTTCTTCTCCGCGAGTGACAGATAACCCGGGTAGACGATCACGGCGAAGTCGGGACGGCAACTTAGACCGTCAACGGCGTCAACCTTATCATAGAGTCGTTGATCAAAGTGAGTGCTGAGCGCCGCGGCAAGGTGAGCTCCGGCAGAAAAGCCAAGGACCCCGATTCGATGCGGATCAATGTGCCACTCGGTGACGTGAGAGCGCACGATCCCGAGAGCGCGCTGCGCATCCTGCAGGGCCGCCGAAGACTTCGGGTAAGGCCCGGAGTCGGGCACGCGGTATTTTACCAGGACGCAGGTGATGCCTGCGGAATTGAGCCAGTCGCACACCTCGGTCCCTTCGAGGTCAATGGCCAGGATGCGGTAACCGCCTCCCGGAAAGACAACTACGGCGGCGCCGGTATTCTTGTAATGGGGAGTGTAGAGTGTGAGCGTGGGGGTTGAAACGTTGCCGAGACGGATGAGCGGCTTGCCCGCGATGAGGTTGTCCTTCGCGGTAGTGGTATCGACCTCCGGCACCGAATTCGGCGAAGTACCCGGCGCCCCGTTTGGCCAGAGAGGCAAGGTCAGATGCCCGGGAGTAGGCTGCCAGGCAGGCTTTTGGGCGAACAAAGTGGCGCAGCCGACAAGAGTGGCGAGAATCAGCAGAGGTTTGCGCATGAAAATGAACCTTGATTTAGCATTCACAGCAATGATCGCAGCCCCAGGGGACATGCCGCAAGTGAAGGAAGGATGCCGACGCTCCAGCTTGACCGGTCGAAGCGCGTGGAAAGCGCTCTGAGACGAGTAGCTTGTCTGAGGTCACGTTGCTGCCGTGGCCGCACCGGCGACCTCCGCGTTATGAAAAACATCCGCGGCGAATCACCAGACCGCGAGCCTCCAGCTCAGACGTGCTGATCGACGAGAATCGGGTTTCCGTCGGGGTCTACCGCGATGAAACTGGCAGGGCCCGTCGTGCTCTCGTCTGCCTCATTCACCATCTGCACACCTTGCGCCTTCAGCTTGCGCTGTAGTTCGCGCACGTCCGTGAAAGCAGCTAGTTTTTTGGCGTTACTGTCCCAGCCAGGGTTGAAGGTTAGTATGTTCTTGTCGAACATGCCTTGAAAGAGGCCGATGACGTGATCGCCGTTCTTCAAAATCAGCCAGTTCTTTGAGGGATTCCCACCGAAGGCCTTGAAACCGAACTTTTCGTAAAACGCCCTCGAAGCTTGAAGGTCCTTGACAGCTAAGCTGATAGAAAACGCGCCGAGTTCCATGCCTTGCTCCTTTGGTGTTGCCCCCTGCTGCGCCACGGGGGTCTTTACAGTCTGCGCTGCAAGCGGAATAGCGGTCGCGCCGATTGCCTGCAAAGCGGCGCGGCGAGTGAATCGAGTGTTCATATTTGTCCACATATCGTATCACTTCATTTCCGCGAACACACTATAGTCAACCTGTCGCGAATATGCCGATCTCGATAGTGCCCCTGCCGACCTGACAATGCGGCTTCAGGGCAGCCTCCACAAACACGAGGCGGATATTCTCCAGGCTCTCGCCTTCGCGGCGCGCCTCGCTCAGGGGCACCAGAAGCGGCTGAAGAAGCGCCGTCAGTTCGATATCGAAATCACCAGATTCTGCGGGCCGGCGCTCCCCCCGAGTGAGAAAGTAAGCGGGACGGTGTCGCTGGCGGCGACATTTGGCACCACAACATTGAACTGATAGAGTCCCAAATAGCCGAGGGTCAATCCGGAGAATTTCACAGTGGCCGGTGTCCCGGCGAAGTAGGCTTGGAAGGTTCCGTTCAGACTGTTGGATTGCGTCACAATCTGGCCCGCCGAACTATCCGGCGTTACGGTCCCAAATCCAACGCCATAAAACAGGATAGTGTCGCCCGGTTTGGCGCGCGCCGAAGTAACGCCCGAGATGGAGCCGGGAGGGAGAACAAAAGTGACACCGTCCGGAAACAGGGCGGCTATGTATTGTCCAGCCTTCAGATTGAAGACCGCGGGCGCAAGCAGGCCCGGCTCGGTCACATTCACGGCGATCGTATAGGCGCTGCTGCTTCCGCCCGGTGTGGTGACAACTACCGGCTGCGATCCCGGAAAGATGTTGGAGGGCACCTGGGCGTTCACCTGGGTGGGGCTCACATAGTCGATGAATGCGGGCTGGCCCCCAATGGTGACCGTGGTTCCCCCCAAAGCGGTGGGCGCCGCGTTGCCTTTGAAATCGGCGCTGCCCCAAGTCTGGGAGGTGACGTTTGCGAGATTCGTGCCGTAGATCTCCATCCACGTTCCGGGCGCAAGTGTCGAGAACCCCCCGTAAGCGCTGGCGCTGATGACGCCCTGAGACTTCCGGATGACGGGTGTGGCATCGAAGGTGCCGTGAACGGTTCCGCTGATGCTCGCTCCTGGCTTCAGCCCCACTTGTCCGATGCCGCACGAAGGGACTGTGGCTCCAGAGCAGGAGGCCGTGGAATCGTAAAAGAAAGTGAAATTATTGGAAAGAAACGCGACCGTGGCACCCGTATTCTCCGTCAGCAACACCGAGATCGTGCCGGACGAGCCGGCAGTCAGGCCGAAGGTGATGTAATCACTGCCCGCGCTAATGGAATTGGCAGTAAAGGGGGATGTCCCGCTGCCCTTGTATGCAAGCACCATGGAAATAGTCCCGCCGCCGCCGACGCCCGTGTAGGGCGCCGTCACTGTGCATTTGGTGTTCGAACCGTCATAAGCACAATTGCCCCAGTTGACGCTGCTTTGACCCACGCCCCCGCTGCCGCCGAGACCCGTCAGAGTCACGGCCTGATTGCTGCTTGTGTATGTGGCCGTTTGTCCCGAAGCCGACGGCAAAAACGCTACACAGAAGAGAAATAGGGGAGCCGAAATGATTCTCATGATTGGTTGGTCCTCCCAGCCTAGCCGCAAACAGGGAGCGATGCAAGAAGAAAGTAGTAGGGTACTACTTGGGTAG
>JANYAH010000080.1 GCA_025361425.1 Candidatus Solibacter sp. | reverse complement strand
CCGATCGAGATCGACGCCGGCGAGCGCGACGGTGGCCGCGGGTACGAGCGCGGATAGAGCGGGATCGATGGCGGCGGGATGCGCGGGAGTCCGGCAGGCGGCGAGGATCGCGAGGGCTATCGGCACGGCGAGGCGGGGACGGATCACCATATGTTATGATCGCAGAGGAGTGTGCCGGAAGGCATGCTCTACTTCAGTTTTCGCCCGGAAAGCCACCCTAGCTCAGCTGGTAGAGCGACTGATTCGTAATCAGTAGGTCGCCGGTTCGATCCCGGCGGGTGGCTCCACAATCTCGCAGAAAAGCCAAGACTTACTATTCCCCTCCAAAAACGCCGACACAAGCCCTGTCCAGAAAAAGGCGAGGAAAAGGCTTCTCGCGGTATTGGCCAAAAACAACGTTGAAGCTCGG
Organism: Candidatus Solibacter sp.; assembly: GCA_025361425.1. Taxonomy (GTDB): domain Bacteria; phylum Acidobacteriota; class Terriglobia; order Bryobacterales; family Bryobacteraceae; genus Solibacter. The sequence goes on along the minus strand of JANYAH010000080.1, from coordinate 7,761 downwards.
CCGGGCCACAGGGAGCCACCCGCCGGTTTGGGCGAGGATTCGGCTGTTCCGGAGGCAAGGCGGGCTTCCTGCGGTGCTGACTGCGGTGCCATCGTGTGCACTCTGGAGCGTGGTGGTGCCCTATATCGGACTTTAAGGCTATATTGGCGATTGCCGTGGCAATCGTGCCGGGGTTCTTCGGCGAAAAAATCTATCGGCTCCTGGTGGGCGTCAGATGGGGTGAGAGCCAACTTGAAAGCGTCACGCGCATAATTAGCTTTACGCTTGTTGGGCTGGGACTCCACGCGCTCGCAACTTTATACGGAGCGCCAGAGCCGACATACGCTTTTCCATCGCTGGTATTTGCCATCACCCCTAAGACGCTGCCGGCCATCGCTGTCGCCTATGGTGGTCATTGCTTTTGCGGCGGTCTGTCTGGTGCGTTGGCTGCCGGTCTCGTTATGGTGCTGGCCCGCTTTCCAAGAGTAGTCCGTTTCCGTGTGGGTGGGATCACTTTGTGAGGCGTTATGTTCCGGGGCACTGGGTTGCAGTCGGTTTGGAAACCGGGGAGGCATACGTCGGCATCCTCGCATATTCCGAGACCTCCGTGGAACAGAAGGAAAGGGACATAATCCTATCCGAACCGGCGCTCTACGAGGAAGACTCGAAGGACTACCGAAGCCTTCCCTACTCGTGCATCTTTTTGCCTGCTGCATTGATTTGGTCGGTAGCTGTGATCGAGAATCCCGGGACCGACGGACGAATTGTGCCTGTCAATGAATCACCATTTATAGCCAAGGAGAAACCACATGCCAAAGCCCACGCCGCCACCTAGACCCACGCCGCCACCTAGACCAGCACCGACCCACCATGAGGACAAGAGGAGCGGCGTAGAACCGGCCCGGCCCGGAGAGAGACCGAACATCTCGCCTCCGCCGCCACTGCCCAGGAATAGAAAGTAACGAATAGGCTGGAGTCGCGCTCATCGCCGGTCCGGGCAAAAATTCGGTCGTCCTGACGCCGGGCGATGGTGCTGGCAGCGGCGCTGTGTGGGCGCGGCCGGTCTAACACAAATCCGGCTGGAAGGTCTCAATGCCGGGCAACTCCCAGGGAGTTCAGTCAGTGAACAGTGGCGTTGAGAGCGGTGAAAGCCTGGTGTTCGACAATCTGGGTGAGGGCCGCGCCATGGTACATCTGATCGTCGTTGATGTAGTATTGAGGTCGTCCTTTTCCCTTTCTGGGAGAATGCTTCAGGCTTCGGGTGCATCAAACGGCAGGGTCCTGATAAACTCGCTCAGACGCGATGCTTCACGCGTGGTGAGATCTGCAGAAGCGTGAGCTCAACCTGCCAATCCGGGCGCAATTGGTACTTGTGGCCAATGGCGGCTTCGGGTGCGCCCACCGCGTCTTCGTCGCGGTCCTCACTATCATCGGCGGGGCGGATTTCTTCGATATCCTGAGTCCCGCCAGCAGCAGCTTTGCCGACACTCACGAGGTCGTACTGCCATTCACACCGGGTTGGATGGCCCTTTCGACCCGTGACAAAGGTCCCACATCCCAACTCCTCCAACTTCCTCAGGACATTGATTACCTCTGTCCGAGGTGCGGCTTTGCCTGCATTGCTGAGGCGTAGCAGTAGCTGGTCAAGTTTGGTCTTTTGTTGGTTACGTTGCCGGGATGCAAACTCATCTAAGACGAATTTGGCGACTAGATCCGACGAATAGAGCGCCTTAATAGCTTTTAGGTTCAATGAGGGAGAATCAAATGCCGTCATGGCCGAGGTATGCTTGATTACGCATACATTGTCAAGATAAAACTAGTTTTATTCTCGATAACACTGCGTTATCGTCGCTTTGACGGATTCTACCGAGCATCAGCGCCTCACATCGCCCAGGGAGGTGTCTTGCCTATGTGCCCCCACCTCCTGGGGTTTTGAAAGAAAAAACAGGGTGCCCTGGAAATCCAATACCGGACACCCCCAAACGGACGGCTGGCTTCAGTTGCCCGCCCGCAACCGCGCAATACGTAGCGTCCGAAGGAAGGCCCGGCGCTCCGCTGCTGCATCCCATTCCGGACCGGCCTTGACGCCGTGCAGCGCCCGCAGTAACGTCCGGACCGTCATGCCGGACCGGGAAGGCGTCAAGAAGCGCGTAGAGCAGCATGAAGATCGCTTCGCGCAGCTCCGATTGGCTCACCAGTTTGGTCAGGCACGCCGATATGCCCAGTTTGCGACAGCGCGCCCCGCGCTCTAGACCGGCCGGGTCGCGGGTGGTATCGGGCAGGGTTGCGTACGCGCTTCGCTTGGCGTTAGTCTGTCTGCTGATGACGGAACTCGCAACCAACCGTTCGGACGCCGGCACCAGCCGGAGAACTTTCGTGCAAGTGGTGGCAGGGGGAATCGGCCTCGCAACCGCCTCCCGATCTTACGCCGGAGCGCCTCCGAGCGATAAGATTCAGATCGGCTTCATCGGCCTGGGCCGGCAGGGGACCTCGCGTCTCAATGAGTTCATGAAGCAGCCCGACGTGGTCGCGGCGGCCGTCTGCGATCTCGACCAGACGCACCTCGATTCCGCCGCGGCGGCCGTCGAGAAGGTGCAGGGACACCAGCCTACGAAGTACCACGACTTCCGCAAGTTGCTGGAGCGCAAAGACCTGGACGCCGTGATGGTGGCCACACCAGACCACTGGCACGCACTCCCGGCCATCCATGCCTGCCAAGCGGGCAAAGACGTATTTGTGGAGAAGCCGCTGGCCTACTCGATCGGCGAAGGCCGTGCCATGGTCGCCGCCGCGCTGCAGCACCAGCGCATCACCCAAATGGGGAACCACATACACAACGATCGCCCCACCTACCGGCGCGTGGTGGAGGTGATCAAGTCCGGCGCGCTGGGCCGCATCCATCGCGTGGATTGCTCGCTGGCCACCGGAAACACGGCCCTTGGAAAGCCGGCCGATTGCGCGCCGCCGCCTGAACTCGATTACGAGTTCTGGCTCGGACCCGCGCCGAAACGCCCGTTCAATCCGCTGCGCTCTCATTTCACTTACCGCTACTTCTGGGACTACTCCGGCGGCGTCTTGATCGATTTCTGGTGCCACTACACCGATGTCGTCCACTGGGCGCTGGACCTGAAGGCGCCCAAGAGCATTTCGGCCACGGGTGGGCGCTGGGGCGTGGATGATGCCGGCGAGACGCCCGACACGCTTGAGGTGGTCTCCGAATACCCGAACCTGATCCTGACCTGGACTCTTCACCCGCAGGGGCGCCCCGGCTTCGACTCGATGGGAAGCAGCGTCATCTTCGAGGGCTCCGCGGCCACTCTGGTGACCAACTACAACCGGTACGAAGTGTATGTGAAGGGCAAAAAGGAGGAGTCCTTCCGTCCCCCGGCGCCCACCATTGCGGATTCGCCCGGGCACGTCCGCGAGTTTCTGGATTCCATCAAGTCGCGGCAGCGCACCACCTGCGATATCGAGTACGGCCACCGCCTGACCAAGGGCGGACTTCTCGCCAACATCGCCTACCGTACCGGAGAGCGCCTCTATTGGGACGACGCGAAAGAACGCTTCACGGGCAGCACCCGCGCCAATCAGTACGTGACACGCCGCTACCGCAAGCCTTGGAAACTGGCCTGACGGGCCGGCGCGGCAAATCGCTCGGGTGAAACCTGAGACAATACGTTACGGTTCTCCGCAATTCAAGGATTCCAAACAATGCTGAAATTTTCCGTTCTATTTATGCTAGCTACCGCCACGCTCGCCGCCGCGGACTTTCCACAGGCCGAGATCTCTAACGGATCCGTCCGTGCCAAACTGTACCTGCCCGACGCGCAGCGGGGCTACTACCGCGCGACCCGCTTCGATTGGTCGGGCCAGATCGCCAGCCTCGAATCCCAGGGCCACAACTACTTCGGCCAGTGGTTCGACCGCTACGACGCCAAGCTCCACGATTCCATCCTCGGTCCGGTGGAAGAGTTCCTCAGCAACGGCATGGGCCTGGGCTACAACGACGTGAAGACCGGTGAAAGCTTCGTCAAGATCGGCGTGGGCGCGGTCCGCAAACCGGAGGAGCGCGCATTCAGCCAGTTTAAGACTTACGAGATTACCGATCCCGGTAAGTGGACCGTCAAACAGTTCCCCGACCGCGTCGAATTCACCCAGGAATTGCGCGACACGGCGGGCTACGCCTACCTCTATAAGAAAACCGTCCGCCTGACCAAGGGCATGCCGCAACTGGTGCTGGAGCACAGCCTCAAAAACACCGGGACGAAGGTCATCGAAACCAGCGTCTACGAACACAATTTCTACGTGATCGACGGCAAGCCCGCCGGACCTGATTTCACCGTCAAGTTCCCCTTCGCCGTGCGCGCCACAGCCGACCTGAAGGGGATGGCCGAGGCCCGCGGCAATCAGTTCACTTACCTCAAAGAGTTACAGAAAGGCCAGTCGGTATACACCGCGCTCGAAGGCCAAGGCAATACGCCGAAGGACTACGACATCCGCGTGGAGAACGCCGCGGCACACGCCGGCGTCCGCCAGACCTCAGACCGGCCGCTGGCGAAATTGGTCTTCTGGTCTATCCGCACCACCGTCTGTCCAGAAGCTTATATCGATATGCGCATCGAACCCGGCAAGGAATTCACCTGGCGTATCGCCTACGACTTTTACACTCTTCCTGAATCGGGAGCCAAATAACCATGAAACTTATGTCGACATTATCCTTCTCCGCGGCGGCACTCGCCTGTCTGTTGCCCAGCGGTATCGCACAGCCAGTTAAGGCCGCCAAGGCCGCCAAGGGCGAGTATATCGCCTATGTCGGCACTTACACGCGACCCAACAAGAGTAAGGGCATTTACGCGTGGCGCTTCCAGCCGGCCACCGGGAAACTCACCGCGATCGGCCTGGTGGGCGAAACCACCAGCCCTTCTTTCCTGGCTATCCACCCGAACCGCAAGTTCCTCTACGCGGTCAACGAAATCTCGAACTTCGAAGGCAAAAGAACGGGCAGTGTCACCGCATTTTCCATGGACACCAAGACCGGCCAGTTAAAGTTACTGAACACCGTGACTTCGCGTGGCAGCGGTCCCTGCCATCTGGCGCTTGACCCCTCCGGCAAATGGCTGTTCGTCGCCAACTACAACTCCGGCAGCGTCGCCGAATATCCCGTACACGACGATGGCTCGCTGGCCGAAGCCTCCGCCTTCGTGCAGCACGCGGGCTCCAGCGTGAATCGCCAGCGCCAGGCTGGCCCGCACGCGCATGAGACCGTGCTCTCGCCGGATGGAAAGTCGGTCTTCGTCCCCGACCTCGGGCTGGACCAGATTCTTTCCTACAAAATCGACGGTCTGACGCCGAACGATCCGCCGTTTACCAAGATCGCTCCGGGCTCCGGTCCGCGCCACATGGCCTTCACGCCCAATGGCAAATTTGCTTACGTCATGACGGAGATGACGGCGAGTGTGATCGCCTTCCGCTATGCCGGCGGCAAGTTCGAGGAGTTACAGACGCTCCCCACCGTCGATGCCGCACCGAACATGAGCGGCGCCGAAATCGCCGTGCATCCCAACGGCAAATTCGTCTATACCTCCACGCGCGAAGTGAACAGCATCGGCGTGTTCGCGATCGACGCCTCTAAAGGCACACTAACACCGGTGGCGCGCACCCCCTCGGGTGGCAAGACGCCGCGTCACTTCGTCATCGACCCCACGGGCGCTTTTCTGTTCGCCGCTCACCAGGATTCCGATAACGTGGTGGTCTTCCGTATCGACGCCAAAACCGGCAAACTGACCCCGACCAGCGACATCCTGGAAGCCTTCGCCGCCGTCTGCGTCGCCTTCGTCCCGGCGCAGTAAAGTGGCTTATCCCACTCGCGCCAGCGTCGATACCGCCCACAAGTAATACGCATTGTGCGGACTCCAGTACTCGGTGGTCCGCCAGTCGAATCCATTCTGCATGTCGAGAATCGGGGCGTCCTTGGTGTTGCCCGCGATGCCGTTCATGATGCCGCCGGGGATCAGCCCCACGAAGCGCGAATGCGGATACGGGTTGCGCATGCCTTCCCCTGTCATCAGGCAGGAGCCGAACGGGTTCGCGCCCATCACCCATTCCAGCTGCCGGTACGCCAAATCGCGGTACTGCGTGCGGCCGAACACCTGCGCGGCTTCGGCCAGCAGGAGCGCGTAGCACTCCAGGTGCGAGGTCAGGCCGAGCCACCAGAACTGCTTGCGCACCGGCATGAAGTAGCGATAGGTAAGGTCTCCCGCGAGCGGCCGGTAAGTCTCCGCCGTGGGCGACCCCAGGAACACGCCGAAGGGCACGATGGCGTAAACGGAGTGCGCCGCCAGCGGCGTTACATACTCGTCCAGATGCAGGCGCACGGCATCGCGCCAGCGCGCGGCGTTTACGTGCTGAGGCAGCGCGCGCGCCAGTTCTAAAAGCGCCAGCGCGGGCAGCGCGGAGTGTACCGCGTCGCTGTAGGGATTCTGGTCGCGCTCACCGGCGCGCCAGAAGCCGCGAAACTCTTTCTGCCCGTACACGAACTCGGCGGTTTGCAGCGCCAGCAATTGGCCGCCGAGTTGGGCCGCCTCAACGGCGTACACGTCGCGGCCCGCGGCGGCGCGCATTTCGAGCGCGGCCATCACCCACCAGGCCAGATCGCCGGTGTTGCCCTCGCGCTTCGCCGCACTCCAGCAGCGTTGCGCGGCGGCCAGGCACTGCTTCGCGTAGGCCGCGTCGCTCGCCTGGAACACCTGGGCGGCCATCGCCTGCACCGTCACAAAGAGCGCCTGATTGCGTCCGCGTTTCGCCGGGTTGAGGTAGCGGTCGTCCTCCGTGCCGGCGCGGTTGTCGGTCCAGTGATTATCGCTGTTATCGCCGTTGACCCCGCCCGCGACGTCGGCCCACACCAATCCGTCGGTGTCCTGCATCTTGAGGAAATAGCGATTGCCCCACCGCACCTCATCGAGTAGCGCGGCCATTCCGCTGCCGCCCGCATCCCATTGCGCGCCCAGATTTCGCGCCACGCGCAGCAGGCCGATGGCGTTAAGCAGGGTGGCATCCATCCACTTGCGCAGGTCGCCCGCATCGTGCCAGCCGCCGGTCACGTCCACCCGCTGGCCGTTGTCGCGCCGCCGCGCGTCGTCCAGATGGCAGGCGGCATGTACTCCGGGAACGGCAACACCGCAGCGCTGATAACGGTAGTATCCGGCCGCTTTGGGCAGCGTGCGGCGCCACACGTCGGGACGGATGAAGAATGGCGTGGAGAGTTCGTCCGCGATCGAGATTTGGTACATGCCCTCGCGGTCGATCTGGCTGAAATCGCCCACCAGGCAATCGATCACATCGCTAGTTTCGCGTTTGAGCGGAAGAGTCTGGCGCACGGCCCCTGCGCCCCCGCCGATATCGCGGATCTGAAAATCGGCCGGGCCCTCTTCGCCCGAGTAGCGGAAAATTACCGTCTTTCGGGCTCCGGGCAGGAACCCCAGATGATTGAGCGCGATGGCGGGCGAGGCATCCGGCATCATCGCTTCGACAGGTTCTTCCCGCGGTGCTCCCGTTTGTGCGAACAACGCGGCTGCGGGCGTGGACAGGCCCCAGCCGAGAAAACTGCGACGGTTCATACTGCCAGCCTAACTCCGTGCGCGTGACTACGGCGCGATGCTCAGCGTCGTTGTCAATACGCCCCCATTTGACCCGCCAGGCTGCTGGCCCCCGACCGCGATCTCCGCGACGCCACTCCTCGGCAATTGTCGCGGCGCCAGGACAAACTTCACACCCTTGCGTTCG
>JANYAH010000061.1 GCA_025361425.1 Candidatus Solibacter sp. | reverse complement strand
GAATCTCTACCGAGTTCATGCCGTCACCACACCTTCCACCGCATGAATCGTTTTGATGAACGCGCCTTCCAGATTCGCCGACCCGGTCTCGGTCTTCATCACTTCCGGCGTCGAGCAGCGAATCAGTTTGCCTTTGTGCAGCAGGCCCACCCGATTGCAGCGCTCCGCTTCATCCAGATAGGCGGTGGTCATGAAGATAGTGATGCCGTCCTTCAGAAGTTGGTACAGAATCGTCCAGAAATCGCGGCGCGAGACTGGGTCCACGCCGTTGGTCGGCTCGTCGAGAAAGAGAATCCGCGGGCGGTGCAGCAGGGTGCACATCAAGGCCAGCTTCTGTTTCATGCCGCCCGAGAGTTGTCCCGCCGGCCGCGCGCGGAACGGCTCCATGCGGGTCATGCGCAAAAGCTGCGCCGTCAGGTCCACGCGCGTTTGCCCGGTGATGTTGAATAGATCCGCGTAGAAGACCATGTTCTCTTCCACGGTGAGGTCCTGGTACAACCCGAAGCGCTGCGCCATGTACCCCATCTGGTCCTTCACCGCCCGCGGTTCGCGCGCCACGTCGTAGCCCGCCACGCGCGCGCTGCCCTCGCTCGGGTCCATCAGGCCGCACAGCATGCGCAGCGTGGTCGTCTTGCCCGCGCCGTCCGGCCCCACCAGCCCGAAGATTTCGCCCTGCGCCACCGTGAGATCCAGATGATCCACCGCCGTCAGTTCGCCGAAGCGCTTGGTTAGCCCGCGGGTTTCAATGATGTTTTCCATCACTGCCCCAGTAAGATCTCGGCGTCCGCCGGCATGTTGGACTTCAGTTCGCGCCCCGGATTCTCCACTTCGATCTTCACGCGGTAAACCAGTTTGACCCGCTCCTGCTGCGTCTGAATCTGTTTCGGTGTGAACTCCGCCTGCGAGGCGATGAACGTTACGCGCCCGTTGTAAACCTTGCCCGGATACGAATCGGTGGTCACCCGCGCCTTGGAGCCGATTTTGACCTTCCCCAGGTCTGTTTCATTGATGTAGCCGCGCAGCCAGGGATGATCGATGTCGCCCACCGTGACCACGGTAGTGCCCGGCGCCAGCACTTCGCCCGCATCCGCCGCCTTTACCAGCACCACGCCATCCACCGGCGACGCCACCACGGTGTCGGCGAGTTGCGTATCGATCAGCGCCAGGCTGGCTTTGGATCGTGCGATTTCCGCGCGCCGCGTGGGGATCTCCTGTTCGCGCCGTTTCAACTCCAGCGCATTTGCCTCCGCCATCTTCACCGCCCCGCGTGCCCGCGCCACCTGCCCCTGTTGTGCGTGGACTTGTTCTACCCGGGGGCCGGCCACTACCAGCGCCTCGCGCTCCCGCACCTGCTTCAGCACTGCCTGCGCGCTCTCGATGCGATTGCGGAATTGGTCGTATTGCGCCGTGGAAATGTCGTCGTTCTTATACAGCGTCTGTGCCCGGTCCCAATCCCGCTGGGCGCGGGCCACCTCGCTGGTGGCTGCCTCCACGGCGGCCTTGGCGTCCAGCTTTTCCTGCGGTCGCGCGCCGTTCTCTAACTCCGCCAGGCGCGCCTCTACACTGGTCACGTCGGCGCGGCGCGTCTCCAGGTCCGCCGCCAGGCTCGCCCGCTGGAATTCCACAGCGGTCTGGGCTTGCGCCAGTTGCGATTCGCTCGACGCCAGTCCCGCCGTCTCGCGCTCCCGCTGCGTCATCAGTTGATCGCGGTCCAAGCGGGCGATCACCTGCCCCTTCGTCACCGCGTCGCCCTCGTCCACCGTGCGCTCCACAAGCCGCCCGGCGGTTTTGAACGCGATGGTAACTTCGTTCAGCTCGATATTCCCGGAAATCAGCAGGCGGTTATCCGGCGTCTTTCCCATCCCGCGAAAAGCCCAAACCGCAGCCCCGGCGGCCGCCAGAATCAATACGATGATCAGAATTCGTTTTCTCATAGAAGCTTCACTCCACGCTTTTGCGCACGGCGCCCATCGCCTGCGCCAGGTCGATCCTGCCTACGTTGTAGTTGTAGAGCGCGGTGGTCTGGTTGTCGCGTGCGCGTTCCAGGCGGCTTTGCGCGTCGGTTACTTCCACCCCGATGGCGACTCCGGCCTCGTTCCTTCGGCGCGCCTGCGCCAACTCGTTCTCCGCCAGTTCCAGCCCTTCCCGGGAGACCTTCACCTGCTCTTCCGCCGAGCGCAGCGCGTCCAGCGCCAGGCGCACATCCAGTTCGATCTGCTCCTTGAGGTCGTTGGTCTTCACCTTCTCCGCCCGGTATTGCGAGGCCGATTCCGCCCGCCGAGCGTCGCGCCGCCCGCCATCGAACAACGGCACGCGCACCGAGATGCCGATGGTCCGCGTCGGCAAGGAATTGTCGAATCCCGCTCCGCTCGACCCGTAATCGCCGAATGCCGCTACCGTGGGTAGCCGCTCCAATTTGGTGGCGCTTGCCGAGAGCCGCGCGGTCGATTCGCGCTGCTGCTGTGCCTCCAGATCGGGCCGCGTGTTCAAGGCCTGCGCCTTCGCCTGCTCCATCGTTACCGCGTCCACCGGGATGTATTGCAGCTTGTCCGTCAGCACCAGTTCGGTATCGAGGCGCAGGCCGACGGCGCGCAGCAGTTGTAGGCCGGCCGCACGCCGCGCGTTCTCCGCCACCAGCAGCCGCTGCCGGTCGTTGGCCAGTTGCACCCGCGCCCGCGTGATCTCGATGCCCGTGCCGGTGCCCGCCGCCTTCTGGTTCTCCGCCTGCTTCAGCACCGCTTCGGAAAGCGTCGCGTTGGCCTTCGCCGCCTCCACGTCCGCGTCCGCCCGCACTGCCGCCAGATACGTGCGCGCTACCTGTGCCGCCACCTGCTCCGCGCTTCCATTGACATCCGCCTTGGCCGCGCTCACCCCCACCTTCGACGCCTGAAAGCGCCGGATCGAGCTAAAATCGAAGACGCTCTGCGACGCCGAAACGCGTGCGTCCATCGTCGTGAACGGACCCACGAACGAAGGGAAGTGGGCGCCCGGTATCGTGATCTGAATCCCCTGGGCCGCTAGATTGCGTGTCAGGTTCTGATCCGTGAAGCCCGCCGAGAGGTCCGGCAGCAAAGCTCCGCGCGCCTGCGCCGATCGCGATTCCGCTTGTTTCAGTGCCTCTTCCGTCAGCCGCACCCGTGTGTTGCCCTCCGGCGAGACTGCCAGTTGCACCGCGCGCTTCAAGCTCAATGGAACGGGTGCCGCAACTAGTGACGCCGTCCACAGCAATAACCAAACCAATCGCATCTACTTCTCCTTGCCCGCCGTTGGGGCGGCGCGAAAACCCGCGCCCAGGAATGTCACCAGCCGCTGCATGCGCGGCTCCATGCCCTCCGGATGCCCCGCCATCCGCGGAAGCATCGGAGCGCTGCAGATCGCGTGCGCCATCGCTCCCACCATGAAATGCACCCGCCACATTAGTTCTTCCTCCGGCAGCTCCGGTAGGGCGCGCCGCAAAGCCGTCACGAACCGCATCACCGTGGCCTCGAAATGTTTCTCGATAATCCCCGGCATCATGCCTTCCGCGTGCATTCGTCCCATCAGGCGCACGAACTCCGGGCTACGGCTGGCCATCTCCGCCGTCGGGAGGAAGAAGGCTTCCAGTACCTTATCCACCTCTAGCCGACCGCTGCCCGCTTCCGCCTCAACGCGCTCCAACCGGGCGAGGCGGGCCTCGTTCACCGGTGCCGCCTTGCGTACCACAACCGCATCCAGCAGATCTTCCTTGCAACCGAAATGGTAATGCACCGCGGCTAGGTTAACGCCTGCTTCCGCAATGATGTGGCGCAGCGAAGTGGCGGCGTAGCCCCGCTCGCCGATGAGCCGCTCCGCCGTGTCCAGAATCTTTTCCTTGGTGTCGGTCATTCGTATGATTAAATCGATCACTTAAATCGTACGATTAAACGACCGCCGGTGTCAAGCTGTTTTGTATTGAACAGCACAGTACGCGCTGTGACGGCCCACCGCGATCCGCCACCAGACTTCGGAACGTAAATTGCTATCAGAAGGGCGACAAGGTCTTACGCGGACTGTTTAGGCGTAAATAAGCGGAGGTTAGAAGTATGATTGACTGGATTCGCTCCACCTGGTGTAAGAGTATGCACAGCCAAGTTATGTGGCCCATGCACGGTAAGTACATATGTCCGCGCTGCCTGCGCGAGTTTCCCGTGGCATGGGAAGGTCCGGTCGTCGCAGCCGGGTACGCCGGTGTTTCCTCACACCCCGGCCCGCGGACAGTGCCGTACCCCACAGAGCGGGGCCTCGCCTAGAGTGACAGGCCTCCTGGCTGGCCTCTGTGGGATGCCAGCACATGGGTGACCTCGGCTCCAAAGAGAAAAATTATCGCCGAATAGTATATCCAAACAGTCACTACCACCAGCGATCCAGCAGCGCCATAAGCCGAACCGACAGCAACATGACCTAGGTAAAGCCCAATGAGTTGTTTCCCGACCGTGAACAGCAAGGCTGTAACCGCTGCGCCCAGCCACACATCTTTCCAAGCGATCTTCTTTCCTGGCACGTACCTAAAGATAAGCGCGAACAAAACCGTAACGGCGGCCCATGAGACCACAAACGTGCTCGCGGTCAGCACGAATTCAGGCATGGGCAGAAGTCCGCCGAAAAAGTTGCCTAGCGCCACCAAAGCGGCGCTGATCACCAACGAGGCCAGGAGAAGAAATCCAACGCCCAAGACCATGCCGAAAGAAAAGAAACGTTGTTTGATTGATCCCCAGAGCCCACCCTCACTCGCGGGTTGGACATCCCACATGGTATTCAGCGCGGACCGGAGCTCGCCGAAAACACCGGAGGCTCCAAACAGTAAAACAACCACACCGGCAATGGACGCAAATATGCCAGACGCTGGCTGTTGGGCCTGCTCAATTATTCCTCGTACAACTTCGGATCCCTGATGGCCGATCATGTTCTCCACTTGGCCGAGTAGTTGATTCTGGGCTGAAGAATGTCCAAAAAATAACGCAACGATGGCGATCACCAAAACAACTAACGGTGCTATCGACAAAATGGTATAGAACGCTAGGGCCGCGCCCAGGCGCGGTGCATCATGCGCGTTCCAAGCGGAGAACGTTTGTTTCAGTACGGTCAAGGTTAGTTTGGAATACATTGCCGGATCTCGCATAAGTTGCATGGTCGCTCGCTAGAGTTCGGTACAATCTCCCGTGCGTAAATGGAAGGCTCTCCCGCTCATTCATGAAAGAGTGTAACAGCCAAAGAATAAGAGGTTATTGGTTTTTCTCAATTGGGCTACAGCCAACGTGGCTGCTTGGCACTGCACGTGCAAACAATCCGACCAGGAGCGTGTGTATGCAAGACAAAGCCACAGTTTTTCCGAACCAGGTCGCGGGTGAGTCGTCCTCTAGTCTAGGCGAGAAACTATCGGATACCGTAGCGCAGGTGAAGGACAAAGTATCGGACCTTGGCCGTACGGCTTCTAACAAGATCGATGAAAACCGGGATACAGCGGCAACGGGGATCAAAAACGCCGCTACCGCTCTCCATGAAAACGCGGACAAGTTGCCGGG
>JANYAH010000047.1 GCA_025361425.1 Candidatus Solibacter sp. | reverse complement strand
TAGTCTGGCAGTGACCCTGCGTCATGCCGCGAGATCACACCTTGGGAACACGCCGGAGCGCCCGGAAACGGTTGCCACAGGTACGGCATCGAAAGGCACGGAGCGAGAACCTCAGCAGGATGGAGTCCAGCATGCTCCTGGTGTGCGACAACCGGGTGCTGTGCCAACCGCACTGCGGGCAGGTGGGGCAATCGCGGGCGGTAACCTCTTCTGCCCCTCTCTCCTCGATTGCGTCTTTCGGTTTGTCCTGGTCTCCGTGGGCCGATTTCTTCTCCGGATCGTTGGCCATTTCCACGCTCGAACCTGCGAGGTCACTACCCCCACCAGTATTGCAAGCCGGGCCACCGGAGTCATACCCAGGAGCGTAACATTTCACCCCAACGTCCAAACACCTCGGCGGATAACGCCGCTAGGCGGGGTGCATTAAAGTACGGGTCGATCCCCGCCTCCATTTCGCGCACATCGCCGCCGTTTTCGTCCTGCGCACACCAATCGACGATCATTTCCGGCGTGACCTCCAGGTGGAACTGGAGTGCGTACACACCCTCACCCATCCGGAACGCCTGATTCCGGCAGAGACCGGACAACGCCAAAAGCTCGGCGCCGGGTGGCAGGTCGAACGTCTCACCGTGCCAGTGGAAAACAGTTTCCTCGGAGAGTCCCTGAAAAAGCCGGTCGCTGCCGGCGGCTTCGGTGAAGCGCAGGCCGTACCAGCCGATCTCCTTGGCGGCATTCCGCCGAACCATGGCGCCCAGCGCACGGGCGATCAACTGCGCCCCCAGGCAGATGCCGAGGATGGGCTGGCGCCGCGCCACCGCCGCCCGGATAAACTCCATCTCGCGGCCCAGGAAGGGCAGCTCGTCGTTGACCGACATCGGCCCGCCCAGGAAGATAAGGGCGTCATACGCGGCCACATCCGGCATCGGCGCGCCTGCCTGGTACAGATCGGCATACTCCACTTCGATGTCGCGGGCGCGCAAAGCCGGCTCGATCAGTCCCAGGCCTTCAAAAGGTACGTGGCGGAAACAAAGCACGCGCAGAGGCGTCAATTTGCCGCCATCTGGAAGTGGCTGAGGCTCTCGGCATACTTGGAGATGCCGCGATAGAGCGACTCCGCAAGCCTCTGCCGATAATCCGATTTCTTCAGCAAAGTTTCTTCGCGCGAGTTGCTCAGAAAGCCGATTTCGGCCAGCACGCTCGGCATGTTGGCGCCGATCAACACCACAAACGGAGCCTTCTTGACGCCGCGATTCTTCTGCCCGGGCAGACTCCGCGAAGAGAATGAAAAAAGCGCGGCCTGGATGCGGCCCGCGAACTCGCGGGATTCGTCCAGTTTTTCGTGCAGCGTAATTTTGTGGATGATGTCCTGCAATTCGAAAATCGACTTTTGCGAGCTCGCGTTCTCCCGCGAGGCCACATCCAGCGCGTCCCTGGAATCCGTGAAGTTCAGGTAAAACGTCTCCATACCGCCGATCCGCGGGATACTCGAGGAGTTCGCATGGATGGACAGAAACAGGTCGGCCTTGTTCTGGTTGGCAATCGCCGTCCGGCCCTCCAGAGGGATGAACGTGTCGTCGGAGCGGGTGTAAATCACCTCCAGGCTCATGCGCCCTTCGATCAGCTTGCCGACGCGCTGCGCGACGTCCAGCACCAGGTCCTTCTCCAGCAAACCGTGGGGACCTTGCGTGCCCTGGTCGTGCCCGCCATGCCCGGCGTCGATCACGATGCGCCCCACCTTGAGCCCCAGCGCGCGGGTCAGCGAGCTGCCTCCGGTTGAGCTGCGCTTGGCCGCCCTGCCGAACTCGCCAGGCAAGGCTGGAGGTGGGGTGGATGCAGTGGGCACCGGAGGCTCGGCTTTGAGAGAGACCGGCCGGGAAACGCCGCGAGACTCCGCCGATGGGGCGGGAAGTTCCACCGGCAGATATGCGCTCACCACGGCGGGCGGCGCCGATTTGGATTTCGCCGGCGGCGCCAATTTGGCCTTGACTGGCGGCGCCGTCCTCAGCTTATCGGGTAGCGGCTGCGCTTCCACTTTGAGGCCAGACGTGTCCGTCCCGGGTTGCAACAGCGGCTGCTCCACTGGCCCCGGCGGCTTGCCCACTGGCGCAACGGGTTTGAAAATCTCCGCCCTGATGGCCGGAGGCGGCTTCACCGCCATTTGTTGGGGTTCGGTAAAAATCGTGGGCCCACTGCCGGCCCGCAGTTCGATGATCAGCCGGTTGGGATTGGAAAGCTGCGACGTGCTCACTTCCACCGGACCATTCAAATCCACCACAACGCGCGTCGTGCCGGGATTGGTTTCGGCCACCCGTACACGCTGCACCAGCTTATCGTTGATCTCCTTCGACCAGATCCGTTTGGCGTCAATCCGCGGCCGCGCGTTCCGGATATCGAAGTAAACCCGCTCGGGGTTGTGCAGCCGGTCGGTCCGAACGCTGAAGTCGCCGGTCACTTCGACGGCGATGCGTGTGATCTCGGCCAGCGACCAGTTGCGAATCGCGATGACGGATCGCAGGGGGGCGCGCTCGTTTTGCCCATACAACAACGTGGCCGAAATTGCGAGCGCGGCGAGCAGCTTCATACCATCGCGTTTATCTCGAGACGTAGCGCACGGAACCGTCCGCCTGGACTATCTCCACGACGTGGGCGGGACCAGCTTCCTTAATCTCGACGGCTTGTAACGGCGCATTCGCCGCAACTGTTTTGGCGGCAGCGGCCTTTCGGGCCTGCTCCAGTTGCCGCCGCACAAGAATCACGTAATTCTGCGTTTCGGCGAACGGCGGCACCCCGCCGTAACGCGCTACCGCGCCTTCGCCCGCATTGTAAGCGGCCAGTGCCAGAGGGTAATCCTCGTGGTAAAGATCCAGCAGATAGCGCAGATATTTGGCCCCGCCCTGGATGTTCTGGATCGGGTTGAAGGCGTCACTGACGCCGAAACGTCGCGCCGTGGCCGGAATCAGTTGCATCAGTCCCAGCGCGCCCTTATTCGAAATCGCGTGCGCGTTGTAGTTGCTTTCCACTTTGATCACGGAGTGGATCAACTGCGGCGAAAGCGCGTGCTCCGCGGCAATGCGGCGTACCGCTTCCTCAATGCCTGACGGCGGCGCAAAGGGCTCCGCGGCGGGCGCGTCCACACCCACCAAACGCACCGGCACCACAGTTTCGGCGATTCTGACTTCCCCGACCGGCCTGGGGCTGACCACCCTGCTCCGCACCAACTTCCCGGTTCGCAAATCAGAATGTACGACACTGATGACGCGTCGCGGACCATCCGGACCGGCCCCAAACAGCACTCCGCCGGCAAGACCTGCGAACATCAGTAAAAAACAAAATTGGCGCAAAATGTTCTCTCTAATACTATAACCAAAACCCGCCCGCCGCGCAGGCCCACCCCCAAACCCGGTGGTTTCACGAAAACCTAATGTTATCATTTCCTTGTGACCTGCTCGGGGTATGTGCTGGCGGGGGGGCGCAGTTCCCGGATGGGCCGGGATAAAGCCCGTCTGCCGTTTCGCGAGGGCGAACTCGTGGCCGCCGTGGCCCACGCCGTGGCCCGCGCCGCCGGCAACGTGACGCTGGTCGGGCATCCCCAACTGACGGCAATTCCAGATCGCTACCCCGGTGAAGGTCCGTTGGGCGGAATCCTCACGGCACTGCATCATACTTCGACCGAGTGGAACCTGATCGTCGCCTGCGACATGCCGCAACTGTCTGCCGCTTTTCTCGGCGAACTGCTGGCCCAAGCCCTGCGGTCGCCTGCCAGCGTCCTGCTTCCCCACGGGCCAGACGGGCTGCCCCAACCCCTCTGCGCGGTCTATCGCCGGCGCGCTCTGGCCGCCTTGGAAGTCCATTTCGCCCGCGGTGTGCGCAAGGTCACCGCCGCCCTGGTCGGCATCGCGGTGGAGCGGTTGGCTGTGGCGGAACTCGCGCTTTTTCAAAACGTTAACACTCCGGAGGATTGGGCCCCATATGCCGCAAAGTGATCCGTATCCCCACTACATCGAGTTCCGGCATATCTATAAGACGTTCGACCGGCCGGTTTTAGTCGATTGCAACTTCCACGTGGACCCCGGCGAGACCGTGGCCATCATCGGCCGCAGCGGCGTCGGCAAATCCGTCACGCTCGGCAACATCATGGGATTCCTCAAGCCCGATAGCGGACGCGTCATCGTGGCCCACGAGGACGTTACCGATTATTCCGAAACCGAGTGGCGACGCATACGGCACAAAGTGACCATGGTCTTCCAATCCGGGGCGCTCTTCGATTCGCTCACGGTCGCCGAAAACGTCCTCTTCTCGCTGGAACTTCGCCAGGATTACGACTCCCAAAATAAAGAAGACGTGGTCAACGGCCTACTCCAAATGGTGGACATCGCCGATGCCGCGGACGCCTATCCGGCCGACCTCTCCACCGGCTACAAACGCGCCGTGGCCATCGCCCGCGCCCTGGCCGCTCAGCCCCAATGCATCCTATACGACGAGCCCACCACCATGGTGGACCCCATCATGAGCGACCACCTCGGCGATCTCATGGTCCGCCTCAAGAAGCAACTCAAGCTCACCAGCGTGGTGGTGACGCACGACCTCGATCTGATGTACAAGGTGGCCGATCGCGTCGTGTTCCTGTACGACAATGGCGTGATCTTCTTTGGCCCCATCGCCGATCTGCAAAAGAGCGATCATCCCCATATTCAGGAATTCCTGCAATTAGACAAGGTGCTTAGGGTTTAAAGTACTATGCTGCCCTTCCTGCTCGCCTCTCTCGCTCTCAAGCCTACCCTGGACCATCCGCCGGCCATCACTGGCAACTGCCATCCGGCGCGCGTGCATTTCACCGGGCACATCGCCGCCCCTGCCCCCGGCCCCGTAAAATACACCTGGGTACGCAGCGACAAACCCTCCACCGCCACCTTCACCCTCAACTTCACCGCGCCGGGTTCCCTGCCCGTCACCTACGATTGGCTCCTCAACGGGCCGGCCAACGGCTGGGTCGTGCTCCAGGTGATCTCGCCCGAAGCCGCCAATTCCGGCAAGGTGCCGTTTCGCCTTAAATGCGGCAAATAGGGCGCTACCGGCCCGCCGCGCGTGAAACGTTGTACCCTAATTTTCAATGAAGCTGTTATCCCTTTTGCTCGTCTCCGCCGCGGCTTGGGCGGCGCCGTGTACCACCGTCGCCCACTGCACCGAATGGCTGACTTTCCCCGGCGGACCCGCGCGTTCCATGCTTTACCGCACCCACTCGCTCGACGCCCGCAACCCCCAGATCACGCGCGCGCTCATCGTGATCCACGGCGCCGGCCGCGACGCCGATAACTACTTCCGCACCGCCCTCGCCGCCGCCTTCCTGGGCGGCGCCCTCGACGATACCGTGGTCATCGCACCGCGCCTCGCGTCCAATGCCGGAAGTTGCCGCGACCAGTTGGCGCCCAACGAGGTGAGCTGGGGTTGTACCGCCGACAGTTGGCGCTCCGGAGGCACGGCCACCAACAACGAGAAGTTGACTTCCTTTGATTTCACCGACGAGATCTTGCGCAAGCTGGCCAAAAAAGACGTCTTCCCCAACCTCAAGGCCATCGTCGTTTCCGGCCATTCCGCCGGAGGCCAGTATGTGGACCGCTATGCCATGGCCAACACCGTGCATGACATCCTGGGCGTGCCGGTGACCTACGTAGTCTCCAACCCCTCCAGCTACGCCTACCTCGACGCCACGCGTCCCCACACCGGCGGCTCGGACTTCCGTCCCTTCGCCGACGCCCGCAACTGCACCACTTACAACCAGTGGCCCTATGGACTGGAGCATCGCGTTGGCGGATACACCGCCAGGCAGACCGACGACCAGTTGAGGAAACAACTCGCGGCGCGACCGGTGACCTACCTGCTCGGCGAAATCGACATCATGCCCCTGGGCGGCTTCGATGCCTCCTGCCCCGCCATGGCCCAGGGCCCCACCCGCCTCGCGCGCGGCCAGGCTTTCTCCCGCTACGTGCATCACAAGTTCGGCGCCAAACACGCCCTCACCGTGGTCCCCCTCTGTGGCCACAATGCCCGGTGCATCTTCACCGCCGAACCCTCGCTCCCCATCCTGTTCCCCAAGGATGTTCGTTAACGCAGCGTTGAGTTTAACTTTGCTTATCTCTGCGTTCTCCGCGTCTCTGCGTGGAACGCACACCGCTCGCTACAATCGATAGATCCATGGTTGAAACCATCCATCCCGGCACTTCCGCACCCGACGCCCGCATTGCCCTCTTCGATTTCGACGGCACCGTCTCCCTCATCCGTGCCGGATGGGTCGACATTATGGTGCTCATGATGCGCGAAGTCCTATCCGCCCTCCACACCGGTGAAAGCCATGACGATCTCCGCCGTGCCGTCGAGCCCTTCATCTGGCGGCTCACCGGCAAGGACACCCTCTACCAGATGATCGCCCTGGCCGAACAGGTCTCACTGCGCGGCGGTACGCCGCTCGATCCCCGCACGTACAAGCAGCAGTTCCTCAACCGCCTCTTCGCCGTCTCCGGCCTGCGCATTCAGGAACTCCGCGAGCGCCGCTGCCCGCCAGACCACTACCTGGTCCCCGGCACCCGCGCCCTGCTCGAGGACCTGCGCGCCCGCGGCCTGCGCCTCTACCTCGCCAGCGGCACCGACGACGCCCATCTCAAAGAGGAAGCCGCCCTGCTCGATATCACCCGCTATTTCGATGGCGGCGTCTACGGCGCGCTCCCAGACCCCGACGCCTTCTCCAAACGCATCCTCATCGAGCACATCCTCCAGCTTCCCGGCATGCGCCCCCAGCATCTGCTCGGCTTCGGCGATGGCCCTGTCGAGATCGAAGAATTGAAACGCGCCGGCAGTCTCGCCATAGGCATGGCCACCGACGAACCGCAGTGCCACGAAGTCAGTCCTTGGAAGCGCCGCAACCTGGTCGAAGTGGGCGCCGATTACATCATTCCCAACTACCTCTGCCGGCCGGTGCTCCTGCCGATGCTATTTACCAACCATGAGCCGATATGAACAGTTCGACCGCTCGCGCCTGCTGGTGAAGCCGCTCGCCGAGCGTCAAAACGATTTGCACCTGGATCGCTGGCTTTCGCTCAGCGACCCCACCCCGCCGTTTGAGCATCCCGATCTGGCCGCCGTCGCCGCGCGCCTCACTGCCGCCAAATCCGCCGGCGCGGCGCGCATCCTCATGATGGGCGCGCATGTCCTGCGCGCCGGCGTCAACCGCCACATCATCGACCTGCTGGGGCGCGGCTTCGTCGATCACATCGCCATGAACGGTGCCGGCGCCATTCACGATTACGAACTCGCCCGCTTCGGCGCCACCACCGAAAGCGTCGACCGCTACATCCGCTCCGGCGAGTTCGGTCTGTGGCGCGAAACCGGCGAACTGAACGAGTGGATCCGCGAAGCCGCCGCCGAATCGCTCGGCCTCGGCGAGAACGTCGGCCGCCGCATCGATGCCAGCGACTACCCGCACCGCGAGCTTTCGGTGTTCGCCGCCGCCTGGCGCGCCGGCGTGCCGGTCACCGTACACGTGGGCATCGGCTACGATATTATTCACGAGCACCCCAACTGCGACGGCGCGGCCCTCGGCGCCGCCAGCTATCGCGATTTCCTCATCTTCGCGCGCAACGTGGAGCGCCTCGAAGGTGGCGTGCTGCTCAACTTCGGGTCCGCCATTATGGGCCCCGAGGTCTATTTGAAAGCGCTGGCCATGGCGCGCAACGTCGCCCATCGGGAAGGGCGCGCCATCCGCCACTTCGCCACCGCCGTCTTCGACCTGGTACCCATTCTGGGCGACCATCGCAAGGAACTGCCCAAGACCGATCCCGGCTACTATTTCCGGCCCCACAAAACCATGTTGGTCCGCACCGTCGCCGATGGCGGCGAGAGCTTCTATTTCCGCGGCGAGCATCGCGCCACCCTCCCCGCCCTCTGGCGGTTGTTGTGACCTACTCCGCTATCCTGGACGAATTCCCCAAGCTCCGCGTCCTGGTGGCCGGCGATGTCTGCCTGGACCGCTGGTGCCGCTACGACCCTGCCTTGGCCCTCCCATCGCGCGAAACCGGCATCCCCCGCATCGGCGTGGTGGCTACCGCTGTCACCCCGGGGGCGGCCGGTACCATCGCCAGCAACCTGGCCGCGCTCGGCGCTGGCGAAGTCGCCGTGCTCGGCATGGTGGGGGTCGATGGCTTCGGCTACGAACTTCGCTCCGCCCTCGCCCTGCGCGGCATTTCGCACGAATTATTGGTGGACGCCCCCGCCGTCCCCACCTTCACCTACACGAAGCTGATCAACGCGCAGACCGGCGAAGAAGACCTGCCCCGCGTCGATTTCGTCTATACCAATCCACTGCCGGAATCGGTGGAGCGGGAACTCATCGCGCGCCTGGAACGCACCGCACCTTCGTATGATTTGATTTTGGTCTCCGACCAGGCCGAAACCAGCCAGGGCGGCGTGGTCACACCCGCCATGCGCGCTTCGCTCGCCCGTCTCGCTCTCGCCCGGCCCGACAAATTGATCTGGGTGGATTCCCGCTTGCGCGCCGAGCACTTCCGCCACGCCGTGGTGAAGCCGAACCAGCAAGAGGCCGAAGCCGCCTCGCTACGCGCCCTCGGACGCGTGGACTATCCGCAGTTGCGCCGCCGCATGCAGGCCCGCTGCCTGGTTGTCACTCACGGTGGAAAGGGCGCTCTTGTGGTGGACGAGAGCGGCCAGCGGTGGGTACCGGCCAAGGCCGTCGCCAATCCCGTGGACATCTGCGGCGCGGGAGACAGCTTCAGCGCAGGCGCCGCGATGGCCCTCGTGGTCACCGGCGACCCGCTTCAGGCCACCCGTTTCGGCAACCTCGTCGCCGGCATCACCATTATGAAAAAAGGCACCGGCACCGCGTCCCCTCAAGAAGTCCGCGCCGTGGCGGAATCACCCATCCCATAACGCTCCGCCTGTCCCTGTGCGGGTGGGGCAGGCGCTTCCGCCTGCCAATCCGAGCGCAGCCAGGAAACTTACTCTTACTGTGCCGGAGGCGCTGCCGGCGGCGGCATCATGTCGGGTATCGTCTTGCCGCGGTGGCACGTGTAGCAGCTCACGTGGGCCTTCCCGTCCGGGAACTTCGCATTCACGTCGTTGACCAGTACCATCATGTTGCGGGCCACCAGCTTCTTGGGATTCTCGTCGCTGGCATTGTCGCCCTGAATGTGGCAGAAATCACACCGCTGACCGAGAGCGCCTCGCATCGCCCCCATCACGGCACGCTCGTCCTCCGCCTTCAGAACTTTCAAGTTCTTGGGCGGCCCGCCGCGTCCCCCTCCCTGCTTGGGAGCATCCTGAGCACTAACGGTCATTGCCGTCAGAAACAACAACGTAGTTAAAAAACGCATGCTCTAGAATACTCCATACCCCGCGCGCTTGGCTGCCTCAGCTTAATATATTTCACAATGGTGCCCCATACTCCTGAGACGCGGACGTGGATGCATGAAGTGCGCCGGCGCCTGAACTCCGGTGGAGCAAAGTAGCCAGCAATAGGGTCAAAACTCTTAATTAAATGCGCCTTGACAGAGCGGGTAGGATTGCTGAACGTTCAGCAGAAACTACGGAATCTACTTCTTGCCGTGTCCAGGATGTCCGCTGGCGCCTTTGACATGACCGCGATGCCGAGGGTCTTTAGAGAGTTTCCCCGCGGGCTTGGGCGTGGTCCCGGCGTTGGGAGAATTCAGCCCGTATACGTTCAGCCGGTCGGAAAAGGAGGGGAGATACACCTTGCCGTTGGCAACGGTGGGCGGTACGTACTTGGCGAAATCGAAGTTGTCGCCGGGCTCGTTGGCGTCGGTGCTCCACAGCAGTTGCAGCGTGTTGGCGTCGAAGGCACGCAGGGTGCCGCGCACAATCTCAACCCAGGCATCGTCCTTGTAGGGGATGGCGGCCCAAAGAATGCCGTCGTCGTGGCCGTTGGCCGAGACGGATAAGAAGCCGCCGGGCATGCCCTTGTTGCCCATCATGCCGATGAGGGCTTTAGTGTGGAACTTGGTGCGCGGGTCGTAGTGAAACGCGCGCACGTTGTCCTCTTCGGGCCAGAGGTAAATAGTGGGCCCTTTCAAGCGGCTGTTCCAATAGACCGGCGAACCGTGGTTGTGATGGTACCCGGCGTTAAACAGGAAGGGGAACCAACTGAGCAAGGTAATCCGCCACGGGCGCGCTGCCTGAAAGAACTGGACTGGCGGATTGACGCGATCATGCGGCCAATGATGCTGTTGCAGGCCGCCGAGCTTGTCCCGCTTGAGCACGAAGAGCTTTCCATCCTTGCCGCCTCCCACCATTTCATCGCTGTCCGGCATCAGCATGGGGCCGGACGAGCCCAGGTCGATATCCAAAAAATTCAGCGCGCTCACGTTGGCCGGAGCGAACCAATCGATGGGCTTCAGCAGCGGGCTCAATTTGAGAAACGTGCTGCCGAATTGCCGATGGCCGGCGGGGTCGAAGCTGCCGTTGCCGGTCATGACGTAGAGGTTGCCCTGGGCGTCGGCGGCCGGGCCGTTGCCGGCTTGCCAGATGCCACCCATCTCCCCACCGGGCGTGGTGCAGAAGGCCGGCTCCTGTTGGCGCAGGGTTTCGGCGTCAAAGGCGATGACAAAGCCCTGCCACGGGGGCGCATCCTGGTGGGAGCCGAAGGCCACATAGACCTTCTGGTTGGCCAGCAGCAGGGCGGCGCGCTGTATATGGCGGCGGGCCACATCCTCGGTGGGCACGTTGGCCGCGGTCATGGGAATTCGGATATCGGCTTGATGGGCGATCGCTCCGGTGGCCAGATCGAGCGAGTGGATGCGATGGACCACCGGGCAGGCGGCGGTCGCGGCCTCCGCGCCGGGGCACTGCGGCTCCGCAATTTTGGCGACCACGTAGATCAGTTGCTTCGCCCGGTCGATCACCGGCGTGCTGGTGACACCAATGTAGGGCCGGATGTTGTACTGTCCCATTAACGCACCGGCGTCCTTGGGGATCCGGTCGTAGGGCATCGGCGCGCCCAGGCTGACTTTCCACAGAGGCGATGGCTCGGCGGCGTCGGCATCGAAGGCATAGACCATGTTGCGCATGGTGGCCACGAAGACCACGTTGCGCGTACCTTTGCCGGGGATCGCCAGGCCGGTGACCACCAGGGGCTGCGCGTAGATCTGGCCGTCCACCACAACCGAGAAGAGCTTGCCGAAAGCTTGATCCTTTAGCGTGGCGGGGGAAAGCAGTTTTTCGTCGATCACGGCGCCGGTGCGCGCCAGGTCGTTGTGGTGGGTCAGGACATCGGTAGCGGACGCTAGGGCTGAAGCGGCCAACAGGAGAGCCACGATTCGCATCCGGATAGCTTATCACTGACGGAGGAACGCCCCAGCGGTTCAGCGCACCCCCTGCGTTACCCCGTGCGCCTATCGGTCGCCCAGGAAATTGACCAGGACCTGGGTTTCGGTTTCCACCGGTTGCCCGTTCAACAGAGTCGGGCGGTAGCGCCACTGCTTCACTGCCTCCACCGCCGCGTTGGTCAGCATCGCGTGGCCGGAGACCACTTTCACTGACCTGATATTGCCGTCCTTACCGATGGTCGCAGTCAGCGTTACGGTACCCTTGGCGCCCGTCTGTCTGGCGATCTTAGGGTACTCGGCGTCCTTACGATAGATCAAAACGGCCGACTGTATCTGGCCGCCGGATTTCGCCTTGGTGTCAGCGGGGGAATTCGCCCCGGGCGTGCTGGCGGCGGCAGGCGGGACGGGCGCGAACGGGGCCGGAGCCACCGCAGCCGCGTTGACACCGGGAATTGCCGACGTGGTGGCACGGTCGCCCGCGCTGACGGAGGGGGCATCCGCCATATCCGTGGGTGCCGCTGGGCGCAGTCTCTGCGATAGCGCCGCGGCCTGGAACGCCTTCAGAGGCGCCGCCGCAGGCTTCGACGGCTGTTCCACAAGTTGCTCTTCACTGGGATTGACCGCGCCGGCCGGGGGCGCCCCACCGGCGACAGGTTTGTTTCCCGCCGTCAGACCGGCCGCCTTCGCGGCCGCGTCCTGCTGCTCCTGCAGCGGCGATGGCGGGCGCAGCATCCGAACCGATTCACTGGTGGTCTTATTCTGCGCTTTGTCGAGCACTTCAATTTTGAAGCTGATGTCGGTGCCGGAGGGCGAGTACATAATGCTGCCGATGGCCAACTGGGCCAGGTCCATTTGCACGTTCTCGTGCCGGTCGCCGTCGGATATGGAAAGCACGGCTTTGCTGGCGTTCCGGATGGGTTCCGAGTCGCGGTTCCAGGTCAGCAGCAATTCGCCCGCCGAGCGCTCCACCCGCAGTTGCAACTGAGACGAGTCCTGGCGCACCGGTGCGAGGGGCTTCGTGTTGTTGCGCAGCACGCCGGGGTATACAAACAGGGCTACAAAGAGAACCACGCTGGTGGCCGCCGCGAGGATAAGCTTCATCCCCTTGCCGCCGCGGGCCTCGGGCGCGGCGGTTTCCGCCTCCACAATAACCGTTTTCACTTCCACGCTGTCTGCCTTGCTTGGGCGCTGGACCTTCGCCGGGGGCTCCACCTTCGCGGCCTTGTCGGCCTTGTTTGCCTTCTCGTACTTGTCGTATTTGTCGTACTTTTCGTTCTTGCCCGGCTTCTCGATTTTGGCGGTTTTGTCCGCAATAATCGCGATCTTTTCTTCCACTGCCGGCGCGGGCGCCGTCACTATGGCAGCGGGCGCTGCCGCACGTACTGGTGCGGGCGCGGGCGTCACCGGCGCGGCCGGACGCGTGGGCTCGGCCACCGGCATCGGCGGCAGTGAGATCTCGCGGCGCGACGCGATGGGTACGATCTGCGCACGGACCGGACCTTTCATCGGCGGCGCTGCCGCGGCAGGCGCCGCGGCCTTGTTCTCCGGAGTTTCAGGCGTATGGCCGGTACCCAGTTCGCTGGAACGGAAAGGAAATTCGAGGCAACTGGTCTCTCCCGTCACCTTGCCGTTTTCCCAGATGAAAATGCCGGCAGTGCTGGCCTTGGTGGCAAACGGCCGCACCAGAAGGGCCAGATGATGTGGGTCGCGGAACCGCGTCTGCAAGAGCGCCAGGTCGTCGGAGTCCAGCGAGATGCCTTTGCGTGTGTGGCTGCGGAAGAATCCCGCCACCCCGCGCCCGGCGGCCAATCTTTGTTGGATGGCTTGCTCGAAGCGCCCCAGATCGGCGTCGCTCAACCGGTACAGCGGGCCACGGCTATAATCGCACGCGATCAAATCATAGTCGGCGATGGAAACCACCAGCGGATTTCCCTGCGTGACATCCCCCACCAGCAAGCCACCGATCTCCGAACCGCGCGAAGTCAGCGAGCGGAAATTCTCCACCGCCTCTCGCTCCAGCCGGTCGATCAAGTTGAAGGGAATCCTTACCGACACCGGTTTTTGCGGGACTTCCCACAAATAGAAGGGGGAAGAGGCATTTTGCAAATCAAAACGTTCCGCACGCGCCGTCGACTCAGTCATCGAAATCCTCCGCCAGTCCCAGACAAAAAACATTTGGACCGGCTCACGACGATTTTACTCAAATCTGCGCCAATTTTGTCACTTATTTCTGATATTTGTTTATAGATATCATATGCGAGTCAGTGACTGTTAACTATTGATATGATTGGGCATCCTGAATCGTTATCGTTAGTTAACTTTTTAATACTCCCACCATTTATCCTAGTAATTTTGAAAACATTTTCATATACTTGTCCCGAAAATGAATGTGAGAAGTTGTCAGCTCTGCGGAAAACCGTTAAGTCGGCTTCGCGTCGGCGGCGACGGCGACTTCTGCTCCCGCGAACATCGTAACCAGCACCGCCTCCGCCGCGGCATGGACCGCCTCGAGGAAGCCAACAAGGTTACCAGCCTCATGCGCCGGCGTGAGAATCCGCGCCACATCTCGGCCGCGCGCCTGATGTGCAACTCGGCCCTCGACCGCCGCGGGTTCTTTGAACCCAAGCAGCCCGCCCCCAAAACCGATACCGCCGCCTTCGCGCCCATCTTGCCCGGTCCGGCCCCGCCTCGCGTTGTCAACGGAGCGGACCGGTATGCTCCGCCGCGCGCTTCGCGCCTGCCCGCCACCGGCGCCTCCCGCCGCGCGGATACCTCACGCATCCACATCGACGGCCGCCGCACCCCGCCCGTGGTTCCGCCTCGCCGTCCGAAGCTACTGGTACAGATGTCCCAGGCCCCGCTGGTCTCTCTGCGCTGCGTTTCGCCGGCGCCCCCGCCGGCGCGGCGAGATTTCAGAATGCTGCGTCACGGCGAAGCCCCGGTTTACCTGGGCGACGCCAGCCTGTCCCCTGGTGCCCTCCAACCACGCCGCCCGCTGGCTCTCAACCACCAAACCGATCCGCGCAGTATCAAATCTTATGCGCTGCAAGGCAATGCGCTGCGAGTTTCCATTGCCATCGGGTTCCGCGTTGCGCCCGTGAACTGGCGCGATTTCTTTAGCCGGCCACCGGTGCCTGCCGGCCTGTTGTGGCCCCGCACGCCGCGCCGGGTTGTACCCGGACGCCACGATTCCACGGCCGCGTACCGCAACCTGGAAGTGGAAATCTCGATGTTCCCCGCCTGCCTGCCGGCGGTGGCCAATGGAGCGCGGCCCGCCCAATTCGTTTTTCCCGGATCCCTGGCCCCGCGACACCGCCTGCCGGCCACCGGCGGCTGGCCGGCCAAGCGTACCACGGATGTCTCGTGGAGGCCCTCGGAACCGCGTTCCAGGGGTATGGCGGTGCTGCCGCCTTCCGCCGGATTTGCCAGGCGCAACGGAGCTCATCTGTTCGCCCTTGCCCTGACGCCAACCAGTACGCGTCCTGTGCGCCAAGTCGCGTTCACGGCGTTCATTCCGCACGAGCCTGTGGGCTGCCCCAGGGTCGCCTTCGTAGGCACCGTAGCCGTGGCCATCGCCGGCTCCCCGGTTGCCGCCGCGGCCGGCCCAGAGTTGGCGCCGCCTCCGGCTTCCCGCGCCATGCCCGCGGCCTCGGTTCGCATCGAAGAACACTTTGGATCCGGCTGGGACAATTGGATGGGCGGCATGAAGGGTTGGCTGGTGGATGTCGCCGGTGTGCGCACCGGCCCGCTCGCCCTATTCGTTCCGTCTCTGGAATTGATCGACTACGACTTGGAATTTCTCGCGCGGATTGACACGCGCAGCCTCAACTGGGTGGTGCGCGCCGCCGGCCTCGACGAGTATCTGCGTTGCACGCTCACCGCGGTCCCCGGCGGCGAACTGGAATTCAGCCGCTGCGCCGTAGTGGCGGGCGTGGCCCAACCCCCGGTTACGGCCCCACAGCGCATGCCCGGAAAACCGCGGTCGGCGATGACCGTGGGCACCCGCGTTTCGGGCGACAGTTTCACCGTCAGCCTGGACGGCAAAACTATCGACACTTGGGACGACGACCGCTTCCCGATGGGAGGCGTAGGATTCACCGGCGCTCCGGATGACCGGGCGCGCCTTTATTGGGTACGGCTCTCCTCCACAGAATTGACCGCCAAGGAGTATCAGAACAAATGAGCAGCACAGCCATGAGAACACCCGCCAAAGTCCAGCCCCTACGAGCGCCCGAGATTGACGGCGGCGACAAAAGCGCCGGATCGCAGACGCATTTGGCACGAGCCGTCACCCTGCACCTTGCCGGCAAGCGCGAGGAGGCACTCAAACAGTTACAGCGCGCGATTGCCGCCAACGAGGCCTCGGCCGAAATCTACCGCGCCATGGGGCATATTCAGTTCGAACTCGGCAACTTCGACGAGGCGGCCAAGAGCTACCGCATCCTCGCCCAGGTGAAGCCGCAGTATGCCATGGGCTGGTTCAACCTCGCCGTGTGCCTGGAACGCGCAGGCGGGTGGGAGGACGCGGCACAAGCCTTCCATCGCGCATGCACGCTGGATGTCGCCTACGTCGATGCGCACCTCGGGCTGGGTGTCTGCCATCTCCGGCAGGAGGATCCCAAGTCCGCGCTGTTCAGCTTCAACCGCTGCCTGGAATTGAATGCCAATCACCAGGAGGCGCAGTTCGGCAAGGCCGTGGCGCTGCAATCGCTCGGGCATCCGGACGAGGCCGCGCAGATCTATCAGAAGATTCTGGAACGCAATCCAGATTCCGAAGAGTCGCTCTCCAATCTCATTCTGATCGGCATGGCGAAGGAAGATTTCGACATGGTGCGGGAGTACTCCGAGCACCTGCTTGAAATGCGTCCGGATTCCACGGTGGCGCTCGAAGGCCTGGCTTCGTGGGCCTGTGCGGCGGGCGAGCACGCGCTTACGGCGAAGTTCTGCACTCTGCTGGTGAGCGCCGTGCCTGGCCACTTTGAAGGCTGGTTCAACCTGGCGCTGGCACACCAGAAATCGACGCGCTTCGAGCAGGCATCCGAAGCCTACGCGGAGTGCATTAAGCTGCGCGCGCAATCCTGCGAAGCCCACACCAACCTGGGCATCGTGCGCGAGCAACTCGGCGACCTGGGCGGCGCGCGAACGGCCTACGAACGCGCCATGAAGGCCGGCCCCGAGGCGCTGGCGCCCCTCTGGAACATCGCCCTGCTCCTCGAACACCAAGGCCAGTTTGAAGACGCCGAACGCTACTACAAGCAGGTGCTGGAGCGCGCGCCGAAGGAAGAAGAAGCCCGCTTCCGCATGGGCTATCTGCGCTTGCAGCGCGAAGATTTCCGCGGCGCCGCGGAGGCCTTCGAAGGCTGCCTGAAATACCGCCCCGCCTGGCCCGAGGCCCACGCCAATCTGGCGCTGGCATACAGCGGCCTGGGCGAAAGAGACCACGCCGAACGCCTGTATGAGAAGATGCTCGACGCCGACCCCAAGTCCATGGACGCCCTGCGCGGCTTGGCGGCCCTAGCCATTCAGGCCAATGATTTCGACACCGCCCTGGAGTTCCACGTGCGCCTCATCGACTTGGGCGAGCGCTCCCCGGAAGTCCTCTACAACGCCGGCTTGATGTACGAAAAAGCCGGCCAGCTCGACAAGGCCGTCCGCCTGTATCGCGATACCCTTGCGCAGCAAGCCGACATGCCCGAGGCCCTGCTCAATCTGGGCCGCATTCTGGAATCCAACGGCAAAACGGAAGAAGCCCGCTCCTGCTGGAGCAAAGCGCTGGAAGCCGAGCCCGCGCTTGCCCAAGGCTACTTCGGTCCGGCGATCGATTAAGCGCGCCGAAGAAATTCGTGCGTGAGAAGAAAACCTGGCGCCGGAAGACACGGCGCCAGGTTGCGTGAAGCGGATTTTGAACTGCTTGCGATCACAAAACCGAACCGTCTACATGGTGCGGAACTTGCGGCGCAGCAAACCTCCCAGGCCGGCGCATACCGTCCCAAGAAGTAGGATTCAGGTTAATTTGCGCCGGAGCAAACCGCCCACTCCAAGAAGTAGCGTACCGAGAAGTACAATGCTACCCGGCTCAGGGACCGCGGAGCCGGTGTAGAGGAGGCCCATTGGGTTCGATGTCGAATTAGTCTCGATACCCACTTGGTACACATCAAAGCGGAGCATGTGACCAACCGAGGCGTCCAGGGTCATATCGAAAATGCCGCCATCCTGCGGCCGGCAGCCGATCGGCTCACCCGAGCAGATGGATTGTGAGAAGACCGGGGCTTTCAGTTGCCCTGTTACGAAATTTCCAATCTCCCCATCCAGATACACTCCTGCCGTGTCATCAGCCCACACCTCGATATGGGCGGAGGTATTGCCCGCGTTAATGGGCTGAAACACCGAAAAGACCACGTTGGCAAGGGTGTTACCGCCGTAAGGCTGGAAGTTCGCACCCCCCTGTCCGGTCTGAGCATACGAGATCCATAGCGGCTGGTTGGGCCCGGCCGCCTGCCAGGCTGGATTGGTTCCAATCGCAACTGTCGACTGGTTGCAGTTCGAGAAGAAGCCTGAAGCTGGTTGATAGACGCACGTCGCGAGCCCGGCCCTTGAGTCCAGAATGTCCGCGGAAGCCACGCAAGCGAGCATGAGCAGCACGGCTAACGCCGCGCCGACGGAGCGAATAGATGTCATGAAGTTTAGTTACCTCCGCTAACGACTTAGCAGGTTTAATACCTTTAACTCTTGTGAAACTTAACCCTTTGCTTTCATCAGCTTCCACTCTGAACCAATGGACCACCTGCCCGATTTGTCGAGTGAAAGGCCATAATTTAGGATTTTCTCGAGCGGCGGGATCCGCCTCGGGGCCGCACCCGCGGGCGGGCCCATCCCGCCCGCCGACAAGCCAGCATGAGATAATCGTCTCGCCATGTCAGCCCAACGCTACCTTCGATTCACCGCGGCGGCCGTTGTATGGTCCGCCACTCTTTGCGCGCAGCCTCCTCA
This sequence comes from Candidatus Solibacter sp., assembly GCA_025361425.1. Classification (GTDB taxonomy): domain Bacteria; phylum Acidobacteriota; class Terriglobia; order Bryobacterales; family Bryobacteraceae; genus Solibacter. Next base: position 2,017 of record JANYAH010000047.1, on the reverse strand, counting down.
GGTCGGGCGCGGTGGTCCACAACCCGAATTCATACGCCAGGCGCAGCAGGCGCTGCGCGATGGCAAACTCGAGGACGCCCTCGGCGTGTACCAGAAGGAACTGGCCACCAATCCCAATTCGATACCGGCCAATAACGCGGCCGGCGCCGTGCTCGACCTGCTAGGCAAGGGCGCCGAGGCGCGCCAGCACTTTCAGAAGGCCATCGATGCGGCCCCCGACGACGCCGCCAAGGCCGCCGCCCAGCGCCAGATGGCGATGTCCTACGGCTTCGAGGGCGATTGCCGCAACACCGTGAAGTACCAGCAGTTGGTGATCGCCTACTGGGTGACGCGCGAGGCAGCGGAACCGCAGAGCGCCTTTTACCAGCAGGGCGAGATAGCCAACGAAGCGGCGCGCGTGTGCATCGATTCCGGCGATCTGGAAAACGCGGCCACCTGGTACAGGAAAGGCACCGAACTCGGCTTGCGGGAACCGGGTAACGAGACCCATCCCAAGAGCCTGTGGAACTTCCGCCTGGAGCATGCGCTGGCGCGGATCGCCGCGCGCCGGGGCAACCAGGCCGAAGCCTGGAAGCACGTGGCGGCGGCCAAGGCAGAGCTCGACGGCGACTCGAAGATGGCCCAGGCGCAGGCACGCTACTTCCCCTACCTGACCGGCTACGTGGCGCTCTACACCGGCGACAACAAGCTGGCGCTCGACGAATTACAAAAGGCCGTGGCCATACAGCCTGCCGACCCTTTCCTGCAATGTCTGCTGGGCATGACGTACGAGAAGCTGGGCGAGAAGGAAAAGGCCATGGAGTGCTATCGCAAGGCATCCGCCACCACCGCGCACAATCCGCCCGCCGCGTTCGCTAAACCGTTTACGCGCAAGAAACTGGGCTAGGGGCACTATGAACGCCTGTCGCCGCGCTGGGGGCCACGCACGGCCTGGGCTTATAATCTGGACATGCGACTTGCCGTCCTACTGGGAATTCTGGCCGCTTCGCTGGGCGCGCAGAGCTTCGATCCGAAGATGCCCGCCGCGGTGCCGCCGGCCGGTGGTGCCGTTGTCGAAGCCGCGCCGCTGCGCTATATCGAGGTGCAGGTGGGAACCGGCGCGGTGGCCAAACCGGGACAGGAATACACCGTCCACTATACGGGTTGGCTGCGCGACGGCGTCAAGTTCGATTCCTCCGTGGATGCCGCCAAGCCGCTCAAATTCGTGCAGGGGCGGCGGCAGGTGATCGCGGGCTGGGAGATGGGGTTTGAAGGCATGAAGGTGGGCGGCAAACGCCGTCTGTTCCTCCCCTACGCCCTGGCCTATGGCGAAAATGGACGCGGCAAGATTCCGCCCAAGGCGGAGTTGATCTTCGACGTTGAGCTGCTGGATGCCAAGGATGTCCCGCCCTTGGTGGCGGCGGCCGAACTGCTGCTGCCGTTCAACGACCTGGAAAAACAGGTGCTGGCGCTGGCCAAGGCGATTCCCGAAGAGAAATACGCGTGGAGTCCGAGCCCGGGCGTGCGATCCTTCAAGGAAGTCTTTCTGCACATCGTGTACGCCAATCAACTGCTGCTCAACGTCGCGGGCAAGTCGCCGTCGCGGGAAGAACTCATGAAGCAGATCGAGCAGAATGGCAAGAGCGAGCACGACCCTGCCAGCAAGGAGAAGATCGTGGGCCTGCTGGCCGAAAGCTTCGCCAGCGTGCGCCAGGCGCTGGAAGGCGTGCGCACCACTTCAGCCCTGACGCGCGATGTGGATTTCTTCGGAACTCCCGCGCCCATCGGCGGCGTGCTGGCCACCATCGATACGCATATCGCCGAGCACCTCGGCCAAGCCATCGCCTACGCGCGAGTGAACGGGATCGTGCCGCCCTGGTCCCAGCCGGCGAAGTAGGTTGCCTCAGTTCGCCAACTTCACTCCAGCCAATTTCTTGACCGCCGCCAGATCCCTGCGCGCCGTAATCTCCAATCGCACGCCCGTGCCTTCCGCGTAGCGCGGCGCCTCGTCGATGATCTTCATCACCGCCTTCGACAG
>JANYAH010000037.1 GCA_025361425.1 Candidatus Solibacter sp. | reverse complement strand
GGTGAGCGCCATCGGCTTCTTCGCCGCTGGGCCGAACCAGTTCTACCGCTCTTACCTGTGGTCGTACATGTTCATCATCGCGCTCACCATCGGGCCGCTGGCGTGGCTCATGCTGCAATACGTCACCGGGGGCGCCTGGGGACTGGTCATCCGCCGCGCCTGCGAAGCCGCCACCCGCACGCTGCCGCTGGTCCTGGTGATGTTCCTCCCAATCGTGATCGGCATCAACAACCTCTATCCCTGGGCGCACGCCGCCACGGTCGCCGCCGATCCGCTGCTCAAACACAAGGCGCCATACCTTAACGTCCCGTTCTTCCTGGGACGCGCGGCCTTCTACTTTGCCGGCTGGATGTTCCTCGCCTGGTGGTTCAATCGCTGGTCCCTTAAAGAGGATTCCGAAGGCCACGACGCGGTCCACGGCAAGATGAGCCGCATGGCCGGCCCGGGTCTTCTCTTCTGGGGATTCAGTGTCACCTTCATGGCGGTCGATTGGATCCTGTCGGTGGATCCCAAGTGGTTCTCCACCATCTTCGGCATGCTCTTCATGGTCAGCCAGGCGTTGACCGCGATGGCGTTTCTGACGGCGTTGATGGTCTTGTTATCCTACCAGCGGCCGATGTCGGAAGTGCTGACCCAGCGCCATCTGCACGATCTCGGCAAGTTCCTGCTCGCCATGGTCATGGTGTGGGCGTATTTTTCGTTCTCCCAGTTCCTGATCATCTGGGCGGGCAACCTGCCGGAAGAAATTCCGTGGTATCTGGCCCGCCTCAATCACGGCTGGCAGTTCGTCGGACTCCTGCTGGTGATCGGCCATTTCGCACTGCCCTTCGCGCTCCTGCTCTCGCGCGATCTCAAACGCAATTTCAAACTGCTGGCCTCCATCGCGGTGTTCATTCTATTTATGCGCTTCGTCGATCTCTACTGGCTGATCACTCCCAGTTTCCGCAAGGACAGCTTCGGCCTCAGCTTCCTGGATTTCACCATCCCCGTCGGCCTGGTCGGCCTCTGGCTGGCCTACTTCCTCACCCAACTGGAGAAGCGCCCGCTGATGCCGCTCAATGCCCCGCACCTGGAGGAGGTTTTGGAACATGGACGAGACTAAGTATCCTCATACTCCGCACGCCGGACACGAAACCACGGACGTCAATGTCTGGGCGGTCGGCAAGTTCGCTATCGGCCTGGTTGTTGTGTGCGTCGTCTCCCTAGGCCTGCTATTCGGGCTGTTTAAGTATTTTCAGTCGCGCGAGGAAACCAGCGTCGCCAAAACGGTGGAGCCAACCAAACTCTTCCCCGAACCCCAGTTGCAGCGGACTCCGATTGTGGATCTCAAGGCCATCCGCGCCGAGGAAGATAAATTGTTGAACGGCTACGCCTGGGTGGACCCGCAAAAGGGCGTCGTGCGCATTCCGGTGGCTCTGGCAATCGAAGTTTTGGCCAAACGCGGCCTGCCGTCACGCAGCGTCGCGGCGGCAGCGACCAAAGAGGTACCGGAGAAATGAGAACGCTCAGAGCTTTGATTGTGGGGCGGACCCCGTGGTCCGGGGTCATACTGGCGCTGGCCTTGGCCGCTGTCGGCTTCGCCCAACCCGGCCAGTTGCTGGGTCCCGCGCAGCAATCCAGAATGCAGGACAGCAATTTGAAACCCGCTCTTCCCGGCGCGCTGCAAGGCGTCGGTATCGATCAGCGGCTGGACCAGCAGGTCCCGCTCGACCTCATGTTCAAGGATGAATCGGGAGGCGACGTCCCGCTCTCCTCGTTCTTCAAGCGGGGCAAGCCGGTGATTCTCGTGCCCGTCTATTACCGCTGCCCCATGCTGTGTACCCAGATCCTCAACGGGTTGGCCAGCAGCCTGAAGGCGGTCTCGCTCGACCCGGGTAAGGATTTTGAAATTGTCGCCGTCAGCTTCGACCCCAAGGACACTCCGGAAACCGCCGCCAGCAAGAAGCAGGTCTACATGCGCCGCTACGGCCGCCCGGGCACGGCCAACGGCTGGCACCTGCTGACCGGCGACCAGGCCAATATCACGGCGCTCATGGACACCATCGGCTACCACTACAAGTACGATGCCGCTACGGAGCAGTTCGCGCACGCCAGCGGCATCATGGTGCTGACTCCCGAAGGCCGCCTCTCGCGCTACTTCTATGGGGTGGAATATGCGCCGCGCGATGTCCGCCTCGGTTTAGTGGAAGCCTCGCAAAACAAGATCGGCAGCGCGGTGGATCAGATTCTGTTGTTCTGTTTCCACTATGACCCGGCTACGGGTAAGTACGGCGCGATGGTGATGAATTTGGTGCGTTTCGCCGGCGCAAGTTTCACGCTGGTCTGCGGCGTGTTTCTGTTCATCTTTCTGCGCCGCGATGTGCGCCGCGACCGGCGCACTCTTAGGCGGGTTGGGTAGCACACGATGGAAAAATTCAGACTATTTCCGGTACAGGCATCCACACTGGCTCCCGAGGTGGATCACCTGCTGTATTTCATGCTCGCGGTCACCGTGTTCTTCACGCTGCTGATCTTCGGGGCTATCTTCTATTTCGCCGTCAAGTATCGCCGCCGTTCGGAGAACGAACTGCCGCACGCGCAACACACTGGTTACACGCTGGAGATCCTGTGGAGCGTGATTCCGTTCGGTATCACAATGGTGATGTTCACGTGGGGCGCGAGCATTTTCTTTACCGCCAGCAGGCCGCCCAACGACGCCATCCAGATCTACGCGGTGGGCAAGCAATGGATGTGGAAGCTGGAGCATTTAGAAGGGCAGCGCGAGATCAACGAACTGCACATTCCGGTGGGCATCCCGGTGCGGATCACCATGGCCAGCGAGGACGTCATCCACAGCTTCTTCGTCCCCGCCTTCCGCACCAAGCAGGACGTGGTGCCCGGCCGCTATTCCACCACCTGGTTCACGGCTACCAAGCCCGGCAAGTATCACCTGTTCTGTGCTGAATACTGCGGCACCAACCATTCCGGCATGGTCGGCTGGGTGTACGTGATGGAGCCCAAGGACTATCAGGACTGGCTCAGCGGCGGGGCCGCCGAGGGTTCGATGGCCGACAACGGCAAGAAGCTTTTCGAACAACTCGCTTGCAACAACTGCCACAAGGAAGACAGCTCCGGCCGCGGCCCCACCCTGGTCGGGCTCTTCGGCAAGCAGGTGCAACTGGCTGGCGGCGGCTCTGTACTGGCCGACGAGGCTTACTTCCGCGAATCCATCCTCCAACCGCAGGCCAAGATCGTATACGGCTTCGAGCCCGTGATGCCCACCTTCCAGGGGCTGGTCACTGAGGAACAGGTCGTGCAACTGGTGGAGTACGTGAAATCGTTAGGTCCGAAACCGGGAACCGGCCCGGTGGATACCGGGCAGAAGCCGGCAGCAAAGAAATCCAGTATCGCGGGCTCCGCTCCCGCCAATCGTTAGAAATATATGATTACCGCAGCGCCACAAGAACGCGAGCATTACCTCAACGCCAGTCACGGCCTCAAATCGTGGCTCCTTACCAAGGACCACAAGCGCATCGGCCTGTTGTATCTCGCCACCATCACCCTGTTCTTTTTCATAGGCGGCGCCTTCGCCACGCTGATTCGCGTGGAGCTGCTGACGCCGCAGGGTAACCTGGTCAGCTCGGAGACTTACAACAAGCTATTCACCATGCACGCGGTGTCGATGATCTTCTTCTTCCTGATCCCGTCGATACCCGCCGTGCTGGGGAATTTCTTCCTGCCGATCATGATCGGCGCGCGCGACCTGGCGTTCCCCAGGCTCAACCTGCTGAGCTGGTACCTGCTGGTGATTGGCGGGGCGTTCAGCCTCTTCGCCATGATCGCCGGCGGCGTCGATACGGGCTGGACCTTCTACACTCCGTACAGTACGACGTACTCCAATAGCTGGGTGATCGCCACCGCGCTGGGCATCTTCATCGCGGGCTTCTCTTCCATCCTCACCGGTCTTAACTTCATCGTCACCGTACACACCATGCGCGCTCCCGGTATGACCTGGTTCCGCATGCCCCTGTTCGTCTGGGCGAACTACGCCACCAGCCTGATTCAAGTGCTCGGCACCCCGGTGCTGGCCGTCACCATCGTGCTGCTCTTCCTGGAGCGCGTGTTCCATCTCGGCATTTTCGACCCCGCCCGCGGCGGCGACCCCGTGCTCTTCCAGCACCTCTTCTGGTTCTACTCGCACCCGGCCGTCTACATCATGGTGCTGCCCTCCATGGGTGTGGTCAGCGAAATCATCAGCACGTTTTCCCGCAAGGCCATCTTCGGCTACGCCTTCGTGGCGTTCTCCAGCGTGGCCATCGCGGTGCTTGGCTTCCTGGTTTGGGGCCATCACATGTTCGTCAGCGGACAATCGCTCTATGCCGGCATGGTGTTCAGCTTCCTCAGCTACTTCGTCGCCATCCCTTCGGCTATCAAAGTATTCAACTGGACCGCAACCTTATATAAGGGTTCCATCTCCTTCCAGACGCCGATGCTGTACGCCTTTGGGTTCATCGGGCTGTTTACCGTCGGCGGCCTCACCGGCCTGTTTCTGGCCGCGCTCGGCATGGATATCCACGTCACCGATACTTACTTCGTGGTGGCCCACTTCCACTACATCATGGTGGGCGGCGCCCTCATGGGTTACCTCGGCGGCATGCACTTCTGGTGGCCCAAGATCACCGGACGCATGTATCCCGAGGGATGGGCCAAGCTCTCCGCGCTGGTCATCTTCCTGGGCTTCAACCTGACCTTCTTCCCGCAGTTCATCCTGGGCTATCTGGGGATGCCGCGGCGCTACCACGTGTATCCCGCGGAGTTTCAGGTGCTCAACGTCCTCTCCACCGCGGGCGCCAGCGTCCTGGCCGTCGGCTACGTGATCCCCATGATCTACTTCATCTGGTCCCTGCGCTATGGCAAGGTGGCATCGGCCAACCCCTGGGGCGCCACCGGACTCGAATGGAAGACCTCTTCGCCGCCGCCGGTCCACAATTTTGAAGAAACGCCGGTGGTCACCCACGAAGCTTACGACTACGCCAGTCTGATGGCGGAGGAGGTCGAAGTTGGCTGACCACGCTCCCGCGGAAACTCTCGCGCTTCGCGTGCAGTTCGATACCGAGGCGCAGCAGAAAGACGCCTCCACGCTCGGCATGTGGCTTTTCCTGATCACCGAAATCATGTTCTTCGGCGGCATGTTCACCGTCTACACCGTCTACCGCAGTTGGTATCCGGATGTGTTTGCGATCGCGTCCAGCAGCCTGAATGAGATCATCGGCGCCCTCAATACCGGCGTGCTCCTGCTCTCCAGTTTCACCATGGTGATGGCCGTGCGCGCCGGCCAGCTTGGACAGCGGAAGGCGATCTTGATTTTCCTGATCCTGACCCTCCTGTTCGGCGGCATCTTCCTCGGCGTGAAGGGCTACGAGTGGAACCAGAAGTTTGAAGAGCACCACATTCCCGGCCAAGCGGCCTTCCATCTGGAAGGCGTCGCGCCCAGCGACCAGGGCCACGCCCAGTTGTTCTTCTCCATCTATTTTGCGATGACCGGTCTGCACGCGCTGCACATGGTGATCGGCGTGGGCATTCTGCTCACCCTGATCGTGCAGGCTCGCAAGGGCAGATTCTCGGCGTCCTATTACACGCCGATTGACGTGACCGGGCTCTACTGGCACTTCGTCGACGTCATCTGGATCTTCTTGTTCCCGCTGCTCTATCTGATCGACCGCCACCTGGTGAAATAATCATGAGCGATCCACACGAACAAACTCATATCGATTCCGTCGGAAGCTACGTCAAGATTCTGCTGGCGCTGCTGGTGGCTACCGGTGTGACCACCGCGGTCGCCCGCCTCGACCTGGGAGCGTTCAATACCGTGGTCGCGCTTTCCATCGCGTCGGTGAAGATGCTCCTCGTGGCGCTATTCTTCATGCATATCCGCCACAGTAACAAGCTCACCAAGTTGGTGGTGGCGGGCGGCCTGCTCTGGCTGGCGATCCTGCTGCTGCTCACCATGACCGACTTCGCCACCCGCGGCATTCTGGGCGTACCCGGAAAGTAGGTCAGGCCTCCCGGCCTGGCGTCTTTACCGCTCCTACTGCTCTTTAGCCGCCGCGCTGGCGGCCGTAATCTTCTCCACCTCGGCAAGCTGAACTCGCACTTTAGCGGCATCCGCCGCCTCCGGTGCGAACTTCAGGTACGCCTTGAATCGCTCCGCCGCCCCGAGGTAGTCCTTCTTCACCGTCAGGATCATGCCCAGTATCTGACTCACCTTGGGGAGTGCGTGCCGCGTATCCAACCGCTCCGCGGCCAGCGCGCTTTTCTCAGCCGCGTCCATGTTCTGCAAATTGAAATTGGCCACGGAGTTAAAGAAGAAGGCCTGCGGATAGTCGAATGGATCCAGCTTCACCAGCTTGTCGGTAACGTCGGCCAGCCCCTTCCACTTCTGCGACTGCAATTCCAGAATCGAAATCTGCAGGTATGGCTTGACGAATTTCGGGTCGCACTCTACCGCCGTGTCCCAGTATTTACGGGCCATGTCCATCTTTCCCTGGCCTGCCTGCAGAATTCCCAACTCGTACCATACGGTGGCGAATTTCGGATACACCTCCACGGCTTTTTCGAAACTCTTCTGGGCATCGTCGAATTTCTTTTTCTTGATGGCGTCCATCCCTTTTTCGTAGGCCTTCCTGGCATCCTTAGGCGCTGCCAGCGAGACGGCGCTGATCGTTTTGCCTTCTTCAGCGGGTCCGGTGCGATGCAGCAGAATGGTCCCGATATCGGGATTGTCCATGGGACGCCGTCCCGCCAGCGGCACCGTCTGCGAGCGATACCCCCCCAGTTTGGCCTGCACGTCGCAGCCCATGTATCTGCGCTCGGCCGACCCGGAACCGCCGAACGGCCCTGATGTTGAGTTGCCGCCCGTCATGCCGGGGGCATTCATGCCGCCGGACGAACCGAACTCGCTCGCGTCCGGCATCACCGAATTGCGCCCCCCGAGCTCGACCGAAAAGTAGCCCCTGGCGTCGGTGTAACCCTCCCCGTGCGACCGGCCGTTACACACGGTTTCGATGACTACCGAATCGGTAGGCGCGGTTCCATCCTCCAACATCACGCGGCCGCTGATAAAGATGGGCTGCGGGATGCTGAGCACCGCCGGTGTGTTGGTGGGGGGGGTGGTGGTTGTGGAGGGCAGTGGGGTGCGCCCCGTGGTCGCTCCCGTGCTCCCGGTGCCGCCGGTGGTCCCCCCACCCGTGGTTGGCGGTGGCGTCGTCCCGCTTCTGCCTTGTCCGAATACGGACGCCGGAATCAATAAACCTACGGCTGCCGCCGCTGTGATTGCCCTTACCCAAATCTTCGAGGCCATACCACCTCCATTGCCAATATTATCCCATCAAAAATTATGTGCCGGATGTGAACAACGCGCCGCACCCTGGCGCCCATTGCTAAAATGATTCAAGGGTACCTATGCGAAAGCCATTTATTTTTCCCGCCATCGCTCTGCTCGCGATCCTGACGGCTTGTTCGGACACGCCGGCCACCACCGAGAAGAAGGAGCCGGTAAAACTTGAACCGGCCACCGGGCAGTCCGCCGTCTTCAAGATGTACCAGATGGCCCGTTCCTGGGCGCCAGATTCGCAAGTCATGAAGATGCAGAGCATGCACCTCACCGAAGTCAAGGAGGGCGCTCCCGGTACCGCCGCGGCATGGCAGGCCACATTCGTCTCCGCGGCCAAAGGCGAGTCGCGCAGTTACACGTACTCCATCGTGGAAGGCGATGGCAACCTGCACAAAGGCGCTTTTGCGGGACCTCAGGAAGCCTGGAGCGGCCCCCGCGGTCTGGACACTCCGTTCCTAATGGCAGCCATTAAAATCGACACCCCCGCCGCCTACAAGACCGCCATGGAAACCGCGCACAGCCATGCCGCCGAATACGATAAGAAGAACCCCGGCAAGCCGATCACGATCCTGCTGGAACGAACCAGCAAGCATCCCTACCCAGCCTGGCGCATCATTTGGGGCGAATCCGCCGGTACCTCCAACTTCTCCGTCCTGATCGACGCCTCTACCGGCGAGTACCTCGAAACCTTGCGGTAAGAAAATGAAAAGGGGGATAGCCGCGTCTATCCCCCTGCCCTTTCCTTGACGGTCTTGTTCTTGGCGACCTTCGCGCCCTTGCAAACCGTTTTTGCTTAAACCTTGAAGCTCAGTTCCCCCCCAGCCCCCGCGTCTACCGTCACCGCCTGCCCGTCCTTCACCGCCCCCTGCAGCAGCAACCTCCCCAGCGGCGTCTCGATCTTCTTCTGAATCGCCCGTTTCAGCGGACGCGCTCCATACCGCGGATCGTACCCCGTCCTCACCAGATCTCCCCGTGCGGCTTCCGTCAACGTCAACGTGATGTGCCGGTCCGCCAACCGGGCGCGCACACGCCCCAATTGAATCTCCACGATCTCCTTCAAGTGCGCCTCGCTCAACGCGTGGAACACGATGATCTCGTCCACCCGGTTCAGGAACTCCGGCCGGAAGTGTCCGCTCATTTCTTCCAGCACCATTTCTTTCATGGCCTCGTAATCCGCTCCTTCAAACCCGCCGCGATGCTCCAGAATCCGCGCGCTGCCCACGTTGCTGGTCATCACCACGATGGTGTTCCGGAAGTCCACCGTGCGCCCCTGCCCGTCGGTGAGCCGCCCATCGTCCAGCACTTGCAGCATCACGTTGAACACGTCGTGGTGTGCCTTCTCGATCTCGTCGAACAGCACCACCGAATACGGCCTGCGCCGCACCGCCTCCGTCAACTGCCCGCCCTCTTCATACCCCACATAGCCCGGAGGCGCCCCCACCATCCTCGCCACCGTGTGCTTCTCCTGGTACTCCGACATATCGATGCGGATCATGGAACGCTCGTCGTCGAACAGAAACGCCGCCAGCGCCCGCGCCAGTTCCGTCTTGCCCACACCCGTCGGCCCCAGAAAGATGAAACTGCCCACTGGCCGGTCGGGATCGTTCAACCCCGAGCGCGCCCGGATTACCGCCTCGGCCACCGCCGTCACCGCTTCATCCTGCCCGATCACCCGCTTGTGCAGTTCGTCCTCCAGGTGGAGCAGTTTCTGCATTTCGCCTTTCAATAGCTTGGTCACCGGCACCCCGGTCCAGCGGCTGACCACCTCGGCGATATCTTCCTCATCGACTTCTTCTTTGATCATCCTGGGGCCAACCTGGTGCCTGGCGAACTTCTCATCCTCCTCCGCCAGTTGCTTCTCCAGCCCCACCAGCTTGCCATACTTCAACTCCGCCGCGCGATTCAGATCGTACTGCCGCTCCGCCTGCGCGATCTCCACCTTGGTCTGCTCCACCTGCCCGCGGACCGCGCGCAACCGTTGCACCGCGTCCTTCTCCCCCTGCCAGCGAGCCATCAGCGCGTCGGATTCCGCCTTGAGATTGGCCAGTTCCTTTTCGAGCTTCGCAAGCCGCTCCTTCGACGCCGCGTCCTTCTCCTTGCGCAACGCCTCGCGCTCAATCTCCAATTGCATGATGCGACGCCGCGTCTCGTCCAACTCCGCCGGCATCGAATCGATCTCCGTGCGCAATCGCGCGCCCGCTTCGTCCACCAAATCGATCGCCTTATCCGGCAGGAACCGGTCCGTGATGTAGCGGTTCGAAAACACCGCCGCCGCCACCAGCGCCGCATCCTTGATGCGCACGCCGTGATGCAATTCGTAGCGCTCCTTCAGCCCGCGCAGAATCGAAACCGTATCCTCCACCGACGGCTCGTCCACCCGCACCGGTTGAAAGCGCCGCTCCAGCGCCGCGTCCTTCTCGATGTACTTGCGATACTCGTCCAGCGTGGTGGCGCCGATGCAATGCAGTTCCCCGCGCGCCAGCATCGGCTTCAGAAGATTCCCGGCGTCCATCGACCCCTCGGTCTTGCCAGCGCCGACCACTGTGTGCAGTTCGTCGATGAACAGTACGATCTCGCCCGCCGCCTCCTGCACTTCCTTCAACACCGCCTTCAGCCGTTCCTCGAACTCGCCGCGATACTTCGCGCCCGCGATCAGCGCGCCCATGTCGAGCGATACCACCACCTTATTTTTCAGCCCCTCCGGCACGTCGCCGCGCACGATGCGCAGGGCCAGCCCCTCCACGATCGCCGTCTTCCCCACCCCCGGCTCGCCGATCAGCACCGGATTGTTCTTGGTCCGCCGCGAAAGCACCTGGATCACGCGGCGGATCTCCTCATCGCGCCCGATCACCGGATCCAGCTTGCCCGCCGACGCCAGCTTCGTCAGATCGCGCCCATACCGCTCCAGCGCCTCGTAAGTGACTTCCGGATTCTGCGACGTCACACGCTGGTTTCCCCGCACCTCGCGTAACGCCTGCATCAAACGCTCTCGGGTGACCCCGAGGTCCTTGACCTCGACCGCGGCCAGCAGCACGTGCTCCACGGAGATATATTCGTCTTTGATCTTCGCCGCCTCGTCCTCCGCCGACGCGAGCAGTTTGTTGAGCCGCGAGGTGACGTAGATTTGATCGATCCCGCCCGAACCCCCGGAGACTTTCGGTAGGCGTTCCAGATCGCCGGTCAGTTTCTTACCCAACGCCTCCACGTTGACGCCGGCACGCGTCAGGATGGAACTTGCCAGTCCGCCTTCCTGCTCCAGCAGCGCCGCCAGCAAGTGCTCGACGTCAATTTGTTGGTTGCCGTAACGTACGGCCTTTCCCTGGCCCGCTCGCACCGCTTCTTGCAGCTTCTCCGTAAACCGGTTGAAGTCCATACTCCATGAATAGCAGAGCCGGGCAGGCTCGGACCATGTCCCGCCGGCCAGGTCGGGGTTCAGTCCCTCGGCATTGTCGTCGAGCAGCAGGAAAACTTAAATTGGAAATATCGGCGCTACGCGTTGCCGCCGTGTGGTTCCTTACACGTGGTACTACTCCGGCAGCGCCGGCGGCGAGACCGCCGGTGGCGGGAGCCCCTCCGCCGACGCCACGTAATTTCCGTTTTCGAACTCCGCTCGACTGACGTTCCCGAATAGTCATCCATGAAGGGAACACACGACGAAGAGGTCCCGCCCTGCCCTACTCATACCGCAGCGCCGGCACCGCCACCGCCAATACCGCCACCGCCAGCACCATCCCCGCCGCCAGGAAACTCATCGTCGTTAGCCTTCACCCCGTAGAGCAGCGACTGCCCCACACGCATCGCCCTCAGGGCCGGGTGCATCCGTCTGGAATGCACTCAACCGGTACTGGCAGGGTTCATCACAGCCTGGATCGCGTCCGCCAGGCTGGTCACCAGCTTATCCGGACGCGGCGCCTGAAAGCGCTCCATGGCTCGCTCCGTTTCACCAGCGAATCCCCACACACCCACAACGATTCTGACTCCGGGAAAACGCACCCGGAGCTGATGGCTGATCCTCCGGGCGTGGGCAAACGCGAAAGGCGGCAGTGCGGAAATACAGAAAATATCGCCCGCGGCGGGTTGAACGAACGCAACCTGTTGCAGGCTGGGGTCCGGTGTCAACGGAAGCACGACACAACCGGAGTGCTCCAGCAGGAGGGCCAGCATGGCCGCGGTAACCTCATCCGCCTCATCGCTAGCCGGAATGCACAGGATGCGGCCGTTTGGTGGCGCCGGTTTCGCATCGCTGGCGGCTTCGATACCAAGTTCCTGCCCCACCGCTCTTTCCGGAAGCTCCGTCAACATCTCCCGGATACTCAGGAAGAGAAACTCCTCGCGATCCGAATCGAGCGCGCCCTTATGTCGGTCGTGTTCGGCCAGGGTTAGGGCCGGGATCATCACAGAGTCGCAGAGTTGGAGCAGAGAGTGGTCCTTCCGGTAGTTGTCTATCACGGTCCTGGCTTCCTGGTCGTCCATTGCCAGAAGGCGCTGATAAAAGCGGGCCTCCTCTACCAGGGCCGGTTCATCGCCCAGCAGGATATGCAGAAACGCAAACTGGGGGAAATAGCGGCCCAAGACCACCACGCACACGGTGAGCGGAGTCGAGAGAATCAGGCCCGCCGGCCCCCAAAGGACAGCCCAAAAAACCGTGGTCAGGATGAGGGCCAGGGACGAGACCCCCGTATGCGTTCCATAAAGCCAAGGTTCCACCCAATTGCCGGTGACGAGTTCCAGTGCGCCGAACAGCAGGAACACCAGCAGCGGCTGCATCCAATGGTCGAAGACCGCGAGCGACAGGATGAGAGGCAGCGCGGCCGCGATCAGCGATCCAAGGTACGGCACGATCCGCAGAATTGCCGCGACCGCGCCCCACAAGACGGCATAGGGGAGGCCGATCAGGAACAGGCCCGTGCCAACCAGAACACCGAAAGCGGCATTCACCAGGAGTTGCAGCAGAAGATACCGGCTCACCCTCTGAGCGGCGTCATTCAGGGCCTGCGTCATGACGTTGAGCCGGCGTACTCCCGCAAGGCGGAAGAGGCGGTCCCGCAAGTCGTTGTGCCCGACCATCAGGAACAGACTGAAGATCACCACCATTCCGAACACTCCCAGGGGTCCAAGGAACGGCTGAATCAGGTCGCGAAAGTACAACAATTCGTTCGGCGGTTTTTCCACCACCTGGACCGGAACGGGGCTGCTTGGCGCGTTCGGGACGCTGCGCCGTCCGGCGCTATCGCTGGCGGACGGAGGCGCAACCGGCGCCGACGGGCTCGCCAACTCCTTCCCCAGTTCCTTCACGCTGGCGGCGGCCCGTCCCACGGCGCCTGTGCTGGGAGCGCGAATCGCCTCCAGTTTCTTGTGGATGTTCTCCCGGTATTCCGGAAGCTGATTTGCCACGTCAACCAGGTCATTGAAAATCACCCAGCCGATGGCGCCCGCGCCCGCTATGGACACAATCATGACCAGCAGCGCCGCGGGGACGCGTCCCAGGTGCAGTTTGTGCAGCCACCCGATGGCCGGCGTCAGAATCAGCGAGAGCGTGACGGCAAACGCCAGCGGGATCAGGATTTCACGGGCCAGGTACAGCACGGCAACCACGGCCACCAGAATGGCGATGTTTAGAATGCCGGAGGAGACGGGTGATTTGGATTGTCTGATCATGGGAGACGGACTAAGTGGGACCGGGAGCCGAGTCGGTCCGTGTAGGCTCGGGTGAATTCAGCGCCGAAGAGCACGACCTGGGCCGAGTAGTACACCCACACCAACAGGATGACGAGAGAGCCCGCCGCTCCATAGGTGTCGGTGAAGCCAGCCCCGCCGAGATAAAGTCCCAGCAGCAACTTGCCCGCCGTGAACATAAGGGAAGTGAGGATCGCTCCGATGGTCACGTCGCCCCATTCCAGTGAAACGTCCGGCATCAGCTTGAAGATGAGGGCGAACAGAACCGTGACGACCCCAAAAGACACCAGCCACTCGACGGCCTGACTGAGAAACCGGTGCGGGTTTGCGGCCGGGTTCAGGTACCTGCTCGCCGTGGACATCCAAAGATTCAGAACCAGCGACGCCAGCAAGAAGAGGCCGGCGCCCAGCACGATCGCGAGGGACAGCAGGCGGTCTCGGATTACGTTGTACGCGCTGCGGGCATGGCTCCAAGTGGGATCGTCAACAACCTGCCAGACGGCGTTCAAATCGTCTCTCAGTTCGCTGACCGCCGCGGTGGCGCCGAAAAACAAGGTGATCAACCCCAGCACAGTGGCCGCAATTCCATGTTCGGACCGGTGGGCGCCTTCCACGATGGTCTGAATCAACTTGGCGCCTTCAGTGCCCACCATCCGCTGAATCTGCCAGATCAGGCCTCCCTCGGCGGTCTTGGCGTTGAACGCAAAACCGGCGATGGCGAGTATGATCACCAGGCTGGGAGCCAGCGAGAGGGCCACGTAGTAGGCCAGCGCCGCCCCCATTCGAGGTGCACGGTCGTTGTACCAATATCGAACCGCGACGCGCAGGAGCGGCCCAACTTCTTTGAGGGGAATCGAAGCCATGGTCTTCACCGTCTATTAATGGCCGGGCCCGTTCCCGCTATCGATTGTTCCCGTCCCGCGGGCTCTGCGAAACTCGCGGAGAATGTGCTTGCCGCTCTCACAATAGTAGTAGCCGCCAGAACGGATGTCTGTTCACTTGAGCACAATGCAGCGGCCCACTGGTTACTTCGCCCGTTCGGGTTCTCTGTGGCCGGTACCCTCGCACTGCGGACACGGGCCCTTGCCCCCGCAATTAGAGCACTGACCGCCATTACCGGTCCCCTTGCACATCGTGCACTGGCCCGATCCACCGCACACATCGCACTTCACTTTATGTTCAGTCACGATGCCTTGTATACCACAGTTATCGAGCCTGGTGTAAGTCGGACTCAGTAATGTTAATTCCCCGGCTTCACCGTTACCACCACCGGGTCCGACGCCTGCGCCGTGCTTAGCGACCGCACTTCCACCACGTGCGTGCCCGCCGGCAAAGTGTCCGGCACCTGCGCCTGAATCTGCCCGTTGGAAGAAGCCAGCAGCGGCACCGCGATATCGCCGAAGGTCACGCAAGAACCGCCCAGCACGGTCGGCGGCGGAACGGTATCCGCCGTCGCCAGGTCCGCCAGATGCGTGCCCGTGATGGTGATGAACGAGCCCGGCTTGAAATCCGGCGTGCCGTCCACCGAGTTCACGATGCCCAGCGCGCCCGGGTCGATCGCCGGCCGCGTATCCGTTCCGGTCGGCGTCAGCGAAACCACGCTCAATCCCGAGAGCGTGATCAGGTACGCCGTGGTCCCCGCCGCATTCACCGCCATCATGCGCGGATTCGTATTGAACCGCGTGGTGCCGAAAACGTTGACCACCGGATTCTCCGGCACGACACCGGCCAGTGTGTCTTCCCCCGTCGCCAGGTTGACAATCTCCAGCGTGGTGCGCGCATCGTCCCGTGTCACCGTGGTGATGTTCTGCCGCACCGCAGTCGTCAGCCGCAGCAAACGCGTCGAATCGAGCGGAGCCAGCGCCGCTACGTTGCGGTTGCCTGTGTTGATGATTCTACCCACCGGCTGTACCGGAAATCCGCCGCCCGTCGCCCCGGGCGTCGCCGATCCGCCAATCGTGGTCAGCGACGGGTTCACGATCAACCCGTTCACCAGGTAGTACGCGCCGCCCGGCGCCGCGCCCAACAATCCGTAGTAGCCCTGAATCGGCGGCGGAATTAGCAACCGGCTGGCCACGTATGCGTCCGCGGTCGAATCGTACACGTACGCCGTCCCGTTGCCCGAAAAAGTCAGAACGAACTCATTGCCCGGGGTGGCGACCATCCCGCAGTTCGGGCATCCGGTGAGCGACACCGGGACTATCCCGTTCGGGTCCGCCGGCCGCGGCAACGCCTGGTTGCCCACCACTTTCCACAGCGCGCCGTTCGACATCACAAATTGCAGCCCGAAGTAGCCCATGGCCAGCGACCGCGGATAAATCGGGTTGGCTGTACCGCTGCGCTGCACCGGCGGAAATACCACGCTGTCCACTACACGCCCCAGATCCAGATCGACGATGCCGATCGATTCGCCGCCCGTGTTGCCCACGTAGAGCGTGTTCCCGTCGCCACCCATCGCCATCTGGTGCGGCATCTGCCCCGCCGGTATCGGGTTCACAAAGTGCTGCTTCCGGATGTCGAAGACGTCGATCCGGTTGTAGCCGGAATTGGTGAGGTACACCAGTCCGCGCGCCTCGTCCAGCAGAATATCCTGCAAGCCTTCATTGCCCGATGTGTTGCCACCAGTCCCGCTGCCGTTGTTGTTCTGCGTGGTGGGCACCGGATAGATCATGCCGCGCTGATCCGGCTGCCGGTAATTCATGAAGACGCGGATCGTGTTCGGTATATTAATGGCATCCGGCGAGGAGAGCGTCAGGTTGACCGGTGTGCCCTGCTGGGTTCCGGCGCCGGTCCAGATGTTGGTCCCCGGCTGCCGCACTACGCCGCTCCGTCCCGGTTCCATGGTGAACGTAATGGTCGAAGGCGCCAGGCCGCTCGATTGCTTGTAGACCAGCGCCGGGCTCGGGCTGGCCGCCACGGTGTAGGTCAACCGCCCCTTGCCCAGGTTGTTGATTTTCAGCGCGCCCGAGGCCAGGCCGCGGTTGCAGTTGTCCATCGCCAGGAACACCTGCGTGGTTTCCGGCACCAGGATCGGATAATCGTACAGCTTCCCCAGCGGCAAGTGGACCAGCCCGGAATCGCTTAACCCCCAAGCATCCGCACCGTCGCCCGTCATCGCAAGCTTGGCCACGATGCTTTCCCGCAGTTTGATGCCCAGGCGGATCCCGAGGTTCGTCGAATCGTTCACCAGCAGTGTGGAGGAAAGCGACGGCGAGGGAGGATTGGTAGTCGGCGCCGTGTTGAACGCGCTATACAGCGTGGCGCCGTCCGGTGAGAAGACGCTGCCGCCCACGTTCTGCGTCGTGTTGAAAGCGGAACTAAAAGTGAATGGTGCATTGGCGTTGTTCTGTTGCGCCACCACGGCCAGCGTGGCCGTGTCGTACATGGTGAATCCGGCCATGAAGCGCGAGCCGTCCGGCGCCATCGAAATCACCGTGCTCTGTCCCGAGGTAATCCGGTTGCGCAGTATCACCCCCGAAGCCACTTCGTAAACAAAAATGTACGTGCTGCCGTTGGCCGGCGTAATCACCCCGACAATGAACATGCCATCCGGCGTGCGCAGTAGTTTGCCGGGGAAGGTAGTCACCGGCCGGCCCGTCGGCTGGGCCGGAATCGGCGCCAGGGTGGTGGTCAGCGCCGGCACCGCTACATCGGTCAGAGTCCTGGTCACCGGGTCAAACACCTGCAACGTTTTCTGCGGAACGTTCGCCGTCACCCCGGTGCCGGTCATGGCCACCAGCACGCGCCCGTCGATGCCTGTCTCCACGCCCTGCGGCGTCGAAGGCAGCATCTGGCTGTACGCCATCCGGTTGGAGGTAAGATCGATCGCATACAGCGCCGATGGCGGCCCGCTCGCCGTCACGTACAGGAAGTTGCCGTCCATCGACATGGCGCCGGCCAGCGGCGTTCTTCCCGTCGGAATCTTGGCGACCACCTGATTCGTGGTGTAGTCCAGCACCAGTACCTGGCTCGTGGTATTGCTGACCAGGTAAAGCTGATGACGCAGTTCGTCCAGCACGATGTCTGAGGGCGTACCGCCCGGCAACTGGATCACATCGCCGAAGGTGGCGCCGACCGCCGGCTGCGCGTGTACCGCTTGCCCCGACGAAAGCCAGAGGCCGATCCCCAACACACCAACCTGACAACTGTGCTTCATAGACAGTCCTTCCCCATCGGGACGCGGCCGATTCAGTCCTAGTCTAGCCTAAACCCCGACTCCAGAGACAAGTTTCGACCAGGCAAACTTACTACCCGCAACAATATCACCCGTCACCGTGTTATAGTCTTGAAAATTGAAAGTACTAGTGCGGAATCAAACCCGCAATACCGTCCTGGGCGACGCCGTGGAACTGGCGGACACCAGTGAAACCCGCCGTGTCGGCCTGCTTAAGCATGCACGGCTGGAGGCCGGCTCTGGTCTCTGGATTGTGCCTTGCGAATCTGTTCATACGTTTTTCATGAAGTTTCCGATAGACTTGGTCTACCTCGACAAGCAGCGGAAAGTCCGTAAGGTGAGGCACGCGGTTCCGGCCTGGCGGTTGTCGGCCTGTCTTACGGCGCATTCGATTTTGGAATTACCGGCCGGTACAGCTGAAAAATCCGGCACCCTGCCGGGCGACAAGTTGTCGATTGAAAAGCTGATGCCCGAAAAGCCGAACGCATGAAATCTCGCTACTTACCTGCGCTCCTGGCTGCCGGCGCCGCGTTTTCGGTTTCCTGCGTCCATCAAACCCAGGTCCCCAGGACCGGCGCCCCGACCTCCGCGCCCATGAGCAATTGGGACCGGCAGGTGCGTAACGCCATCGACGCCGGGGACGGGGATTATCCACTGCGCGTCCTGCGCGAAAAGGTTGCCGCCGAGCCCGGCAACATCCCGGTACGGCTGGAACTCGCCAAGGCGTATCGCGAGCGTGGGTACCACGAAGTCGCCCTCGAAATCAGCCGCCTCGCGGTGGCCCGATTCCCCCAATCCGGCGATGCGCAACTCGCCCTGGTGCGTGACTTACGCGACGTCAACCGCCGCCCCGAGGCCATTACCGAGCTGGAAGGTTTTCTCAAAGCTCACCCGGAAAGCGGCGCCGCGTACTATTCCTGGCTGGGCATTTTGCGCGACGAATCCGGTCTCTGGCCGCTCGGCGAACCAGCCCACCGCAAAGCCCTTGAGCTCACCCCCGCCGTCGATTACCTGCACAACAACCTGGGCTATAACCTGTTGATGCAGAAAAAGAATGAAGAGGCCGCTCGAGAGTTCCAGGAAGCCCTCAAACTCAACCCGGGCTCGCCGATGGCGCGTAACAATCTGGGCCTCGCGTTGGCCCATTCCAATGCCCCCGCACAGGCGGTGGCCAACTGGCAATCCACCTCAGACCCCGCCACGGCGCATAACAACCTGGCGGCGGTGTGGATGGAAAAAGGCAACTATCCCGATGCGCGCCGCGAACTGGAGTTGGCCCTCAGCTATAATAGGGCACACTCGGCGGCCATTCGGAACCTGGAATTGGTAGCGCGCCTGGACGGCAACCCCGCTACACTTCAGTCCAAGCCGCTGGATACGCGCTGGCGGCGGTTTACCATCGCCGTGCGCAAGTTGTTCGTTGGGCCGATGAACGATTCGCGGACGGAAGCGGCCAAAAACGCCTCCGCCCATTGACAAAGAGGAACAATGAAAGCACTAGTCAGAGGTTTTATTCGTGACGAGCAGGGGCAGGATCTGGTGGAATACGCGCTGATTGTGGCTGCCGTGGGGCTCGCCCTCATCACCACCGTCAACCAACTCTCCCAGGGCATTGTCAGCCTGTACCAGAGCATTACGGGCGACCTCTCCAGCATCGGCGCGCAACAGTAGCGCTGGAAGTCCATGCCGCGGCTGGGAATCCTGCTGCGTTGGTGCGTGCCGGATTTGGCACTGGCCACCGCCTGCGTCACGCTGTTTTACTGCCTGTTCCTCTTCCAGGGATACCAGACGCTGTTCCGCGATTCCGATGCCGGCTGGCATATCCGGACCGGTGAAGCCATTCTCGCCACCGGCAACCTGCCGCGCACAGACCCCTATTCGTTCACCCGCGGCGGCCAGCCGTGGTTCGCCTGGGAATGGCTGGCCGATACCGCCGCGGGCGGGATCCACCGTTCGTTGGGCCTCAAGGGCGTAGCTGTTTTCTATGCCGCCGCCATCTCCGCCGGAGTGTGGCTTTGGTTTCGCCTCCACTGGGCACTGGGCGGCAACTTCCTGGTCGCCTGCGCCATGGCCCCCCTGCTGCTCTCCACCTGCAACATCCACTGGCTGGCGCGCCCCCACGTGCTGAGCTGGATCTTCCTACTGCTGGCCATCTTTCCGCGCAAGCCGAACCTGGTCGCGGTCGCCCTGGTCACCGCCCTCTGGGCCAACGTACACGCCAGCTTCTTCCTCGCGCCCGCGATCGCTCTGCTGTTCGCGCTGGAAGACCGTTGGTATCTCAAGGCCGCGGTGGTGGCGGCGCTCGCGCCCCTACTCAATCCCTATGGATTGCAACTTTACGTCCACGTCTTTCGCTATCTCACCGACACCGACCTGCTCGCGCGCATCGGCGAGTTTCAATCCTTCGACTTCCATAGCGCGGGGGCCGCGCAAATCATCGCCACGGTCATCCTCGGCGTGGTTGGCGGCACCCTCGCCCTGACGCAGAAGCGCCTGCATCACTTTGCGCTCGCCATCCTCGTAACGGCGATGGCCCTCCGCTCCGCCCGCGCCCTGCCGCTCTGCGCACTGCTCCTGCTCCCCATCGCCAATGCGGCGATTGCGCGGTGGCTCCGTGTGGGGCGGGCCCCCTGGTCCGCGCAGGTCCCCGTGGACCCGCTTCACCCTATCCAGCCCGACCAGGCCGACGAGGGCGTCGGCCGCGGACCAGGGGGTCCGCCCCACAACTTCCTCAGGTACTGCTCCAATCTGCGCGCGCTGGATCTCCGCTTCCACGGGCTGGCCTTAATACCCTTGGTGCTGCTAGCGGCCTTCCGCCTCACCCCCGCCGCCGGGTTTCCCGCCGACCAGTTTCCGGTGGCTGCTTATCCCCATATCCCGGCCGGCGCCCGCCTGTTCGCCCCCGACAAGTTCGGCGGATACCTGATCTACCGTTCGAACGGGACTTTGAAAGTCTTCTTCGACGGGCGCAGCGACCTCTACGGCGCCGATTTCCTTAAGCAGTACTCCCGCCTGGTGCAGGTCCGCCCAGGGTGGCATACGTACTGGGAGTCCTTCCGTTTCACCCACGCGCTGCTGCCCGCCGATGCCCCGCTGATTCCCGCCCTGGAGCAGATCGGCTGGCGCCGCCTGTACCAGGACAAAACCGCGACTTTGCTTGTATTTGGTGGAACTTAATCGCCCCGCATGTGTTACAACAGAACATCGGCAGAGTATTGGGCGGAGGTCTAGTCTGAGCGTGTGCCCGGAATCCCCGCCGCCCTTAAGGACTGAATGGACCGTCAGAAAAAATTCTTACTGTTCGGCGCCGCCTGGGTGTCCGCCCTGCTGCTCACTTGGTTTTACTACGCCAACGCGGTTGCGCCGAAGCAGGAGAAGACCTTGCGCATGGTCGTGGCTACGCGCGACATGCCCATCGGTACGCTGCTGAAAAAGAGCGACCTCAAGCTGGTCAACTACCCGGAAAAGGATGTCCCCAAGGGCTCCGTGTTCCAAATTGCAAGCGCGGAAAATCGCGTCCTGATGGTCCCGTTGAATACCAATGAGCCGGTGCTTCAAGCGAAGCTCTCCGACATGACCAGCGTGGAAGGAGTCTCTTCCACCATCGACCGCGGCTACCGCGCCGTCAGCGTGCAGATCACCGATGTGTCTGGCGTCGCGGGGTTAATCCAGCCCGGTTCGCACGTGGATGTCATCTTCACCCGTCCCGGTTCCATGGCCGAGGCCACTACGTCCACCATCCTTCAGAATGTGAAGGTGATCTCCACCGGACGCACCGTGGCAATTGGACAGACGGTCGACCCGCGCGCTCCGAAATCGCCCACTATCACGCTTGTACTGCTGCCGGAAGACGCGCAGAAGTTGGAACTGGCCAAGAGCCAGGGCAAGATCAGCCTCTCCCTGCGCAACCCCCTGGATTCTGCCCGAGCGGCCAACACTGAACCCGTCACCACCGAAGTGCTGGACCCCATGATCAGTGCCCGCCTGGCCCGCGCCCGCCGTGGACGGACCACCAACATCGCCAGAGCCAATCTGGAAGATCCCAACGTCTGGCAGGAGCTGACCGGCGAGAAAAAGCCGGCCGACGCGCGCAAGGCCGCCGCCGAGGAGGAAGCCCGGCGCAAGAAGGCTGAACTGGAGAAGCCGAGGATTGTGGTGGATATCTATCGCGGAGACAAGCACGTCCAGGAATCCTTTCGATGAGAATCGCTAAGCTGTTGTGCGCGACACTCGTTGCCGCCGGATGCTTCGCGCAGACCACCAAACCGCAAGCCCACGACATCACACTGCTGGAGGGCCGCGGCGAGTTGCTCACCTTCCCGCGGGACATTAGCAAGGTCGCCATATCCGAGCCCAAGATCGCCGACGCCATCGTGATTTCGCCGCGCGAACTCATGATCAACGCCAAAGGCCCCGGCCGCGCCACCCTGGTCGTCTGGGAGACCGGCGCGGACCCCGCCCGCTACGAGATTTACGTCACCAAGGACACCACCGAGTGGGACAGCTTCGCCAAGGCCATCAATGACACCGCCGGCTCGCCCATCAGCGTGACCGGTACCGGCGAAACCATCGTGCTCAGCGGTACGGTGAAGAGCGACGCGGATGCAAAGCGCCTGGCCGGCATGGCAGCCACGCGCGCCAAGAACGTGATCAACCTGCTGCAATCGCCGCCGCCCCCCGAACCGCGCCAGATCCTGCTGCAAGTGAAGTTCGCCGCCATCGACCGCGTGGCGCTCACCCAGATCGGCTTCAACTTATTCAGTACCAACGGTAAGATGATCGGCACCACCAGCACGCAGCAGTTTCAGGCGCCGCGCTTCAGCCAGTTGCAGCCGTCCGGCGGCGCGCCCACGGTAAATTTCGCCGACCTGCTCAACCTTTTCGCATTCCGTCCGGACCTCAACATCGGCGCCACCATCAAGGCGATGCAAGAGCGCAACCTACTGCAGATTCTGGCCGAGCCGAACCTGATCACGGTGGAAGGCAAGGAGGCCACGTTTTTGGCCGGTGGCAGTTTTCCCTTCCCCACCATCACCACTACGCCGACCGGCGGCGGCACCGCGCCCGTCATTACGGTGCAGTTCAAACCTTTCGGCGTGAAGCTGGAATTCACGCCGACGGTGACGCCCCAGGGTTCGATCAATCTCAAGGTGGCGCCGGAAGTAAGCAGCCTCGATTTCGCCAACGCGGTCACGCTCCAGGGATTCGTGATTCCGGCGCTCAGCCAGCGCCGCGCCGAAACCGAAGTCATCCTCAAGGACGGCGAGAGCTTCGCCATCGCGGGCCTGATCGATAACCGCGTTATTGAAACCATGTCCAAGGTTCCAGGATTGGGCGACCTGCCAATTCTCGGCAAGATTTTCCGCAGCCGCAGTACGCAGAAATCCGCCGACGAACTGCTGGTGGTGGTGACGCCGCACTTCGTCAAGGCGCTGAGCGCCGAAGAGAAAGCCAAACTGCCCGAGATGCCCGCCACGTTCCTGCCGGCAGCAGCTCCCGCGGGTGCCAGGAAGTCCAAGGCCGGCAAGCGAAGCAGTTCCCAAACAACCGTCAAGGACCCTGAGTTTGTAGGACCCCGTGGCCAGCAGATACCAAAACAGTAGCGGCCCCCGGGTTGACAGACGGAAGCGTCTGTCCCACGTTGTGGGGCAGGCGCTTCCGCCTGCCAATCTGCGTGGCTCCATGTCGCTTCAACTTGCCGTGATCCTGGTGCCGGTAGTGTTCGGCATGATGGGCTTCGCGCTGGATCTGGGGCGTCTATATCTGGTGCGCGGCGAACTCAATCAGGCGGCTGCCGCGGCCGCAATCGCCGCCGCCGGCCAGTTGATCGGCACCACGACATCGCTCGATCACGCCGGCGCGGTCGCCACGCAGACCCTCGCGTTGAACAAATACAATTTCGGTTCGTTGACCCTGGGCCAGGACACCGGCAACCTGACCAGCACTGTCGCCGACCCTGCCTACTTCGCCACCGTGGCCGGCGCCCTCGGCACAGATCCCAATTCTGCCAGCGCCGACGGCAGCACCGCCCGCCACGTACAGATCTCTGTGACCGCCGATGCCCCGCTGCTTTTTTGGGGCCTGCTTTCGGCCGGCGCGTCGCGCAAGACGCCGGTCGCCGTGACGGTTCTTGCCGGAGTCAGCGCGCCCCTGTGTACCGCCTGCGGCATCGAACCATTCGCCATTGCGGCCAGAGACGTTTCGGACGTGGCGAATTTCGGATTCGGCGCCCCGACGGACGATGCCCATTACACCTTCTACTACAACTGCACCGGCGCCGTGCCCCCCTTCCTGCCCAACTCGGGGCTCTACGCCCCGTACACCATCATCAATCGCTATGACGCGGCGAGCACCACGGTGAGCGATGAGAGCGACCAGTTATTCCGCCTCGGCGCCGCGGGGTTGATGTCCTCCACCACACCCAACCCCACCGGCTCACCGATTCCCCTTGGATGCGCCGGCATCGGCGATGCGCAGGAAGCCGTTTGGAGCAGCCCGAGTTTCAGTGCCGTACCGCCGGGTTGTGCGTCAGCCCTGCCCCCAGTGGCCGCCGCCCTGTTGTGCGGCCTGTTTTCCCGGGTTGACAACGCCACCTTGCCGGCCGCCTGCACCACGGCGGTAACCGATTATTCGGCGCTCGCGGCGGCCGCTCCCATCGATACCGATCCGGGTGTTACGCAGGATCTTTACTCCGCCTATTTCGGCAACGGACGGCGCGTGATCACGGTGCCGGTGGTGGATGTTCTGGCGCCGATTTCGGCCGCGCCGATGGTGGTGCTCGGCTTTCGCCAGTTCCTATTGCAACCCAATGCGGACGGGACGCCCTTCAATCCCTCCGACCCGAACGGCCGATTCGTGGCGACCTACATCGGCAGCCCGATGCCCGTCAAGCAGGGGTACATCGACGACCGCTTCGCGCGGAGTTGTCCCGCTCCGGTGACCTCGGGCCCGGGGAAGGTGGTACTCCACCGATGAGGCGCGGGCGCAACGGCAGCATGGCTATCGAAGTCGCGATGTGGTTGCCGGTCCTGTTCCTGCTAATCGGCGGCATCGTCCAGTTCGGCAAGATCACCTATGTCTACTACACGCTCCAGAAGACGATGAACACCATCGCCAGTTATCTGGCGGTGCAGAACGGGGTGAATTTTTGCCCCGATGCCGGCGATGCCACCATCACCGCGGCCGTACAGTTCGCGCTCACCGGGAGCACGGACGGCAGCGGCCCGCCCGCCATCCTCGGCCTCACCGCGGATATGATTACGGTGACCACACAGTGTATCGACCCGGTGACGCTGACATTGGGCGATTGCGCGGTGGCTGGATGCGGCACGCCGGTGGGCGCCCAACGGCCGGACATTCTCACCGTTTCGATGCCCGACGGATTCATCGTGCAGCCGCGGATTCCGTACCTGTTGACGGACGCGATCCCGCTCAGGCCGAAGGCCGTGGTGGCATACGGGGGCGGGTCATGAGCAGAGTAGGCCAGGCCTCCCGGCCTGTCTTCTTCTTAATGAGCGCGAGCCGCAGGCACGCGGGCGAGACAGGCCAGGATGCCTGTCCCACATGAGACGCCGCCGTTCGGGACAGGCTTCCATTGAATTCGCGCTGCTCTATGGCGCGGTGATTTTGCCACTTACGTTTATGGTGGTGTTCGTAAGTGAGATGCTGTGGGTGTGGCACAGCGTGGTGGATTTCACGCGCGAGGGCGCCAACTACGCGGCCACCCACTGCTGGATGGGCGACGGCAGCAACGTCACTACCTACATGACTACCCACGTGCCGCGCATGGTCGATATGGACAAATTCCAGAACGGCGAAGCGGGCATCGAAGTCAGTTACTTCTCGCTGGACCCCGCCACCGGGCAACTCGCGCCGTTCGCCTGCGCCTCGGGGGCCGATTGCAGCGCCGGTTGCGTCCCCGACGCGGTGACGGTGAGCGTGACCACCTACCAGTTCACGAAGGGGCTTTCGACGTTTTTCCACTTGCCGCCGGTCAAGATACCACCATTCGCCACCAGCATGCCGCTCCAGAGCGCCGGGTGCGACGAAGCGGGGAACTGCCTGCCATGAGAAAGGACACCTGTGCCTAATACAACTCTATTGGTCGCTTCGAGCGACGAGCATTTCCGCGAAAGTGTGCGCGACAGCCTGATCAATCTTCCAGACGTCAAGATTGTCGCCGAATACCAGGAGGTGGCCGCCAACCTCTACATTCGCGTCTTGCAGGATCTGGAGCGTCATCCCCACGCCGGCCTGATCGTGGATATCTCGGGCGATCCCGAGGGCTCCATCAAGGCCATCGAGAAAGTGAAGCAGGCGGCGCCGGACCTGTTCGTGATGGTGAGCAACTTCAGCGCGGACGGTGAGACGGTGATCCAGTGCATGCGCGCCGGGGCCAATGAATTCCTGCTCCAGCCCATCAAGCGCACCGAGTTCCGCGAGGCCATGGGGCGCCTGGAGCGCGCGCCGCGCCACGGCGGCGGCGGGGGAAGCAAGCTGGGCAAGATCTATACTTTCATCGGCACCCGAGGCGGCGTGGGAACCACCACCATGGCGGTCAACTTCGCCAGCGTCCTGGCGCAGCGCAAGGTCTCCACCGTCGCCATCGACCTGGATTGGATCGGCAACGACGTGGCCATGCAACTCGGCGCCTCGCCGCAGTACACCCTTATGGAAGTGGGCGAGAACTTGGAGCGCCTGGACCAGGCGCTGTTCGAAGGCTTTGTGACGCGCGACCCGCTGGGCTTCTTCCTGGTGGGGCCGCCGGACGCGCTGGAGCAGCACGGCCACTTCAGCGACCACCAGTTGCGCGAGTTCGCCACCTTCCTGGTGGAGAAGTACGACGCCATCGCGATCGATGGGGGTCGCAATATTTCGAACGACCTGGTGCTGGCGGCGGCGCAGGTTTCGGCGGCGGTGTTCCTGGTGATCGACCAGGAATTTCCGTCCATCCGTAACGCGCAGCGCTACATCAGCTTCCTGATGCGCATGGGCCTCAACCAGGATCAGATCAAAGTGGTGGTCAACCGCTACACCAAGAAGATCTCCAGCAATCAGGCCAGCCTGGAGCAGATCCAGCAGACGCTGAACCAGGCCGTGTTCTACGGAATTCCAAGTTCTCCGGCGGTGATCGCATCCATCAACAAGGGCCGGCCGTTCGTGGCAAACCGTGAACAGGCGGGCGAGTTGGACCGGGTATTCCGCGCCTTCGTCGATAAAGCTACCGGCGGCAAGAAGAGCGAAGCCACAGAGGCGATGGGGAAGACGGCATAATGAGAGCACATCATGGGTAGCCGAAGCACTGTCCGTCCCGGTTCGGGAGCCGACCGTTGGTTCGAAATAAAAAGCCAGGTTCACCAGAAGCTGGTCAACTCGCTGACACCCGAACAGCTCAAAGACCTGAATAAGGATAGCGTCCGCGGGCAGATCGGCACGGTGGTGGAGAAGCTTATCATCGACGAGTCGCTGCCCATGACGATGGGCGAGCGCGAGAAACTGGTCGAAGAAATTCTGGATGAAGTGTTCGGCCTGGGTCCGCTTGAGATTCTGCTCAAGGACCCCTCGATCTCCGACATCATGGTAAACGGCTTCGACAACGTATACGTGGAGCGAGCGGGCCGGGTGGTGGAAACCAACATCCGCTTCAAGGACCACGCGCACGTGCGCATGATCATCGAGCGCATCGTGAGCGCCATCGGCCGGCGCATTGACGATTCGTCGCCCATCGTGGACGCCCGCCTGGCCGATGGCTCGCGCGTCTGCGCGGTGATCCCGCCGCTCTCGCTGATCGGTCCGGTGATGTCGATTCGGCGCTACGGCAAGCGGGTGCTCACCACCGAGGACTTGATCAAGAATGAGACCTTCACCACCGGCATGCTGGATTTCATGAGCGGCTGCGTGGAAGCGCGCTTGAACATTGTGATTTCGGGCGGTTCGGGCTCCGGCAAAACCACCATGCTGAACACGCTCTCCCGGTTCATCCCGGAGGAAGAGCGCATCGTCACCATCGAAGATACCGCCGAGCTGAATCTGCAACAGGGACACGTGGTGCGGTTGGAAACGCGCCCGGCCAACATCGAAGGCGCCGGCGCCATCACGCAGCGCGATCTGCTGATCAACACGCTGCGTATGCGGCCCGACCGCATCATCGTGGGCGAATCGCGCGGACCCGAAGCGTTGGACATGTTGCAAGCCATGAACACGGGGCACGACGGGTCCATGACCACGGTGCACGCCAACACCGCGCGCGACGCGTTCTCGCGGCTGGAGACCATGGTCATGATGGCCAGCCAGCACGTGCCGGATAAGGTCATCCGCCAGCAACTGGCCAGCGCGATTAACATTGTGGTGCACTGCTCGCGCCTGGCGGACGGTACGCGCCGGGTGACGGGCATCGCCGAGGTGATGGGGGTGGAGAACGATCTGGTGGAGATGCAGGATATCTTCGAGTTCGAGCGCACCGGCATCAGCCCGCGCGGCAAGGTGGTGGGCTTCTTTCGCGGCAGCGGCAATCATCCGGTCTGCCTGGAGCGCCTGAAATCCTACGGCATCCATCTTCCGCTTTCCATCTTCAACGAGACGCACGAGGTGAAAGAGAAATAGATGAGCAGTTTGGGCTTCTTCCTGATTACGGGGGTGCTCTTCTCGATCGCGTTATACGCGGCGGGCTATTACGTGTGGAGCGTGCCGGAGCAGGAAGCCTCGGACCGGCTGGGCGGCCGCTTGCGCGAACTGCGCGCGCACATGCGCAGCCGCAGCCAGAAGGCGCCGGAACTGCTGCGCCGGGAGCACCGCGGACAGTTCGCCTTTCTGGGCGACCTGGTGACCTGGGTGGGGGTGCTGCGCCGTTTGCAGACCATCATCGAACAGGCCAATTTGAAGTACCGCGCGGCCGACGTCTTCGGGCTCAGCGTGGCGCTGGCGGTGTGCTGTTTTCTGTTGACGACGCTGTTCGGCATGATTTTCTTCCTACGGATTCTGTTCGCGGTGATCCTGGGCTTTGCGCCGGTAGTCTACATCATGGAAAAACGGGCGCACCGGATGAAAAAGTTCGAAGAGATGCTGCCCGACGCCATCGATCTGTTCACCCGCACCATGCGCGCCGGCCACAATATCCACTCAGGTCTGGAGACCATCGCCACGGAGACCAGCGACCCGGTGAAGATGGAGTTCAAGAAGCTGATGGAAGAACTGGCGCTGGGCTCTCAGGTGGAACCGGCGCTACACGGGCTGGGCAAGCGCGTACCGCTGCTCGACCTGAAGTTTTTCATCACCAGCCTGATCTTGCAGCGGCAGACCGGCGCCAACATGGTCAGCGTGCTGGAGAACCTTTCGACCCTGGTGCGTGAGCGCCTGAACATGGCGGCCAAAATGAAGGCGCACACTGCGCAGCAGCGTTTTTCCGCCGCCCTGTTGTGCTGCCTGCCGCTGGTGGTGGGCATCGGCTTCTATATTTTAAAGCCGGATTATGTGCGGCTGTTGTGGACCGATCCGGTGGGCATCAAATTTTTCATCTACGCGATCTGTTCGGAGATTGTGGGCATTCTGGTGATCCGCAAGCTGGCCAACGTCAAGGTATGAGGAGGATGACGAAATGGCGATCGTGACCGGCCTGCTCCTCTTCCTGTTCACAGGGGGGACCCTAACCCTGCTTTTGTGGACCGGCATCGAACTATTCCGCGCGCAGGAAGACCCGCTGGGCGACCGCCTGGAGGCACTGCAATCGCAGGCCATGGTGGTGGCGGCGCGGGCCACGCGGCGCAAGAAATCTGCGCAGGGCCTGGACCGGTTCCTGTACATCGTCGCGCTGGTCCCCGGCGGCGAAGATTGGATGAACGGGACGGAAAAACTGCTGGCGCAGGCGGGCATCAGGCGCAAGAGCGCGCTGGCGCTATATTGCATTTTCGTGCTGCTGTTCGTGTTCGCGCTTTCGGCCGGCACGGTCTACCTGCAACGCGGCAACCCCAACGGCCCGGTGTCGCTGGTGGGCGGTCTGGTTGCGGCGCTGCTGCTGGGCTTCATCCTCCCCAAGCAGATTCTGTACCGACTGGTGAAGAGCTATCGCACCAAGTTGCAGGAGGCGCTGCCCGACACGGTGGATTTGCTGGGGATCGTGCTGGGCACGGGGTTGGGCCTCGATCAGGCGATGATGCGGGTGAGCGAGGAGATGCAGTACATCTACCCGGAACTGGCCAACGAATTCGCCACGGTGGTGATGCAGGTGCGTGCGGGGCAGGAGCGCGGCAAGAGCTTCAAGCAGTTCGTGCGGCGGACGGGGATTGAGGACATCAAGAGTTTGGCGGCGATGATCATCCAGAGCGAGAAATTCGGCACCAGCCTGGCGCAGGCGCTGAAGGTGTACGCCGACGCGTTGCGCACGCGGCGCCGTCTGCGCGCGGAAGCGGCGGTGGGGAAGGCGGGGATCAAGATGCTGTTCCCGATCGTGATATTCATCTTGCCGGTGCTATTCGTGATCACGCTGGTGCCGGGCATGCTGAGCGTGCTGAGGGATCTGAAGATGCTGGGCGGGGGACGGTAAGGGTCCCCGCCGCAGTTAGGAGTCTTGTCTCGGCGTGGATCGGTTCCACGCCTCTTTGGGCAAGCCGAAATCCGCCAACTGTTGTAAACAGCCACACCTCCTCTATCGATTTCTCATGCAAGTGTAGAAATCTTCCAGATTGTTGCGAGCCCGTAATTGAGATATTGTGGTCTTTAATGGTATTCTGTCGCGAATTTCGTACGAGTTTCGCAACAGCGACCTTGTCAGGGGATAACGCCGCGCCTGCGGCAGGTCAGGTTTCGCTCGATTCCTGAGTTTGGTAGAAGGAGTAAGTAATGTCTTCGAAGAAACTATTTTTGGGTGCGGCGATTGTGGTGCTTGCGGTGTTGCTGATGCCGCTGGCGGCGCAAAAGGCGCCGAATGCCGGCTACAGCAAGCACGAGAAAGCAGCCTACCTGGACCAGAATCTGGTCAACTTCGTCCGACCGGGCGTCAAAGTCAAGATCGCGTCCGCAGCCATCGCCAAGGATGGCACCATCACCGCCCGCGTCAACATCACCGATCCCAAGGGTCTGCCGCTCGACCGCGACGGCATCACCACTCCGGGGACAGTTTCGATGAGTCTGATCGCGGCCTACATTCCGGCCGGACAGAAACAGTATCTTTCCTACACCACCAACACCGCGAAAGCGAGCCAACCAGGCAACACCAACCCGTCGCAGATTCAGGCGGCCAACGATTCCGGCGGCATCTGGACCAAGAATGCCGACGGCGACTACACCTACACGTTCAAGACCAAGGCGCCCACCACCTTCGACGCTACCGTCACCCACGCCATCGGCATCTCCGCCAGGCGAGACCTGAGCGAGTTCCTCACTCAGGAGGAATGGGCACAGGTATCCAATGACGTTTACAACTTCGTGCCGGACGGTTCGGTGGTGAAAGTCACCCGCTCCATCGTTCCGACCGCGGTGTGCAACAACTGCCACGACCCGATGATCGGCCACGGCGGCTCGCGCACCACGGTGGAGCTTTGCATTCTCTGCCACACCCCGCAGACGATCAATCCCGACACCAAACTTAGCCAGGACATGCCGGTGCTGATTCACAAAATCCACATGGGTAAGAATCTGCCCAGCGTGAAGGCCGGGACGCCGTACCGCATCTGGCACCGCGGCAAATGGTCGGACTTCTCCGAGGTTGGGTTCCCGTCGGGCGTGAACGAGCTGAAGACCTGCGAGGTCTGCCACCAGAAGGCTCCCCAAGCGGGCGTTTACGCCACCGCCCCATCGCGGGCCGCGTGCGGCTCCTGCCACGATAATGTGAATTTCGCCACCGGCGAAAATCACGTCAATCTGCCGCAGGTGAGCGATAACCAATGCGCCAACTGCCACAGGCCTTCGGGCGAGACCGAATTCGACGCTTCCATCAAGGGTGGGCACACGGTAGCCACCCGCTCCCAGCAACTACCCGGCGTCATGTTTGAGATCACCGGAGTGGACAACGCCAAGCCCGGCCAGAAGCCGAGCGTGACGTTTACGGTCCGCGATAAGACCGGCACCTCGGTCGACATCGCCAAGATGGACTTCCTCAACCTGGTCATGACCGGTTCCACCTTAGACTACAACGGCTACGTCTCCGAGGATGTCCGCAAGGCTCCGGTGGTGGGCGGCCAGTTCGTTTACACGTTCAACGCCGCGCTACCCGCGGCTGCCAAGGGCAGCTATGCGGTGGGCATCGAAGGCTTTAAGAACGTCACCATCAACCCGGGCACGGTGAAATCCGTAGTGGTCCGCGATGTGGGCTTCAACAAGGTTTTCTACTTCCCGGTGGACGGCGCCAAAGTGGTGGCCCGCCGCCAGATTGTCACCCAGGCACTCTGCGCCACTTGCCACGATAAGCTGCTGCTGCATGGCGGGATCCGCCAGAGCGTGGAATACTGCGTGGTCTGCCACAACCCGACCGTGACCGATGCCGGTGTCCGCAAAACGGGCGATATTCCGGAGTCGATCAACTTCAAGACCCTGATCCATAAGATCCACACCGGCTCGAATCTGACCACCGATTTCACGGTGATCGGACACGGTGGCAGCGTCAACAACTACAACGGCGTGGGCTATGTGGGCGACCGCCGCAGTTGCGAGCGTTGCCATCTGCCCGGCACCTACGATCTTCCGCTTCCCGACGGCCTGATCAACCAGACCACGCCGCGCGATTACCTGACCACGCAGGGCCCGGCCACCGCCGCCTGCCTTTCGTGCCACACCACCAAGGCCACCGCTGCTCACGCCGCGACCATGACGTCGCCCACGCTGGGCGAAGCATGCGACGCGTGCCATGGCCCGAACTCGGGGTCCTCGGTAGTCAAGGCACACGCCCGTTAGACCTTTGCCGCAAGTCTCGGGGCGCCGGTAATGGGCCCCGAGCCTCGCGGCAGTGCCACGACCCGGTCTTCCCTTGCCCGCCCTGGATCCGCGGATGAGCCAACTGCCGCCGACGGCCAAGGACGACAATTCATTCTCAGGCGCAGCCGGCGGCGCGGCAGCCGCGGATACCTGGCTGGCGACCCAGACTCCCACTATCGCGAGCCTTCCGGGAGTGCGTCCCGCCGGAAAAATCAAGCCGCTACCCCTCCAGTGATAGTCTGAGAGTAAGCCCACACATGGTAGAAACAATCGAATGGACGCCGCGGGGCGTGGTCATGATCGACCAGACGCGCTTGCCGCAGCATGAAGAATACGTGACCTGCCGGAATTACCAGGAGGTGGCCACGGCCATCCGCGACATGATCATTCGCGGAGCGCCGGCCATCGGGGTGGCCGCCGCCATGGGAGTCGCCATCGGCGTGCAGTATGCGAGCGAAGTGGATCTGGACGCCCAGGTGGACGAGATCTGCGAGACCCTCGCCAAGACGCGCCCCACCGCTGTGAATCTCTTCTGGGCGATCGACCGCATGAAGCGCCTGTACACCACGCTTCGCGGCCAGGCTCTCGGCGAGATCCGCGAGCGGCTGATTCAGGAGGCGCAATTGGTACGCGAGGAAGATATCGCCATCAACCGCGCCATCGGGCGCCACGGCGCCGCGCTGGTACCGGACCACAAGACCGTGCTGACGCACTGCAATGCCGGGGCGCTGGCCACCGCCGGGTACGGCACGGCGCTGGGCGTGATCCGCGCCGCCCGCGAGAGCGGCAAGCAGATCGATGTCTTTGCCGATGAGACCCGCCCCTTTCTGCAAGGCGCGCGTCTCACGGTTTGGGAACTCCAGCAGGATGGCATCCCGACCACTTTGATTACCGACAATATGGCGGGTCACTTCCTGAAGTCGGGCCGAATTGGTTGCGTGGTGGTGGGAGCGGACCGCATCGCCGGCAACGGCGACGTCGCCAACAAGATCGGCACCTACTCGGTGGCCGTGCTGGCCAAGGAAAACGGCGTGCCGTTCTTCGTCGCCGCGCCCGTTTCGACGCTCGATCTTAGGCTGGCTTCCGGCGACCAGATCCCCATCGAACAGCGTCCGGCAGCCGAAGTCACGCACGTGTTCGGTCACGCGGTGGCGCCGGAAGGCACGGAGGTGCAGAACCCGGCCTTCGATGTGACGCCGGCACGCTACGTCACGGCCATCATCACTGAGAACGGGGTGGCGCGCGCACCCTATGAGGAATCGCTCAAGAAAATAGTAGGCTGAAGACGCGTGTTAAGGTAAAATCTTCATGATGAAAATCGTAGCTACACTGCTCTGCGGAGTTGCCCTGTTTGCCGCCAGCCCGCTGCGCCGCGCGCCGGGCTTTTGCCTGATCGATACCAGCGGAGAATGGAAGGATGTCGCCGATTACCGCGGCAAGATCGTGCTGGTGGAGTTCATGAAGACCGATTGCCCGCACTGCGCGTCTTTCAGCACGGTGCTCAACGGCCTGAAGTTGAAGTACGCCGATAAGCTGGCCGTTATCGCCATAGCCAATCCGCCGGATAATCCGCAAACCATGAGCCAGTTCGTCAACGGGCACAAACTCGCCTACCCGCTGCTGTTCGATCAGGGCCAGGTGGCGGCGTCCTACGTGCGCTCGCAATCCATCGATCTGCCGGCAGTGTATCTGATCGACGCCAACGGAATGATTCGCAACCAGTGGCAGTATGGCGTGCTTACGAAGGACATTTTCGAGGGCAGCGGCCTCACGCGCGAGATTGATAAGGTGCTGGCGGGCGCGCCGGCGGCAACTCCGGCTAAGAAGTAGCACTGTTCGATTGAAAACTGACCGCTAGTGCGGCAGGCCCTTGGCCATGAGCAACAGCACGAACTGAAACGCGTTGTAGGCGGAGTGCATGCCGGCCGCGGCTTTGGTGGACCCGGTGGCCTGCCGCATCCAACCGAAGGCGGCGCCGGAGACCGAAATCAGCAGCACGTGGCGCCAGGAGTTGCCGTACTCCTGAAAATGGAGCAAGCCGAAGAGTAGGGCGGCGGACAGAATGCCGGCGACGGCGCCCCAACTGCGCACCAGCAGAGGCTGCAGGAACCCGCGGAACACGAGTTCTTCACAAACCGGGGCCACGATGCTTCCGAAGATAGCCACCAGGATCAGCGAAGTCGGGTTCTTGAGCAGCTCCGTCAGGGGATTCTCGGTGCGGGGAGTTCGCAGCAGCGCGCCGAGCAGCAATACCGCCATGGCGAGGCCGACTCCGCCGGCTACCGCGGAGTAGAACGGCAGACGCATTTTAACCCAGCCGAGCGAGCGCCAGAACGGGCGATCGTACTCCATGCGGAAGAGGGCCATCAGCACGGCGAAGAGGAGCGCATAGCCGGCGAATTGCGCGGCCACCAGTTCCCAGGTTTTCACGGCGGGATGAAGATGCAAGATCCAGAACGCAGCCTTCACCACGCCATAACCCAGCAGCATGCAGGGAATCGCCAGGCCGGCGAAGATCAGGAGGTCGGCGTAGCTCCAGAAGGGGTCGCGCTCTGGCGGAGGCGGCGGTTCCAGCGCTTCCAGCGCTTCCAGTGGCGCCGGCGCCTCCGGCCCTTCCGGCCCTTCCGGCAGTTGGATCATGGATGTTTCTCGATCAGCGCGGCCGCCAGCAGGGGAAGCATCAGCTCGTGATGCCCGGTGATGGCGTAGCCTTTGCCACCGGACGCGGCGTGAGGGCGCTCCACCACATTGACGCGCGGCCGGTAGTGCTGAAGGAAATCGAAATTCGCGGTGGTAAATTCGGCGAGCGGATGCCCCAGATTGCGCACCGCGGACACGGCCTTGAGGAAGACCTCCGGGAGCAGGACGGCGGATCCGATGTTGAGATAGATGCCGCCCTGGTGGAGTTCCGTGACCAAGCCGCAAAAGAGGCGGAAATCGCGGAGGGTGGTGCTGCCGATGGCCGCGCCGTCGGCCGCCGGATGGATATGCGGCGTATCGGTGCCGATGGCGACGTGCACGGTGACAGGGACGCGGGCGCGGTACGCATTGAGCAGCAGGCTGGCTTCCGGATGGGCGTTGGGGACACCGCGCTGGTCCAGCGCGCGCCCCAGTGCTTCCCCCATGCCGATGCCGTCGCCATCGCCATTGACGATGGCGCGGTTCATCTCGCCCCCGGTCTCTTCGGCCGCGCCGAAACGCCCGTCGGGGAGGACCGCCTCGACGTCTTCGCTGGTGTGTCCAGCCAGCGCGATCTCGAAATCGTGAATCGCGGCCGACCCGTTGAGCACGAAGCCGGTGGCGTAGCCGCGGCGCATCAGACCGAGCAACACGGGCGCGAGGCCGCACTTGACGACATGCCCGCCCATGCCCCACAGGATGGCCCGCTGACGCTGGCGCGCGCGGGCCAGCGCATCCACCACGGCGCGAAAGCTATCGGCGGCGAGCAGGTGCGGCAGCGAATCCAGCAGGCCCGCAACGCCGGACCCGGGTTGGTACGGTGTGGCGAAATCAGAGACCTTCACCTTGCCGCCGCGCTCTTCCAGACCGACGGTCTTCAAGTTTGCGAAATCTAACGGCTGCTGCGCGTAGCGGCTCATTTGAGCACCTTGCGCAGGGCTTCGCCGGTGTAACTTTTCTTGTGGCGAGCCACCAGCTCGGGGGTGCCGGATACCACGATGCGGCCGCCGTACTCGCCGCCATCGGGGCCCAGGTCGATGATCCAATCCGCAGTCTTCATTACATCCAGATTATGCTCGATCACCACCACCGTGTTGCCCAGGTCCACCAGGCGCTGCAAAACGTCGAGCAGTTTTCGGACGTCGTCGAAGTGCAGGCCGGTGGTGGGCTCATCCAGCAGGTAGAAGGTGCGGCCGGTCTGGCGCTTGCTCAATTCCTTGGCCAGTTTGATGCGCTGCGCCTCGCCGCCAGAGAGCGTGGTGGCGGATTGTCCGAGGTGGACGTAGCCCAGACCCACGTCGTGCAGCGTCTGCAGCTTGATGCGGATTTGCGGCAGATTCTCCATCAGCGGCAGCGCATCCTCGACGGTGGCTTCCAGCAGGTCGGCGATGGAATAGCCCTTGAACTTCACCTGCAAGGTTTCGCGATTGTAGCGGCGCCCGCGGCACAGATCGCAGGTCACGTACACGTCCGGCAGGAAGTTCATCTCGATGCGTTTGAGCCCGTCGCCCTGGCATGCCTCGCAGCGGCCGCCCTTGACGTTGAAGCTGAAGCGGCCCGGCTTGTAGCCGCGCTCGCGCGATTCGGGCAGCATGGCGTAGAGGTCGCGGATGGGGGTGAAGAGGCCGGTGTAGGTGGCGGGATTGGAGCGCGGGGTACGGCCGATGGCGGCCTGGTCGATGCGGACCACCTTGTCCAGAAGCTCGATGCCCTCGATGGAATCGTGAGCGCCGGGCTCTTCGTGCGATCCGTAGACCTGCTTGGCCAGCGCGCGGTAAAGAATCTCGTTGATCAGGGTGGATTTTCCGCTGCCGGAAACGCCGGTGACCACGGTGAATAGGCCGAGAGGGATTTCGGCATCCACCTCTTTCAGATTGTGCTCGCGTGCGCCGCGGATGACCAGCTTCTTGCCGTTGGCCTTACGGCGCGACGCGGGAACGGGAATGCTCCGCGCGCCGGAGAGATACTGGCCGGTGAGCGATGCCGGGTTGTGCTCAATCTCGGCGGGCGTGCCGCTGGCCACCAACTCACCGCCCAGCCGTCCCGCGCCGGGGCCGAGATCGATGACGTAATCCGCGCGCTCGATGGTTTCGGCGTCGTGCTCCACCACAAGCACGGTGTTGCCCATGTCGCGCAGGTGGGTGAGGGTATCGAGCAGGCGATTGTTGTCGCGGGGATGCAGGCCGATGGAAGGCTCGTCGAGCACGTAGAGCACGCCGCGCAGTTTGGAGCCGATCTGGGTAGCCAGACGGATGCGCTGCGCCTCGCCGCCGGAGAGCGTGGCGGAGCCGCGGTCCAGGCTGAGATAGTCCAGGCCCACGGCGGAGAGAAATTCCAGACGGCGGCGGATTTCGTCAACCACGCGGCCGGCGATCTGGTTCTCGCGATCGGTAAGTTCCCAATTGCGCACCGTCAGGAGCGCGCGGGAAATCGCCAGGCCGGTGAATTCGCCGATGGCGAAATTCTTCACGCGGACCGCGAGGCTGGCCGGACGCAGGCGCTTGCCGTGGCAGGCCGGACACTCGGCGGGCGACATGTAATCGGTGAGCCACTCGCGATAGGCTTCGGACGAGGCTTGGTGCGTCTCGTCCAGAATGGCGAGGATGCCGGGCAATCCGCCGGCGCCATCCACCAGCGTTTCGCGCGCCTTTTTGGTGAGATCTTCGAACGGCTTGGAAAGATTGATGCGGTTCTTTTTGGCGAGTTCCTCGATGCGCTGCTTCATCTGCCAGGAGCCCGCGCCGGGGCCCAGGCCGCCATCCAACAGCGGCTTGGCGGAATCCACAATCACCTTGGCGGGGTCGAACGTCCATTTGCTGCCCAGTCCATGGCATTCCTCGCAAGCTCCGTACGGGCTGTTGAAGGAGAACGATCGCGGCTCCAACTGGGGAATGCTGGCGCCGCATTCGGTACACGCGAGCTTCTGCGAGTACAGGCGTTCCTCGCCGTTGACTACGACGATCAGCACCAGGCCGTTGGCGAGCTTGGTGGCGGTCTCAATGGA
Source organism: Candidatus Solibacter sp. (assembly GCA_025361425.1). GTDB lineage: Bacteria > Acidobacteriota > Terriglobia > Bryobacterales > Bryobacteraceae > Solibacter. The sequence goes on along the minus strand of JANYAH010000037.1, from coordinate 53,160 downwards.
CGCCTCCAAGCGCTTCTCGATTCCCGGTTTTACCAGCAGCCTGTCCACCACCACTTCGATGGTGTGATTCTTGCGTTTGTCGAGCGCGATGTCCTCATCCAGGGAACGCAGAACGCCATCGATGCGCGCGCGGACAAAGCCCTGGCGGCCAAGTTTCTCCAAATCTTTCTTGTATTCGCCCTTGCGGCCGCGGACCATTGGCGCCATCACCATGAGGCGATCGTCGGATTTCAGCGCCAGCACGTGTTGCAAAATCTGCTCGGTGGTCTGGCGCGAGATTTCGTTGCCGCAGACCGGGCAATGCGGCACGCCGATGGAGGAGTAGAGGAGGCGCAGGTAGTCGTAAATCTCGGTGATGGTACCGACGGTGGAGCGCGGGCTGCGGCTGGTGGTTTTCTGCTCGATGGAAATGGCGGGGCTCAGCCCGTCGATGGAATCGACGTCGGGGCGCTCCATCCGGTCCAGGAACTGCCGGGCGTAGGTGGAGAGGGTCTCGACGTAGCGCCGCTGGCCCTCGGCGTAAATGGTATCGAAAGCCAACGAGGATTTGCCAGATCCGCTGAGTCCGGTGACGACCGTGAGGGAGTTCCTGGGGATTTCGACATCGATGTTCTTGAGATTGTGCTGGCGCGCGCCATGCACAGTGATGCGGTCCAGCATAGAAAGTTGTGAAAGGGCCAGGAGGCCCTTTCATTGTCGCGCGGCTTGTGCCGCTTCCGCAAATTGGGTTATAACAGACATGGTATGAGATGCGGACAGTGCGGTGGAAAGCTGCGACGGATCCACCGGACATTCTTCGAGCATTTCAGCTATATGGCGATTTATGAGTGCCGTAAGTGCCAACGCGAAGAGTTCGCGCCGCGCCGCTTCCGGTACCACCTGGGTCCCACCTGCCGCTGCCCGGTGTGCGGCACGTACCGGGTAGTAAGTCTCAAGCAGCCCGACAAGATCGACGGGAAGCATGGCGGGTTGCTTAACTTGCTGGAACGCCTGGCCGGCAAAGGCCGCCTCTTTCACTGCCGCTGGTGCCGGTTACAATTTTTCGACCGGCGCGGGCTGGCGGCCGAGGTCAAGCGCGCCGCACCAATGGCCCAAGTAATGCCGGAAGTGGAGAAGACTGTCGAACCCACGCAATAACGTGCTCTTCCAGGTAGAATCCCCGGATGCGGGCCAACGGCTCGACAACTGGCTGAACGTGCGTCTGCCAGATTACAGCCGCTCCCGAATTCAGGATTGGATCAAGCGCGGCTATGTGCAGGTGAACGGCGCCGCATCGCGCCCTTCTTATACTTTGCGTGGGGGCGAAACAATCGATGTGCAACCCGCCGAACCGGCCCCGCTACAGGCGACGGCGGAGGCGATTCCGCTGGCCACGCTTTACGAAGACGCGGACGTGGTGGCGATCGATAAGCCCGCCGGCATGGTGGTGCATGCGGGCGCGGGGGTGCATTCGGGGACGCTGGTGAATGCTCTGCTGCACCGTTTTGCCGAGCTTTCGGGCGTGGGAGGCGCGATGCGGCCGGGAATTGTACACCGGTTGGACCGCTTCTCCAGCGGCGTGCTGCTGGTGGCCAAGAACGACGCGGCGCATCGCAGCCTCGCCGAACAGTTCTCCGGCCGGCAGGTCAGAAAGATCTACCTGGCGCTGGTGCAAGGCGAATTGAAAACCGAGAGCGGGCGGATTGACCGCCCGATCGCGCGCGATCCGGTGCATCGCACGCGCATGACGGCGCGCCTGGCGGAAGGCCGCGCGGCGTGGAGCGAGTATCGCGTGCTGCGCCGGTTTAAGGGCTTCACCCTGCTGGAGGTGCGCATCGGGACCGGCCGCACGCACCAGATCCGGGTGCATCTGTCGAGCATCAAACACCCGGTGGTGGGGGACACCCTCTACGGGGCGGCGGCGCAGCCGGATCTGGGGCGCTACTTCCTGCATGCGCATCGCATCGAGTTTCAGCAGCCAAGCACGGGGGAGAAGATTGTGGTGGTGTCCCCGCTGGCGCCGGAACTGGAGGCGTGGCTGGAGAGGTTGTAGAAATTGCTCAAGGAGGCGGAATTTTGGTTGCCCGTTTCGGGCGGCGAGGTGGAAGTGCGCAGCCACGCGGGCGGGGCGGATCGGTTGGTGTTCATCTTCACAAGCAGGCGGCAGCAGATGTGAGCATTGGCACTGCAGGTTGAACGCGCCATCCTGGTAGACTGCGCAAAACTCCGCCTATGCGAAACCGAACTTCGGGAACGGCTGGCAAGGCAGGTGCGCGTGGGATGCCTTAGCGCACCTGAAAAATTTGCCTACACGCCTTCAGAGCCGTGCAATTTCACCATCTTATTGTACAAGCCCAGTATTAAGATAGTGGGCGCCCACTGTCCTATAAAATTCGCCTTTTTCTCGTGACCTAGTGCCATCATAAGCAAAGATGCCCCAATTGATCCCAGGGCGGCCCATAAGAATGTGTCAGATGGCAACTTGGCAGTCTGTTGCTCAATGCTTCGGGCAACGGCGCCCTCTCGATGGTCGACCTGAGGCTTAGTCTTAGGTTCTCGTTCCAACATGTCCGGCATATTTTCTCCCTTAAGTGTGATCTACCGGGATCATGGATGCATACGATGAGCCATTGTTATTTAACAAACATTGTTGCGCCTCGGCATTGGATGCACTTGGCCTGGAAGGCTTCCCAACCGTGATCCGCACTGCCGCGTAGCGCGCCATCTTCTTGAATGGCGGCCGAAGGTGCGCCGTTGAGGTAGGCCACCAGATCGTTCCTCTCGGCGCCGGTGAACCGCGGCCAGGCGCCGAGTTCCTTGGTGACCGGCTCAATCATGGACTGCGCGTGGTTCCACATGGCGTGCATCCAGGCCTGGCGATCGCCGCCGGTCGCGACCTTCGAAAGGTCGGGAGCAGCCGTGGCGCCGAGATCTGGGGCAACCCGTCCGCCGGATCCATTGACGGCGTGGCAGACGGAGCAGTGCTTCTTCCCGTAGAAAAGGGCGGCTCCCTTTTCGGGGAAACCGGTCAGGTAGGTGGCATGTTGCGCAACGGAGCGATGCCCGCCGATGACTGTCACCAAAGCAGGAACTGCGAGCGTTTACCGATCGCGGCCATGCGGACGGAGTATGCACGCGGCACGCGACGCGCCGCGCAGGCGCTTTCTGAGAAGCTGAGAAAAACTAGTTGGCAGGCGAAAGCGCCTGCCCCACATGAACGCAGCACGCTCTCTCTACTTCAGCGTGCGCACGAAAGCGACTACGTCCGCTGCCTGTTTCTCCGTAATGGTGGAAACCGGCTTCATTTTTCCTTGCCCCTTCAGCATCACCTGCTTCAACTGGTTGTCGGTCTTGGCCTGCACTTCCTTGGATGCCAGCGGGGGCAGTGTGACGTTATACATCTTGGCGATGGCGGCCTTGCCTTCTCCATTCGGGCCGTGACAGGGCGCGCACTTTGCGGTGTAGACCTCCTTACCTTCGGGGGCGCCGGCCCAGGAGAAACCGGCGGTAGCGATAAGAACCAGGGTTGCGACGATTGTGTTTTTCATAAATCACTTATTGCTCTCCATGCGGCGAAGCAGGAGGCGGATAGCGAGAATGGCGATGCCGATGAGCAGCACGGAAACCGCCAGCCCGATGCGGCGCGTGTCCTTTTCGCGAAGCGCGAAGTCGCCGGCTCTTTGGGTCGCCTTGGCGATGGCCATGCCCGCATCCACGGGCATCTGCATTTCCGCGGGCTTCATGGAGTGGAGCGCGAGGCGCGCCTTGACCAGGTTTTCGCGGCCGTCGATGAGGCGCACCTGAGCTTCGGAGACTTCCATACCGGATTTTTCGGCGCGCGACAGGACGGTCTCCGACTGCTTCAGCGCCGTGTCCAGGCCATCCAGCCAGCCGGCCATTTGAGTGGCGGCCCCGGCCGGCGCGGTGCCGGCATCGTGGCAGCCCGAACAGACGGACTTAGGCCCGGCGAGCATGGCAGTGGACGGATAGTGGACGGCATGGTTGGAATGGCAGACCATGCAGCCACCGCCGCCGCCGGCGCCCGAGAAGACGGCGTGATGCACGCTCTTTTCGTAGAGCTGCTCAAACAGCACGTGGCAAGATCCGCAGACCGCGGCGACGGATTCCACTTGCGGAGGCTTGGCGCCGTGGTTGCCGTGACAAGAGGCGCAACTGGGCGCGGACAGATCGCCGCGTTTGGCAAGCGCTTCCCAGTGGACGCTGGTCTTGTATTCCTCAAACTGATTGGTGGGGATTTTGTAGGGCGCCATCTTCTGCGCATCGGAGTGGCAGTGCGAGCAGGTCTCGGCGACATGCAGGGGGTGCACCGGCGCCGCACTGTCCTTGACCGCGCGGATATCGTGCACGCTGTGGCAATCGATGCAAGTGGCGACGGCTGCATCGCCGGCGGCGAGGCGTTTTCCGTGGACGCTGGTCTGGTAGAGATCCCACTGATCCACGCGTTGGCGGGGGGCGTACTTGCGCATGTAGTCGGGGCTGCTGTGGCAGGTGGCGCAGAATTTCGGGATGGCGGCGCGCGCGGGCTTGCCCTTGAAGCCTTTGGCCTTATTCATGGCAAGTTCGGGATCTTCGCTGGTGCGGTCGCCACCGTGGCAATCGGCGCAACTCAGTCCGTGGGCGACGTGGACGTCGTTTTTGATGAGGGCGGCGGGCCCCTTGGCGGAGTCATCGATGGCGGCGTGGCAGGTCACGCAGGAATCCACGGCGGCGGCGCTGCCGGGGAGGAAGCACAGAAGGAAGAGAATGGCAGGCGCTCTCATTTAAAATATCCCAGCAGAGTGAAGGTGAAGAGATAGCAGACCAGGAAGATGCCCACTCCCGTGGCGAGACGGGCGCGGCCCGAGCCATCCGGCTTGATGGTGGCCCAGAAGGGGAGCGCGACCCAGACCAGGGCCAACAGGCCGAATCCGGCGAGGGCGAGGAGTTCGCCCTCGAAGATCCACACGTGGCTGGGAATCAGCTTGAGCGTGTAGAACTGTGCCAGGAAATACCATTCGGGGCGGATGCCGGCTGGGGCGGAGGCGAAGGGGTCGGCCTTCTCACCGAGTTCCCAGGGGAAGATGGCGGCCAGCGAACCAAGCAGGGCCAGCACGCCGTACCACACCATCAGTTCGCGCAGGAAGAAGTTGGGGAAAAACTTCATGTGGCTCAGGTCTTGCGCCGGGAGGTTCTTGGGGGTGCTCATGCCCGCCTTCTGCACCAGCAGAATGTGCAGGCCCACCAGTCCGCAGGTGATCAGCGGCAGAATCATCACGTGGAACGCGAAGAAGCGAGTGAGGGTGGCGGCACCCACATCTTCGCCGCCGCGCAGGAAGCGGGCCAGCACCGGACCGATGAAGGGCGTGGTGCCGGCGACATCCGTGCCCACCTTGGTGGCGAAGTAGGAGATCTGATTCCAAGGCAGCAAGTAGCCGCTGAAGCCGAAGCCCATCATGAGACCAAGCAGCGCGATGCCGGAGAGCCAGGTAAGCTCGCGCGGGCGCCGGTAGGAGTGCGTGAACATGACGCTGAACATATGCACGAAGGCGAAGAAGATGAGCAGGTTGGCACTCCAACTGTGAATGGAGCGAATCAGCCAGCCGAACTCCACCCGGGTCATGATGAAGCGCACGCTGTCGAAGGCCTCGGCGACGGTGGGGCGGTAGTAGAGCAGCAGCAGAAGTCCGGTGAACATCTGGACGCCGAAGAGGAAGAGCGTGATGCCGCCGAAGTAGTACCAGGCGGTTCCAGGATGGAGAGGGACCACTTTGTGGTCTAACATGTCGCGCGCGATGCGCAGGCCAAGTCGTTCGTCGAACCAATCGAAGGTCTTTGCTTTGAATTCCGCGGCTGACAAGTGAAAGTCCCTCCTGTTACACGCGTTTTGAAATTACGACTTCGTCGCCGCGGATTTTCACCGCGAATTCTTCGAGTGGCTTCGGGGGCGGTCCGGAGACCACCCTGCCTTCGAGGTCGTAAGTGCCGTTGTGGCAGGCGCACCAGATTTCGCGGCGCGCTTCCCGATACTGCACGGTGCAGTTGAGATGAGTGCAGACGGCGGAGAATGCCTTCCACTCGGTACCGTTGACGCGAATCAGGAGGGCCGGTTTGTTGCCGAATTTAACGATCTTGCCCGAGTTTGGCTTGAGGTCTTGCACTTTGCCCGCGGCCACTTCGTTGACGGAAGCTTCGGCGATCTTAGGCGGATCGAGGAAGCGCACGACGGGGTAAAAGAAAGACGCAAGCGAGGCGGCGATGCCTCCGCCGAGAAGCCAGGAGACGAGCGTGCGCCTGCCGGCATCGGGGGGCGGTGAAATGGTGGCATTCCCTTGCATCCAAAGAATTCCTTTCGGTGTTACATACCTGTAGCTATGTTGACATTGTGGCACAGGCACGTTGGCATGCAATGGCATAAGTGGGTGAATGGTAAGAGTTGCGAGTGGCCGCGGACCAGTTGTTTGGCGATCTGAGCGTCCGAAGAACGTTCGGTGTCAAATTATCGGACAGTGGGGCCGGCGAGCTTAGATGACCCGATTGCCGTGGCCCGTGGCAACATTGTCGAGCGAGGAAAGAATTTGCAAGAATTTGCTTGATTCTAACTTTCACCTGTAATAAGCTCCTGATTATCGGGAGGGCGAGTAACATGCCGCGAGGTCCACACGACGACGAGATCCATGAAAGCGATCCCGACAAGGATCACGCCCGGCAGCGGCTCGATGAGTTGTTGAAGAAACGCGAGCCGGATTCCCCGCCGGCGGACCCCCAGGACGAAGACGAAGGCGCGGACGCGCCGCAAGATCCGGGACGGAGCCAGAAGCCAAGTCGTAAACCGTAAACCCAGGCCCACTCTAACCAAGTGGAAGACCTGTGAAGCATGGTCGCCGGGCGCGAATGATTGCGCCCGACAACAGGAGGATGTGTGCGCGGTCCATTTGACGAAATTCAGGACAACCAAGAGTTTCCCCATATGGGGGTAACCTCGACCGAAGGCGGCGCGACCCCGAGCAGTGCCGAGTTGCCAAGAGCAAAGCCACCCGACGGCAAGGCGCTTTTGCGCCTTCTCGATTTGCTGGAATCGCGCGGATTCTCGCAAGCCGCCGAGGCCACCGTGGCGATGGCCGTTCCCGAAGAGCGCCGGGCCGAATACGGTTCTGGCTCCGCCCTCCGAATGCGCGCGGCACCGGAGGCGTACAAGAGTGAGGGGGGCGCAGCGATACAAGAAGGCAGCGTGGAGGGCGAGGCGCAACAGCCCGGAACACTGACCGCGACGGCTGTTTCAAGCGCCTACATGGCGGCTGCGGAAGAGGACGGGCCGGGATCCGCGACGGCCGGACCTCCAACTGGACCGCCCACCACGTCAGGCCCTCAGTGGAGATCTCTTGGGCCCTGGACGATTCCGAACGGCCAGACCTATGGCTCAAGCCGCGTCAATGTATCAGGCCGCGTTTCCGCAATCGCGGTGGACCCCTCCAACCCCGCGCATGTGCTTTGCGGAGCGGCTGGAGGCGGCGTCTGGGAGAGCTTCGACCGCGGCGCTAGCTGGGCGCCCCGCACCGATTTCGCCGCAACGCTTACCACCGGCGCTCTGGCCTTCGACCGCAAAGCTCCGGCGAATGTGTACTGCGGAACGGGCGAGGGAAACTTCTATTGGCCATTCGGCGCAGGCATCCTTAAATCGACCAACGGCGGAACCACGTGGTCGACGCTATGCACCGCGCCGTTCGTAGGGCAGGGCTTCTATGATTTGTTGGTCGACCCGGCGAATAGCAGTCACCTGCTGGCAGGGACCACTGGCGGTCTGTACGTTTCTACGAACGGCGGTGTCACCTGGACTCAGCGGCACGCGGCTTCGACCTGGTCGATTTCCATGGCGCCGGCGGGCGGACCCAAAGCCGAGATCCTGGCGGGCTGTAGGGACGGCGTTTTCCGCTCGACCGATGGCGGAACCACCTGGGCCAGTGTCGCGTTACCGGGCGGTCCGGGCGCGTTCAATCGCGTCGCGGTCTCGGTGGCTCCATCGAATCCAGCCGTCGCCTATGTGTGGGGAGCGCAGGGTAGCGCCGTGTTCTTGTTCCGCCGGGCGGCGGGAGCTTGGACCGCGCAACCGCTGCCGCCTGGCGCCAGCACCAGCCAGGCTTGGTACGACTGGTACCTGGCTGCGGCGCCCGACCGTGACAACCAGGTGTATTGCGCTGGTATCGAAAGCTACCGCGGCGATCTTTCGGGTTCCACTTGGACTTGGCGAACCATCAGTAATAAGGGTGCGTCAGGTGATTCGATTCATCCCGACCAGCACACGATCGGGTTCGAGCCGGGCAATCCGAACATGATCTACGTGGGCTGCGACGGCGGCCTCTTCCGCAGCCCGGACCGCGGCATCACTTGGGTTTCCTGTAACAACGGTCTGGTGATTTCAGAGTTCGAGTACCTGGCGCAAAACTTCGGTTCTTCCCGCTGGGTCATTGGAGGAACTCAGGATAACGGAACGGAGCGGTGGACCGGATCGCCCACTTGGACTCACGTCGCCGACGGCGACGGCGGCGATTGCGCGGTGAACCGCACCACGCCCACTACCGTCTTCCACACCTACTACAACATGAGCCCGGAGCGGTCCGTCACGGGAGGGGATTTCGGGTCATGGAGCTATCTGCCGCCGACGCTTCCTGCCGGCGAAGGGAGCCCGTTCTACCCACCGTTTGAGGCGAGCGCAAACGGCGGCGACACGGTAGCGATCGGCGGGGACGCGTTGTACATATCGCGTAACAACATGACCACGTGGACGCGGGTCGCTTTCCCGAGCGCCGCGCGATCAAGCGCCCTGTACATCCCCAACATCAATACGATTCTCGTCGGCGTTCAGGACGGCCGCATTCTGCGTACCACGTGGAACGGCGCGGCGTGGACGGCGCTGAGCGCCCTCACGACGCCGCGTGCGAACGCCGTCGTGTCAGATCTGCTGGTGGATCCGGCGAACGCCAACCGGATTTGGGCGGTGTACTCGACCCGGCCTCCCGGCGGCCGGGTCTTCCGGTCCGACAACGCCGGGACGTCGTGGACCGACGTGTCGGCGGGGCTGCCCGCCATCCCGGGGAACGCCATCGAGGTGGACCCATGGAACTCGAACCGGGTCTGGGTCGCGATGGACCTTGGCGTGTATCAGAGCCTGAACGCCGGAGCGAGTTGGGCCGACTACTCGGCTTCTTTGCCGAACGCGATCATCGGCGACCTCGTCTTTCATCCACATGCGCGCGTGTTGCGCGCCGGCACGCGGAATCGCGGCGTTTGGGAAATCCCTGTGGACGGTTGGCTGGAGAGCCCGATTTGCGCCGTGCAGTTCACCGGGACGCTGAACCCCAGTGAGACCAAGCGCTGGTTCACGTTTAACTGGCCGGCCACATGGCAAATGGTGTGGACGGTGATGCCGACCACGGTCAAATCCGGAGCGCCGGAGATAACATGGTCCGTTCAAGTGGAGCGGGCCAGTGCGGAATTCCTCACTTACTGGATCACGGTGCAGAACCTGACCAACATCGCGGTGGCGTTTGAAGGACGCTACTGCATACTTAGCCGCTACTGACAGGAGAACTAGCGAGATGACAACCGGACTGCAATTCACAGGAAACCTTGGACCGAACGCCACCCAGAAGTGGTTCACGTTTGGGTGGAACCCGGCGAACCACATCATCTGGACCGTCGTGCCTATCACCCCGAAATCGGGCGCGCCAGAGATTCAATGGTCGGTAGCCGTCGAGCGTTACAGTCCGACGGGCTGCACTTACTGGATCACGGCGACGAATCTGACGAACGTGGCCATCACGTTTGAAGGACGGTACGCCATTCTGTGAGTAGAGGAGCGTATATATGGAAATAAAAATCATCATCACGGATGCTGGCCCGGCGGGCCACTCGGAGAACTCCGTTCAAATTGGAGCAAGCTCCGTCAGCGCCGGCGCCGCTGGGTCAAGCGACGCCATGGCCTCCATGGGCGACGCATCGGAAACCGGCGCCAGTGCGAGAGGGAGCACGTCTGCGCAGGCCCCGGCCGGCGCGATGGATGCGGGGCCGGCGCCAGCGATGGGCGGCTTTTATGAGCCCGGCGTCCCGCAGCCTTTCGTCGCGCAACGCGCCGCGAACGTGCTGCCGCACTCTAGCGGCGGAGCTAGGTCGACCGACGAATCGGGCGGAGCCGCCCCGGGCAGCGGAGCCGGCATGGAGACGTCTACCGCGGAGGTGCATCATGGCTGAAGCGATTCCGATTCTCAGCGGCATGGCGCTGGGAGCGATTGTCGGTTTGTGCCGCGGCAGAGTACCGGCTTGGGCTACGGCGGCGATGGTCTGCCTGTTCGCCGGAACCGCCACCGTCGGCAGCGGCGAGTTTCGCCTGGGATGGAGTTACCTGCTCGTAGACGCGGCGCTGGTGGTAGCGGGCGCGGCGGTTGCGATCATCGTACTCCGTCGCCTGCGTGCATCGTTTCGTGCTGCTGAACGCGCTCGCCTCTTTTGAGGTGCGCAAGAATCCTGGGCATTTCATTGGCCCCGTACTGCGCCGCCAGCGGCGATGAGCTACCGCATGTGCGGTACGGGGCGTCCGCGGCTGAATTGAGGGGTGCTCACCCCAGCGCGTTCACGCGGCGGGCCACGTCGGAGCGGAAGCGATCCACCAGCGAGAGCACGTAATCCGCGACGGAGAGCGACGGGTCTTCGACCAGCGGGGTCAGGTCCATCGCGAAGCTCAGCGCGCTTTCCTGGTCTGTGCCGTGGGATGCGTGATAGGTGGCGTGTGCCAGGCGGCGGCCGGCGGTGGCCAGATCGTAGCGCTTGCCGCCGCTGACTTGCGAATCGAAAACCCCCACCAGAGCGGCGGCGATGTTGGAACGGGCGCTCACGGGGAGCACCTGCTTATCTTCGTCGAGCATCCAATCCAGGTCGCGCCAGACTTCGCAGCCGTAGACCTTTTTGGGCTTGACCCGATCGCGCACCGCACGCAACGCGGCGATGGAGCGCATGGTCACGCCGACGTGGGTATCGTGTTTATCGGCGGGGTTGTGCAGGTACACGTACTCGGGGTTGGCGGCGAGCAGGATCTTGGCCAGATCCTCCACCACCACGCGCTCCTTTGCGTCCCTGACTTCGGAACTGGTGAAGGCGAGTTGGATCTGGCAGGCGTACTCGCCGACGTAGGCGGCTTTGCGCTGCTCCAGGACGCGCACCTTCTGCATCTCTTCATCGGTGTAATCGCCGTAGATGCCGGTGCGCGGGCTACCCGCGCCGTTGGTGGCCACCACGCCGGCGAACCACTTGTCCTTGCGGCCGAAGCATTCGGCCACGCCGTGGTAGGCCATGATTTCGATATCGTCCTGATGCGCGGAGATGCACAGGTGGGTGGTGCGGGCGAGGGCGGCGCCGGGTTCGATGCCGTCCGGAACGAAGAAATCCGCGGTGGATTTATGGAATTGCATTAGTTGGTCTCCAGGGTGGGAATGGACGGAAGGCTGGCGGCGGCGATGGCCTGGCCGTGGCGCTTCTCCTTCTCGTCGGGGATGTGATACCGGATGCGCTCGGCGATTTCGGGGAATTCGGCGCGGAGGACCTCGGTGGCGGTGGAGAGGATCAGATCGCCTCCCGCGCCGGTCAGGACGCGGCCAAGCACAAGAAGATTGCGCACCTCGTAGAAATCGGCATAGGTGGCGATGTTGTAGCCGAAGTAGACGCCGATGGTCTGGTAGATCTTGCGGGCCCGCGCATCGCCGGCGGCCATGAGTTTCTGCACGTGTTCGAGCTTGACGGGGAGCGCCATTTCAGAGGGAAGATCGATACCGGCGGGAGTGAGCAGACGGCCGACGGCCTGTTGGGAGAAGTATTGCGCGCCGACGCCGGGATCGCCGGACCATTCGTCGGCGGGGGCGTCTTCGCGGTAATCCACGGGGACGAAGGCGAGTTCGTTGAGCCAGGACGTGATGTTGCCCTGTGGGGTGACGTACCCGGCGGCGAGAGAACTGCCGAAGGCGACGCCCAGGACGGCGCCGGCGTTGAGCGCACTTGAACCGAGAGCCATAGACCCAGCGAGCGCGGTGACTTCGCCATCGTTGACGACGTCGAAGGGGATGCCGTTCCAGGCGGTTTGCAGGTCGAAGAAGAGGCGGCGGATGCGCGTGTCGAACACGTCCTGGGGGACGGCGCGGTAGAGCGAGCCGACGCGGACTTCGTTGGCCACGTAGACGCCCGCGGCAGAGCCGCCGATAGCATCGACGCGCGGCAGGTGGGCGGCGGCGCGCTTCAGGGAATCGTGGACGCCGTCGTAGTGATACTGGGGGTCGCTCTGCACGGCCGGGTTCCAGGGGACCTCGTCGCTGAAGACGACTTTGCCTTCGATGACGGCGGCGCACTTGCGGTCGCTGGCGCCCAGGTCGAAGCCGATACGGCAGCCATCCAGATGACGGCCAAGGGGAGTGGCGGATTCGCGCTCTTCGGGGCACGCGCCGTAGGGCACGCTCTCGAACGTCATCGGGCGGCCATAGACGCGTTCACCCATGAAGCGATAGTCGAAGGCGCGCACGCCTTCCGGCGCGTAAACGGCGCGCAGGTATTCGGCAATTCGCGGTTCGCCGGCGATGGTGATGCGCCAGCCGCCTTTCTGCCAGAGCAGGTACTTCAGCAGGCGCTCCGTGTAGCGATGGTTGACGGCGATGTTGGCGCCTTCGTGCGGCAGGGTGGCGGTGTGGAAGACGGAGACGGAGCCGTCGCTGCGCTCCAGGGCAATGGCCAACGGGCAGGCCCCGCGGATGTGCGCCAGTCTGCGATAGGCGCGGTTCCAGAGGGATGCCGGCAGGAACTCCGGGTCGAGTACCGGGCGAAACTTCGGAGAGACGGAAATGGCAGCGGACATTTGGAGTGCGAAGCTGGATTTTATCATCCGGCGCCGCGGGGAGGTTGTTACTATGTCCACATGTGGCTTGGCGTTGACGTTGGTACCGGTAGTTCACGCGCGCTTCTAGTCGATGAGCGCGGCGGCGTACGCGCGGGGTACACCGCGCTCCACGAAGACATCCAAATGGCACATCCGCAGTGGGCGGAGCAGCGTCCCGAGAATTGGTGGGACGCCGTTTTGGAGGCTATCCGCGGCGTGCTAGCCAAAGCCGGCGTGCGCGGCGCGGACGTGCAGGGCATCGGGCTTTCCGGGCAGATGCACGGTCTGGTGATTCTGGATGCGGCGCACCAGGTGATTCGACCTTCGCTGATTTGGTGCGACCAGCGCAGCCAGGCGCAGGTGGATTTCGTCAACGCCAAAATCGGGCGCGAGAACGTGCTGCGCTACACGGCGAATCCGGTGCTGACTGGGTTCACGCTGCCCAAACTGCTGTGGGTGAGGGACAACGAGCCCGCCAATTTCGAGCGCGTGCGCCAGATGCTGCTGCCCAAGGACTACGTTCGCTTCCGGCTGACGGGCGAGTTCGCGACCGAGGTGTCCGACGCGTCGGGGACGAGCGTGTTCGATGTCGTGAAGCGGCGGTGGAGCTACCAGATGATGGACGGGCTGGGCCTCGATCGGGCAATTCTGCCGCGCTGCTACGAATCGAGCGAAGTCACGGGCGCGATCACGGCGGAGGTGGCGGCGCTGACGGGTTTGAAGGCCGGAACACCGGTGGTGGGCGGCGGTGGCGATCAGGCGGCCAGCGCGGTGGGCAACGGAATTGTGGAAGAGGGAATTGTCTCCTGTACGCTGGGGACAAGCGGCGTGGTGTTCGCGCACATGGAGAAGGTGGCATACGACCCGGCGGGACGCGTGCACACCTTCTGCCACGCGGTGCGCGACAAGTGGCACGTGATGGGCGTCACGCAGGGCGCGGGGCTGAGCTTGCAGTGGTTCCGCAATCAACTGGCGCCGGGCGTGGAGTATGACGCGCTGACCGAAGAGGCGGCGAAATCGCCGGCGGGCGCGCAGGGGCTGTTCTGGCTGCCTTACCTCATGGGCGAACGGACGCCGCATCTGGACGCGACCATCCGCGGCGGATGGGTCGGGCTGACGGCGCGGAGCACGCGGGCGGACCTGATTCGCGCGGTGATCGAAGGCGTGTCGTACAGCCAGCGCGATTGTCTGGACATCATCGAAAAGTTGGGCGTGGCGGTGAGCGACGTGCGCGCCTCCGGCGGCGGGGCGAAGAGCGCGTTCTGGCGGGGGCTGCTGGCGGGGATTCTGAATAAGCGGGTGGTTACGCTAGAAACGCAGGAAGGGTCGGCCTACGGCGCGGCACTGTTGGCGCTGGCGGGGCAGTACGGCAGCGTGCCGGAGATGTGCCGGGTGGCGATCCGCGAAACGGACGCGGTGACGCCGGACGCGGGCGAGGCGGCGTTCTATGCCAAGGCGCACCGGGTGTATCAATCGATGTATCCGGCGCTGAAGCCGATCTGCGCGGAAATTGCGGGGTTGTAGGGAACCCTCCTCGGGAGGAAGACGCCGCTCCGCCCCACTCGCTCCCTCTTCACGCGAGAAAAGGGGAGGACGGCGAGAAAGGCAGCGAGGAAGCGCATACTGTGATTATGCCTCTCGGTCGAATGCTGATTATTGTGGGGCTGGTGTTACTGGCGGCGGGGGTAGTGGTGACGCTAGCTGGGCGGTTGCCGATACCGTTCGGACGGCTGCCGGGGGATATACGGATTCACGGTAAGAATTCGAGCTTCTACTTTCCGTTGACGACGTGTCTGGTCGTAAGCGCGGTGGCATCGCTGGTGATGTGGCTGTTGCGCCGGTGAAGTGGGACAGCTTCGTACGACGGTAGTTTCTGTCGAATTGTACAGTAGAGACTGTGATCCGATCCAAGTTCCACCCAGCTCGCGACGTGGCAGTCGCGGCGGGCGCAGTGCTCCTGTTCGCCTGGCTCGCTCAGCAAGCTGCGCGCGGGGTTCCTCCCGAATTCGACCTAGCTGGGCGCGAGGCGGTCCACGCGTTTGCCCAACCCTGGCTGACGTGGGTCATGCAAGGCGCCAGTCTGGTGGGCGGCGGATGGGGGCTGTGGCCGGGCGGTTTGTTGATTGTGGGGTTGCTGGCGCGCGCGGCCAGGGGGCGGGACGCCGCTCTGTTTGCGGTCGCCGTGGTTGGCGCCAACCTGCTTAGCGAGGCCATGAAACTGTTCTTCCACCGGGCTCGTCCGGCGCCCTGGTTTGGCTATCCGCTGCCATCCACCTACGGTTTTCCCAGCGGTCATGCCCTCGTGTCTTTTTGTTTTTTCCTCTGCCTGGCGGAGATACTGATTCGCGCCGAGTGGCCGCTAGCGGGCAAAGTGGCGATGTGGAGCGCGGCGCTGGCGTTTACGCTAACGGTCGGGCTCTCCCGGGTCTACCTGGGCGTGCATTATCCCACCGACGTCCTCGCCGGATATGCGGCGGGTATCGTGTGGACTACGCTGATTCGGGTAGCGCACCATATCTGGCAGGGACGGGGGAAAAGAAACGCATTTCTCGAAAAGGCGCGAAGTGCGCACTCAATGAACGTTAGTGAAGAGTAGAAACTGCACAGGCATGGGAGTTGGGGGAGGGAGGTGTGCCGGATTGCGTGTTACCGCAATCCGGCGATTTTCGAATGGAAGAACTAGCTCTTGGTGGTGTCGCTCTTCTTCTTTTTGGCAGTCTTCTTCTTGGCCTTCTTTTCCTTCTTGGTGGTGGTGGTGGTGTCCTGCGCAAAAGTAATGGCCACGCAGCCGAGGGCAAGCGAAAGGCCGAGCATCAAAGTCATCAGTTTTTTCATGGCAAAATCTCCTGGTTTGGTGGACGTTTAGGGCGTCTTCGAAAACATCATAGCGAACCAGATGTGAACGATTCCTTAATGGACAATTAAAGTAGATTCATCTGAGGCACAACGGCGACAGGGGACAGAGTTCCGGCTGCGGGACTGTAAGCGAAGGAAAATTAGGGGGGGGGAAGCGGGCAGGTTCAAAACATACCGGATGGCCGCGCAGCAAGAGCTACGCGGCTTCCCAGCAAAGTGACAGAGACAAGCCGATTAGCGGCTGGTGTCTTTCTTGGTGGTGTCGGTCTTTTTCTTGCTGCTCTTCTTCTTGGTGGTTTCCTTCTTCGTGGTCTCTTCCTTCTTTTCCTGGGCGAAGGTGGGGGCTACGATGGTGAAAACGAAAGCCATGCCGAGCATCAGCGTCATCAATTTTTTCATTGTGCAGTTCTCCTTGGAGGTTGACGAACTAACATGTCGTCTGCGGCTATGATATCTAACCTCACGTGAAGTATCGCTTAAAACACAATTAAAATCGTTTCATGTGTGAGTGACACGAGTTTCCCGTTTTTTTCGATTTGCTAAATTGTTGATAAAGAGCTAGTTATCTTAAATACGGCAGAGCCTTTGGGCTTTAGGCGGTTTTCCGGTTGCTAGAGTGAAATCGGAATGAAGAAGCCTGAAATTGCGAAAAAGATGGCCCGCCAAACGGGCGGAACCCGCGGCGCGGCAGCCGACCGGCTGGACCGGATGGTTCAGGAGATCCTCGACGGCGTGCGCCAGGGGAAAGAGACGCGGCTTCCGGGGTTGGGGTGCTTTCGGCCGGGGGCCGGCGGCCGGTTGGCCTTCAGGCGCGAGCGAGGCAAGCGGCGTGCCTAAATGCTGCGATTCCTGCCAACAGGTGGCACGCATCGTGCTGCGCGGGGTGACGGAGGGAAAGACGGTGGAGATCGACGGGTTAGGCATCTTCTACCCCGACGCACGCCGGGGATTCCGCTTTGTACCGCGGGCACTGCCGCAGGTCTTCATCGCCTACGCTAAGGAGGACGAAGAGCTCGCCAGGCGGCTGTACGAAGTTCTGAACCAGGCTGGGTTCAGTCCCTGGATGGACGTGCGGAAACTGCTGGCCGGGCAGAACTGGCCGCGAGCGATTCAGGCGGCGATCGAGGGCTCAGACTTTTTTGTAGCTTGTTTTTCGGGGAAGTCGGTGCGCAAAAAGGGTGGTTTCCAGTCGGAAATCCGCTACGCGCTCGATTGCGCGCGGCAGGTGCCCCTGGATGAGATCTACATCGTTCCAGTCCGGCTGGATGAGTGCGCGGTGCCGCGAACCATCCAGCATGAGCTGCAATACATCGACCTATTTCCGGATTGGGATGCCGGAATGGAGCGGCTGCTGACCATGCTGCGGCGGGAAGTGGATCGGCGGCGGCCCGCGCCGGCGCTGCTGGCGGAGTAACCGGGCCAGCCTGTGGCACAATGCCTGTTAGTGGACTCCTCTTCTTCCGGGAACGCCGAAACCCGCGGCGCTTCCCACTTGTGGCTCTATGGGGTGCTGTTGCTGTACGCCGCGGTTTTTCTGGTATACGCGGAGACTTGGGCCTTCACGGGGGATGAAGGTTATCATCTGCTGGCGGCGCAACTGATCGCGGCCGGCAGAACGCCATACATCGATTTCTGCTTCCCGCAGACGCCGCTAAACGCTTATTGGAACGCCGGGTGGATGCGCCTCCTGGGCGCGAACTGGCGGGTGCCGCACCTGCTGGCGGCGCTGTTCACCATCGGTGCGGTGCTGCTGACCGCGGATTATGTGTTGCGCCGGTTCCCGGTTCGGGGATGGCGCGCGGCGGGAGCGCTTGTCGCGGCACTCGGCATCGGGCTGAATGGAATGGTGTTCGTGTATGGCCCCCTCCAGGCGTATGGCATCTGCCTGTTTGGGCTGGCCGCCGGGTTCCGGCTGGCGGTACGCGCGGTGGATGGGGACCGGTGGCTGCCGTCCGCCGGGGCGGGCTTCTGTGCCGGGGTTGCCGCCGCGTCGTCACTTCTTTCGGCCGCCGCCGCCCCGGTGCTGTTGCTTTGGATGTTGTTCTACAACCGCGTCGGCCGCCGGCGGAAAACATTCGTGGCGTTCGCCCTTGGGGTGTCGCTGCCCTTCGCGCCGGTGTTCTGGTTATTTGCCCGGGGACCCCGGCAGGCGTGGTTCAACCTGTTTCGATATCACGCATTCTTTCGCAGGCTGTACTGGCCGGAGACGACGCGCCACGACCTGGAGATCCTGACCTCCTGGATCGATAACGGTCAGGCTCTGATCCTGGGGCTGCTGGCGCTGGGCGGCCTGCTGTACGTGGTGCGCCAGAGCGCTTGGCCGCATGCTTTGAAGGCGGAGTTTTACCTGTGCGCTTGGCTGGCGGCGGCTCTATCGGCGGAGGTTGGCCGCGCCCATCCCACCTTCGCGCGATACTTCCTGCTGACCGTGCCGTTTTTGGCGATACTGGCCGTGGCCGGGTTGTTCGCCCTTTCCCGCGCGTTCGAGGCGAGTCGCCCGTTATGGCCGGTGCTGGCGGTCGCGGTGCTTTTTGCGTTGGGGTTGGGTAGAACGCTGTACGAACGCCGCGATTTGGACACCTGGAGCACGTACCAACGCCTGGCGGCAAAGGTGGATCGCGTGACGCCGCCGAACGCCCCCATTTTCGCCGTGGAGCAGCTCTATTTCCTGACGCGGCGCACGCCGCCCGCGGGCTACGAATTGTCCTACACCCACCTGGTGAACCTGCCGCCGGCCGAGGCGGCGCTGATGCACATCCTCAACCAAGCCGCAGTCAAACGGCAGGTGCAATCGGGGATGTTCGCGACGGCCTACGGTTGTGACGACGAGGAAATCGCCGACTACGGGTTGAAGACTCTCTACAAACAGCACGTGGACCTGGAGGGCTGCACCATCTTTTGGGATCGCAGGTAGTGAGCCTCGCTTGACGAAGGCCATTCACCGCAGCGGAGGCATTGGAAGCGCGGAGAACGCGTAGGTAAAACCCCGCCGCTGCCACCACCAGGCTGGCGCCGGCGAGTCAAGCGACCGGTACGTCCGGGGCGGATTGCATGGCAAGATGGGCGAACCAACCGCGCGCTGCGATGAGTTGATCGGGCGTTCCTTGCTCCACGATTCGGCCCTGATCCATCACAATCACGTAGTCCGCGTTCTTAACCATGGAGTAGCGGTGGGCGATCACCAGGGTGGTGGGCCGGTAGGCGAGGCCGCTGAGCGACTTTTTGACTTCCTCTTCGGTGGCATAGTCCAGATTGGCCGTGGCTTCGTCCAAAACCAGGATTTGCGGCTGATCCACCAGGATGCGCGCGATCTGCAGGCGCTGCCGTTCTCCCACCGACAAGCCCACGCCACGCTCTCCGATTTCGGTGCCGAGCCCTTGCGGAAGCCGCTCGAGGAGATCGCCGAGGCCCGCGGCTAGGGCGGCGTCGCGGGCTTGTTCGTCGGTCGCACCGGGCCGTTTGTAGCGGATGTTTTCCGCCAGCGTTCCGCGGAAAACGGCGCCATCGGAGGCAACCATGCCGATGGCGCGGCGCACCGAAGACGGGTCCAGTTGGGAGAGGCACTGTCCGTCAATCCAAATCTCGCCGGTGCCGGGTTCCCAGAGTTTGAGGAGCAGGTCCACGGCGGTAGTTTTTCCGGCGCCGGATGGCCCCGTAATGGCGGTGACCTTGCCGGCTTCCGCGGTGAACGTCACGCCGCGCAGCACCTCGCGTTGCGGCCCGTAGCTAAAGGCGACTTGGCGGAACTCGATTCGGCCGGGGCCGGGCAGCAATTCGGCTCCGGACATTTCCGTGGGGTGGGTGTGCAACAAGCGGACGGCGCGATGCAGGGAGGCCATGTGTTGTTGCAGATTGACCGCGATGCTGCTCAGCGAGTCAATCGGATCGTAGATGCGGTCCAAATAAGCCACGAACATGACCACGTCGCCAGGCGTGAGCCGCCGGTCCAAGACCATCCAACCGCCGTATCCCAGCACCAGGGCCTTGCTGAAGTGGCTGAGGGCGCTTTGCAGGAACAGGTAGCGGTTGCCGAGGCGTGCGCGATCCAGATAATCGCTGTAAGCGGCCTGGGAAGCGGCCTGGAGGCAGTTCCCCTCGCGGGTTTCGGCGCCCGACAGCTTGACGGTCTTGATAGCGGCGAGGGCGTCGTTAATGCGCACGGAGACGTTCTCCCACATGACGTAATACTCCGCCATGCCGGATTCCAGGCGGCGCGCCGCGTGCCGCGTGATGACCAGATAAATCGGCAGGATTGCCAGGGCCGCCACGGTGAGCCTCCAGCTTTGGGTCAGCATGATGGCGCAGATTCCCACGATGCTCAGCACTTCCGGGACAATCTGCCGCGCCACGGCCGAAACGATGGGCGCCACCTGGTCGGATTGATCGATGCGCCTGGCGAGTCCGCCGCTGGCCCGCCGGTTGAAGAAAGAGAGCGGCAGGCGCAATACGTGCCCGAAGGTGGCCTGGATGAGGTTCGACTCAATGGAGCAGGCCACCGCCGTGCTCTGCAGGTCGGCAGCCAGGGAAAGAAAGTAGCCGACCACGCTGATGGCAAAGAGTAGCCCGACAGCCCACAGCAAGGTGACCACGGCCTGCGCTCGAGTGCGTGGCGCGACGTAGTTGGGTTGATGGGGCAGTTGGGTTTTTTCCAGCCGGTCCAATTTCTGCTCATCGATCTGCGATGGTTGCGCCTCGCGGGGGGCAACGGGGGGGCCGGCTTTCTCTTCGACGCGATCCACGAACAACCCAGCGACGTCGTTGATGGCTACGCGGTAAATCAGCGGCTGGAGAAGATTGGCGCCCGTTCCCAAGAGCGCCAGGATGGCGATCAGGATGAATCGTTTCCTGTAGGGCCGCGCCAGTTGGAGCAGAACTTTCCACGTGCCCAGATTGTCCGCGTTTTGAGCCATAGCTACAGGCCGATGGTAGCAGGCGGGGGCCGGTGCGATTATTTCGTGGTGACCGTGGTCTCGCCCGCGCGCAGGCCGTCGCCGGTGGCGGTGATCTTCACGCGTCCTGCCTTGCCGTGTTGGCTGCGCACAATCAAGAGCGCCAGTCCGTTGAACGCCTTGCGATAGTCCGCCTGGAAGGGCTCCACGGTGGCGGGGTTGCCGTTGTCCACGCCGGCGATTTTGGCCGGACCTTCAAGTTTGAATTTCACCAGGTTGTCGGCGGTGGGGCAGAAGTTGCCGTCCTTGTCCTCCACGCGCACGGTGACAAACGAGAGGTCGTCGCCATCGGCCGCGATGGCCGCCCGGTCCGGCACCAGCACCACTCGCGCGGGCGCGCCGGCGGTCTTGATTTCAGTGGTGGCGATGCGGGTGCCCCCCTGGTAGGCCACGGCTTTCAACGTGCCCGGTGCGTAAGGCACCTGCCACATCAGGCGGTACTTGGATTGGAATTTTCCGTTCACGCCGGCGTTGTTGCCCACCGGCAGTTCCACCGGTTCGGAGAAGCGCTTCTTCCGCCCCAGCGATTTGCCGTTCACGAACAGCTCCACCTCTTCGACGTTGGTGTAGCACATCACCGGAATCGCCTTGCCTTCCATTCCAGCCCAGTTCCAGTGCGGCAGCAGGTGGACCATCGGCTTGCTGGTCCAGTGGCTCTGGTAGAGGTAGAAACGATCCTTCGGGAAGCCGGCGAGGTCCACAATCCCGAAGTAGGAACTGCGCGAGGGCCAGTCGGCGTCGTTGCCGCCCCGGCCATTGAAGTAAGGCGTGGGCTCGCCGAGGTAGTCAAAACCGGTCCAGACGAATTCGCCCAGGACGTTGGGGTTTTTCTCCTGCGCGTCGAACTCGACATCGGGGATGTAGGCCCACGGCGGCGCAATCACGTCGTAGCTGGTGAGTTGTAGCGACGCATGCTTCTGGTACTTCTCGATAGGCAAGTGGTAAACGCCGCGCGAACTGACGGCGGACGAAGTCTCGGAAGCGAAAATAATCCAGTTGGAGTGATCCTTGAGAATCTGGGCGTATTTGCCAGGCTTGTAATTGAAGGCCGGGATATCCACCGCGGAGGCCAGCTCGTTCTTAATGGCGCCGGTGTCGTCGTTAAAGCCCGCCGTGGTGGGGCGGGTGCGGTCTTCTTCGTGGACGATATTGGTGAGCCGCTGGGCAAGCTGGCCGCCATTGGCGCGGCCCTGCTCGGGGATCTCGTTGCCGATGCTCCACAGCACTACGCTCGGGTGATTGCGGTCGCGGCGGATGAATTCGCGCAGGTCGGCCTCGTACCATTCCTTCCAGTATTTGGAAAGCCCGTTGCGAATTTTGGGGATCTCCCACATGTCGAAGGCCTCGTCCATCACCAGCAAGCCCATGCGGTCGGTGAGTTCGAGCAGTTCCGGCGCCGGCGGATTGTGGCTGGTGCGGATGGCGTTCACGCCCGCCGATTTCATGATCTCCAACTGCCGCTCCAGCGCGCGGCGATTGATGGCGGCGCCCAGCGCTCCCAGGTCGTGGTGCATGCAGACGCCGTTGAAGCGGCGCTGATGGCCGTTGAGCAGGAAGCCCTTGTCCTTGGAGTACTCGATGGTGCGTATGCCGAACGGGGTCACGTAACGGTCTGACTGGCGGGCGCCTTCGCGGATAGTGCTGGTTGCACTGTAGAGGTACGGAGTATCGAGATCCCAGCGATGCGGGCCGGCGACGTCGATGCTGGCCTGCACGGTCTGCTTGCCGCCGGCGGGGATGATGACGTCATTGGTCGCACGGCCGACCTGTTTTCCCGCCGCATCGAGGATGGCGGTTTCGAGCGTGACGCGCGCTTGCTGTGTACCCTTATTCTCCACTTCGGTACGGATGACGACTGTCGCTTTGGCATCGGTCACGGACGGCGTGGTGATGTAGGCGCCCCATTGCGCGACGCGTACGGCTCCGGTGACGTTCAGCCAGACGTTGCGGTAGATGCCGGCGCCCGGATACCAGCGCGAGGATTGGTCCTCCGGCGCCAGCCGCACGGCCAGCACGTTGTCCTCGCCAAACTTGATGTAGGGCGTGAGATCGAGCGCGAAGCTCTCGTAGCCGTAGGGGCGTCCGCCCACCTTCTGGCCGTTCATCCAGACGGTGGAGTTGGACATGGCGCCATCGAACTGGACGCTGAAATACTTACCTTTGGCGCTGGCCGGCAGCGTGAAGCGCTTGCGATACCAAGCGACGCCGAAGAAGGGCAGTGCGCCACTTTGCGGACTAAACTTACGGTCGAACGGACCCTCAATAGCCCAATCGTGGGGCAGGTCCAGCGGACGCCAGGCAGCGTCGCTGAACGCGGTCTGCTCCGCGCCAACGGCTTCCCCTTTGAAGAAGCGCCAGTCGTTATTTATGCGGATGCGCCGGTCCGCGCCAATCTTGATTTCCGTGGAAGCTGCCGCCGAGACGCCGGCCAGAGCCAGCAGCAATGACGTAGCTGTGAGGCAAGAGCGGGAGAAGTTTCGCATAATCGACCCGAAGCATCACATTAGCGCCTTTCGGATGCTGCGGTGGGACAGGCCTCCCGGCGAAACGCTGCCGCAACGTGACCAACGCCGTGCTGATCATGCACGGTACAAGTGCAGGTCTATGCCCTGGCACTACAGCCCGCGACGGCACTCCCCGTGCGCGGCATCGTTCTGGAAGTTAATAGCCCGGAGGGCGAAAGATGGTAGCCCACGGCGCACAGCCGTGGGTAAACACGTGGGCACATTGGACAGCCCCGGAACGGGGTTAAGTAAGCGTCTTCCGCCCTCCGGCGGCAGCGGCCGCGGATTTCTCTCGCCTGATCCTGAGAGCACGACCAAAAACCATGGAAGGCGAGAGTAGCAGTTTCAGCGATTGCGGTTAATTGGACCATTCAGCCGCAGCTATGTTGGCGTAAGAGCATAGCTCGTACTGCGCCCTCCTTGAGGATTGAGCACGAGAATTCCACGTTCGACGAGCGGCCGAATGTCTCGAAGCGCCGTGTCCTGCGAGCATTTGGCGAGCTTCGCGTACTTCGACGTCGTGAGCTTGCCCTCAAAGCCGTCAAGCAGCCGGTTCAGAACGAGACGCTGACGACCATTCAAAGGAATGCCCTGAATGCGCTCCCAGAAGCGAGCCTTGGCAAGAACTGCACTCAAAGTTGTTTGGGCCCCGTCGATGGCCCGCCCGAGGCAGCCGAGGAACCAGACCATCCACGGCGTGGTGTCCATCGTCCCCTTCTGCGTTTCCTCCAGAATGTCGTAATAGGCAGTGCGCTCTTGCCGGATCTGCGCCGACATGCTGTAGAAACGCTGCGGGCTGTTCTCCGATCGCGCGAGAGCCAAGTCTGCGATGGCGCGCGCGATCCGGCCGTTCCCATCATCGAAAGGGTGAATGGTGACGAACCAGAGGTGGGCCATGCCGGCCTTCAACACAGGATCGATGCCGGAATCTGTATCGAACCAGTCCAGGAATCCGTGAATTTCGGCTTCGAGACGATCTGCCCTTGGCGCTTTGAAATGGACGTGCTCCTTTCCAATCGGACCGGACACGACCTGCATTGGTCCTGTGGTGTCGTCTCGCCAGGCACCTGCCCTGATCTTTGTCATGCCACTGCGGCCGGTGGGAAACAGCGAGGCATGCCACGCGAACAGGCGTTCGAAAGTGAGCGGCTGGTCATAGTGGCGCGTGGCATCAAGCATCATTTCGACGACACCCTCAACGTTGCGGTCCGCGGGCCTGAGGGCGCCGATGTCCATACCCAGACGCCGGGCAATTGATGAGCGGACCTGTTCGGCGTCAAGCTTCTCTCCCTCGATATCGCTGCTCTTAAGAACGTCAGCAGTAAGGGTCTCCAGGGCTGCTTCCTGCTGGAGATTCAAACCAAGGGCTTCCATATATCCAACGAGTCGGCCTTGCCGGTGACGCACAGAAGCCAGAAGCTCGACGAGCTGCTCCCGGTGCGAGTAAAACCGGGGCCAGCCCTGAAGTTCATGGATATACATTCTCCGCGCCTCCTGCGGAGATTATAAGCGGTATCCACCGCAGTAGTCAAACTTTCGCCGCAAATGTGCGGAGAATGTGGCGGATAATCACCGCATAACGCGGGGGATGCCCCCGACGAACTTATGCCACGCCTTCGGCCTCGGTCCGCATCAACTGCCAAAGTCTCTCGACATGTTCGCGTTCGGTGAGCAGGGCGCCGATGGAGACGCGGACCATCCACTGTCCGTCGAGCATTGCCGTCGTCAGGTACGCCTGGCCCGAGCGATTGATGTGGTCGGCCCACGCCTGCGTGTGGAGGTCGAGCGCCTCGCCGGTCAGCCCGGGAGGCTCGTGCCTGACGCACAGAGTCTGGAGCGCAACCGGGGCCAGCACGCGCCAACTGGGCGTCTGGAGGATTGTGTGGAGCAGCCACTGTGCGTTGGCCAGATCGCGGCGCAGGCGCGCCTGCAATCCGGTGACGCCCTGCTCGCGGATCAGGAACCAGAGCTTCAAGGCGCGAAAGCGTCGGCCCAGGGGCAGACCCCAGTTACGCAGGTTCTTCACCTTATCGTCGTCGGCAGTCCGCAGATAGCTGGGACTGGTGGACATGACGCGGATCAAGTGCTCGGAGTCGCGCACGTAATAGAGCGAGCAATCGAAGGCCACGCCCAGCCACTTGTGCGGATTGAGCACCAGTGAATCGGCGCCTTCGATTCCCTGCCACATCCAGCGGCATTCGGGAAGCACCATGGCGGAGCCGGCCATGGCGGCATCGACGTGCAGCCAGAGGCCGTATTGGCGCGCAATCCGCGCCATGGCGGCGATGGGGTCCAGGGCGGTGGTGGCGGTGGTCCCGGTGGTGCCGACGATGGCGCAGGGTTTGCGCCCGGCTGCGAGATCTGCGCGGATGGCCTCTTCGAGCGCGTCGGGGCGCAGGGCAAAGTGCTCGTCGTTGGGGATGTGGCGGACGTTCTCGCGGCCGAAGCCGGCAAGCAGTGCCGCCTTGTCCACGGAGCTGTGGCTGTGCGCCGAGGTGTAGACCACCAGCGGCTGCGATTCCGCTTGCAGTCCGCCGCGGCTCAGCCCAAAATTGGTGACGCGTTCGCGGGCGCAGATGAGCGCGACCAGCGTACAGGCGGAAGCGGTGTCCTGAATCACGCCGCTCCACTGCGCGGAGAGGCCGGTCATGCGGCGCATCCAATCGGTGACCACTTCTTCGATTTCGGTGAGCGCGGGACTGGATTGCCACGAGAGGCCGAGGACGCCAAGCCCGGTGGAGAGGTAGTCGCCGAGCACGCTGGAGAGTTCGCCGTTGGCCGGGAAGTAGCCGAAGAAGTTCGGATGCTGCCAGTGGAAGAGGCCGGGCATGACGACGCGGTCGAAATCGGCCAGGATGGCGTCGAAGGGCTCGGGCGATTGCGGCGGGTCGGCGGGCAGGGCGGCTTTGATTTCGCCGGGCCGGGTCTGCGCCATCACGGGCCGGGCGGCCACGGTGGCACGGTAGTCCGCGATGCGGTCGATAATCTGGTGTCCGGCGCGGCGAAACTCTTCGGGAGTCATAGGTTTGACTCTTTTAACATAGCGTGGCGCGCGGGCGCTTGTGCACTGCCGCTTGACGCCCGTTCTACTTCTGGCCGTAGGAGGCGGTGGGGCCGTGTTTGCGGAAGTGGTGTTTGTCGCGGAGCGCTTCGGAGATCGGCCTGGCCGCGGGGTTGATGGTGACGGTCTGCCAGGCCATGGCGGCGATCTCTTCCACGATGGCGGCCGTGTGCGCGGCCTCGGCCACCGTCTTTCCCCAGCAGAAAGGCCCGTGGCCGGAAACCAGGCATGCGGGGCAGCCAAGCGGGTCCATGCCTTTCATGCGCGCGATGATGGCGGCGCCCGTGTTGGCCTCGTACTCGGTCTCGATCTCTTCGCGCGAGAGTTGAGCGGTGGTCGGGATCTCGCCGTGGAAGTAGTCGGCATGGGTGGTGCCGAAGCAGGGGATCTCGCGGTTGGCCTGCGCCCAGGCGGTGGCGTGGCGCGAGTGGGTGTGCACGACGCCACCGATTTCGGGGAATGCGCGGTAAAGCGCTACATGCGTGGCGAGGTCCGAGGACGGACGCAGCGAGCCTTCCACCGGGTTGCCCTCCAGATCTGCGATCACCATGTCGGCGGCCGTCATCTTCTCGTAGGCCACGCCGCTGGGCTTGATCACGCACAGGCCGTGCTCGCGGGATACCGCGCTGGCATTGCCGAACGTAAACATCACCAGTCCGCGGCGAACCAGTTCCAAATTGGCGTCCAGGACTTCGGCTCGCAGTGTTTCCAACACTATTTTCCTCCTCTGGATTGAGCGGCGATGCGGCGCAACTCGGGCAGCACATCGCCGGCCTTCACGCCGGGCGAAGTGCGCTGCCCAAACGCGAAGTAAAGCTTGCGATAGAGCGCGAACAGTTGCTGGCTGGTGGCCGCCTGCACGGGCTCTGGTTCGATGGTCAGGAAGCCGGGGCAGAGTTGGTCCTGCGCGGCCTCGATGGTGGGGAAGGCGCCGGCGGCCATGAAGGCGAAGATCGCCGAGCCGAGGCTGGTAACATCGCCTTTGGGCACCAGGATGGGTTTGCCCATCACGTTGGCGTACACCTGGTTGAGTACCGCATTCTTCCGCGGGATGCCGCCGCCGTTGATGATGCGCCGCACGGGTACTCCGTGCTCTTCCATGCGCTCCAGGATGACGCGCGTGTGGAAGGCGGTGCCTTCGATGGCGGCGAATAGTTCGTCCTGCGCCGTGGTGGTGAGCCGCCAGCCGAGGGTGATGCCGCTGAGTTCGGGATTGACCAGCACGGTGCGGTCGCCATTGTCCCAGGTGAGGCGGAGCAAACCGGTTTCGCCGGCGCGGTAGTTCGCCAGGCCTTTGGAAAGCTCGGCCACTGAGGTGGCGGCGCGGCGCGCGATGGCTTCGAAGATATCGCCGGTGGCGGAGAGTCCGGCCTCGATCCCGGTGTAGCCGGGATGGATGGAGCCTTGCACCACGCCGCAGACGCCGGGAATCAGACTCGGCTTATCGCTAATCGCCATGATGCAAGTGGACGTGCCTACCACGTTGACCACGTCGCCGATGCGGACGCCGGCGCCGATGGCGTCCCAGTGGGCGTCGAAGGCGCCGGTGGGGATGGGGATTCCAGCGCGCAGACCCAGGCGCACGGCCCACTCTTCGCTAAGGTGTCCGGCGATCTGGTCGCTGGTGGCGTAGCGCCCGCCCAGTTGCGCCCGGACGCCGGCGAGTGTGGGGTCCAGCCCGGCCAGGAAGTCTTCCGGAGGCAGCCCGCCGAGGGCGGAGTTCCACATCCATTTGTGGCCCATGGCGCAGATGCTGCGCGATACCTGCGCGGGGTCGGTGATGCCGCAGAGGACGGCGGCCACCATGTCGCAATGTTCCAACGCGGTGGCGAAGCGCCCGCGCTTCTCGGGATTGTGGCGCAGCCAGTGGAGCAATTTGGCGAAGCCCCATTCGCTGGAGTAGATGCCGCCGCACCAGTCGATGGCTGGCAGATTGGCGGCGTGCGCGGCGGCGGTGATCTCGCCGGCTTCCCGCCAGGCGCGGTGGTCGCACCACAGGTAGTAATCGTCTATAGGCTGGAGGTGGGCGTCCACCGGGATCACGCTGGAGCCTGTGGTATCGAGCGCGATGGCCTGGATTGCGTGACCATCGATACCCGCGTTTTCGGTGGCGAGACGCGTGGCGGCGGCTAGCGCGGTCATGTGGTCGGCGTGGCTTTGCGTGGCGTGGTCCGGGTCTTCCTGGGTGCGGAACAGCGCGTACGGGGCGGCGCCCGCGCCCAGACGGCCCTTGACAGAGTCGAAGATGGAAACGCGCACGCTGAGGGTGCCGAAATCTACTCCGGCGACGATGCTCATGTCAGAGATCTCCTTGCATTGAGGGGCGGACCCCCGGTCCGCAGCCGACGTCCCCGTCGGCTGGCGCCGTACAGATATAGCTGACTTCGTTGGCGAGAAGCGGGTCCAGGGGGACCCGCGCGGACCAGGGGGTCCGCCCCACAGTTGAACACCTTCTCGCGGTCATGATACCAATGCGCCCTACTCGTGAATGGCGACGTTCCAGCCCAGGTAGTGGCCGGTGGCTTCCTGCACGGCGGACGCCACGGTGGACATGTTGGCGGCTACGTGATGCTCGAAGCCGTTTTCGCAGATGAAGCGCAGCAGGGTTTGGAGATGCGGAATCTTGACGACGCCGGCGCCGCCGAAGGTGGTCAGCGGATCGTCGGTGAACTCGCCCTCTCCCACGTAGCCATCGATGCTGCCTTCCAGATCGTTGGTGGAGAAGCGCGCGAAGCTCATCGGGCTGGCTTTCACCAAGCCCTCGCAGGTGCCGTAGGTGTTCTCGCGGCCCACGGTGCCGGCGATAATCTGCTGGAAGTCCATCTTGACACTCTTGAAGAAGGTCTTCGGCAAGTTGCTGCAATGGAAGCAGACGGCCTTGTCCGGGTCGTCGCCGTAATTGTTGTTCCAATCTAGCAGGGCGCTGGGGGTTTCGCTGGCGAGTTGCAGGGCGTGCATGCCGATCACGCCGCAGATATCCACTTCGCAGGCGCTCGACATCAGGTTTTCGCTCATCATGCTCATCACCGTGCAGGGCACCACGCCGAAGAATTCTTCAAGCGAGGTCCAGCACTGTATGGCGCTAATGGAGACTTGTGTCTGCTCCATCCAGGTATCGATCACGGTGCCGAGCTTGGCCATCTTCATCAGGGCTTCGGCGGGAACCTGATCGGTGGAGACGTACTTCTTGATGGCGGCCAGCTTGGCTTCGGCCTCGCTGTCCTTCATGCGGACGATGCGGCCGAGAATCTCCGAGAGGTCGATCGGTTCCACAGAGATGCCGCTGGCTTCGAGCAGTTTCTCGCTATAGCGCACGGTGTTGAACGCCGAGGGACGCGCGCCGATGGCGCCGATGCGGATGCGGCGCAGGCCGCGCACCACGCGGCAGACGGCGGCGAACCAGGCGATGTCCTTGCGGAAAAGGTCGGAATCCGGGGCTTCGGTGTGCAGCGTGGTCAGCGAGTACGGAATGCCGTACTGCTTCAGGTTATTGCACGCGCTCATCTTGCCGCAGAAGCTATCGCGGCGGTCCCGGATGGTCATTAAGCCGGGGGTGTCCGGCGTAGCCTGGACCAGCACGGGCACGTCCAGATTGGCTTGACGCAGCGCGTCGGCGATGGCGCGCTCTTCGCCGAAATTCGGCAGCGTGACGATAATGCCGTCGATTTCGTCGCGGCGGCGCTTGAAGAGGTCGGCGCAGACAGCCGATTCGTTGCGGCTTTCGATGGCGCCGAACTTGGTCTCTTCCACTCCGACGGTGAGTACTGCGTAGCCCGCTTTTTCGATGGCCGCTATCATATCTTCGCGGCCGCTTTTCGCCAGGTGGTCCGGGAAGAATCCCCGGTTGCCCACGATCAGGCCGAACGTAATAGGACGGGATTTGTTGTTATTCATTTCGTTTATACCTCTTGTTGCCTACCAGAAAATAAT
Organism: Candidatus Solibacter sp.; assembly: GCA_025361425.1. Taxonomy (GTDB): domain Bacteria; phylum Acidobacteriota; class Terriglobia; order Bryobacterales; family Bryobacteraceae; genus Solibacter. The sequence goes on along the minus strand of JANYAH010000037.1, from coordinate 22,974 downwards.
ATTCAATGCGAGGAAAGCCGCACCCACTATGCACGCCCAGAACGCCGGGCGCTGCCAAACCGGCAGGTGGCCTTCCGACGGAATCACGGTGCAGCCGTACACCAGGTTGGTCAGTTCCGATTCCGGCTTTGGCTTGGTCATCAGGCTGACCACCACGGTGACGACGACGCACACAATCCAGGACCAAAGGGCGCGGAACATGTTCTCCGCCATATCCTTGGCGTTCGAAGACATGGCGACGTATTGCAGCGCGGTGGGGTCCAGTTTAACCCAGGCCCACATGCCGATGGAGGACGCCGTGCCCGCTGCCAGCCCCCAGAAACCGCCGGCCGGGGAAGCCCGCTTCCACAACATGCCGAGCAGCACCGTGCCGAAGAGCGGCGCGATGAAGAAGCTGAACAGGGCTTGTACGTAATCCATGATGCTGGCGAAACTCATGACCATATAGGCCGTGCCGATGGAGGCCAGCACGCCCAAAACCGTACACCAGCGGCCCACGCTCACGTAGTGCGCGTCAGGGGCGTCCTTGCGGAACACGGCGCGGTAGATATCGTAGGTCCACACGGTGGCGAAGGCGCTGACGTTACCCGCCATGCCGCTCATGAAACCCGCGATCAGCGCGGTGATGCCGAGCCCCAGTAGTCCGGGGCCGCAGTAGCGAGCCAGCATGATGGGCAGCACTTCGTTATAGCTGTGACCGCCGGTAGCCCGCGCCACGCTTTCGGGCAGCAGGTGTTCCGGCAACACCGCGAGGCCCAGCAGGCCGGGCAGAATCACGATGAAGGGCACGCACATCTTGAAGGCCGCGCCGATGATGGGCGCCAGCTTGGCGGAGCGCAGGTCCTTGGCTGCGATGACGCGCTGCACCACCAGGAAATCGGTGGTCCAGTAGCCCATGGAAATTACCGCGCCAAGTCCGAACACAATGCCCACCCAGTTGATGCCCATCGGGTTGTCGTTGAAAGAGCCCAGGGTGCGCCATGCGTGGGTGTAATCCCCTTGCGGGAAGTTGGTGTGAATTCTGGCCACCATCCCGTCCCAGCCGCCGGCTTCGACCAGGCCGATGATGGAAATCAGCATGGCGCCCAGCCAGATCAGCACAAACTGCAGCACCTCATTAAAGATGGCCGAGAGCAACCCGCCCAACCCGACATACAGCATCACCGTGATGGAGGAGATCCAGATGCTGACGTGAATATCCCAGCCGAGTACCACCTTCATCACCAGCGCCATGGAGAACATGTTGATGCCGCTCATGAAGACCGTCATCAACCCGAAGGAGACGGCGGAGATGGCGCGCGTAGGTTCGCCGAAGCGCAGCTTAAGATAGCCGGGGACAGAGTGCGTCTTGGAGATGTAATAGAACGGGATCATGACGATCCCCAGGAAGAGCATGGCGGGAATGGCGCCGATCCAATACCAGTGCACGGCCAGAATGCCGTATTGATAGGCGGCGGCCGCCCACCCCATGAGTTCGAGTGAACCCAGGTTGGCCGCGAGGAAGCTCAACCCCGCAATCCAGGCCGTCATCTCGCGTCCCGCGAGGAAGAAATCTTCGCCGGTTTTGGTGAACCGCTTCAGGTAAAAGCCGATTCCCAGGACGGCTATGAAATATAAAACGATGATTGTGAGGTCGACCGCGGAGAGGGTCATCAACCGCGCTTGCAGCAGGAGCGCCGGAAAAGTCGTTGTAATCGCTTGCACCTGCATATCGTATGGGACCTCAACCTTCGTGTCAAGGATGCGTACTGCGCGCTAGCGCCCCGGAGCCGGGCCGGTGGAGTCGCGCAGAACGAATTCCGGATCGATTACCATCTCATGATCCGCCGCCGCGTTGTTGCCGGATTTCGAAAGCAACGTGTCGCAAATCAGATGCCCGATTGTATCGCGTGGTATATGCACCGTGGTGAGCGCCGGGTAGCAGAACTCCGAAAGCTTCACGTTATCGAAACCGGTGACCGAGACATCCTGAGGAACGCGGATGCCGCGCTCGCGCAACTCGCGCAACGCGCCCACGGCCATAATATCGTTCACGCAGACGATGGCCGTCGGCTGCTCGCCCGACGCCAGCAGGGCGCGCGCGGCCAGGCGGCCGCCGTCCAGGGTATCGGCATCGGCGGCGGTGCGCACCTCCACGCCCGGATAGCGCGCCACCGCGTCCAGCACCGGTTTGACGCGTTCGTTGATGGGTCCGAGCATCGCATGGTGCCCCACGAAGCCCAGTTTGCGATGTCCCAGGCTGTAGAGGTAGTCGATGATCTTGTCGATGCCCCGCCCGTAGTTCACGCGGATGTTGGTGATGTTCTGCCGCGGCGCGCCGACGTCGTAGAAGACGACGGGGATGTTGCTGTCGGTGAGTTCTTCAATCAGCGCCGGCTCCATCTCCGACACCACCACGGCCAAACCCGCCACGCGGCGTCCGATCATCAGCCGGATGCTGGCCACCAGTTGTTCACTCCGGTAGTCGGTGTTGGCCACCACCACTTCGAAACCCGCGGCGTGCGCATCGCTCTCCACCGTCTTGTAAATGTCGAAGAAAAAGGGATTCTCCATATTGGAGACAATCATCCCGATGGTACGGCTCTTGCCGCCCGCCAGATGGCGGGCGTGGAGATTGGGATGATACTTTAACTCCTCGATTGCCTTGACCACTCGGGCGCGGGTGGATGTCTTGACCACGCTTGCATTGTTGAGTACCCGCGAGACCGTGGCGGTGGAAACTTTGGCGCGGTGGGCCACCTGTTCGAGGGTCATCTCCCTAACATTGTACAAGCAATCTTTAGATCTGCCGCCCCTGCGCCCGAGAGCCGCGCCGGTAAACGGCGCTACCGCCCGCTAACCTGCCTTACCGCGGCGGGGTGGTTCCACGCCTCGGGCTTGATCTTCATGCCGAAGCCCGGCTCCTCGGGAACCTGGATAAATCCGTCCCGCGGCACGATGGGGTTCTCCAGCATGGCCGGCCAGTCGCGTTCGTAAAAGCGCTGGCAACTCTCCTGGATCCACACGTTGGGCGAAGCGGTGGTGAGGTGTGTGGACGCGTAGAACAACAGCGGGCCGCCGGCGGTGTGCGGAACCACCGGAAGCTGGTAGGCGTCCGCCATAGTGGCGATCTTGCGCGCTTCGGTGAGGCCGCCGCACCAGGTGACGTCGAACATCACAAATTTGGCTGCGCGCGCAGCCAGGAGCTGCTCGAACTGCATCTTGCCCGCCATCCGCTCGCTGATAGTCAGGGGCAGCGAGGTGGCCAACGCCAGTTCGCGGTACTGATTCGGGTTTCCGGGCAGAAGCATATCTTCGAGCCACATCGGCCGGTACGGCTCCAGCGCCCGCGCGATCCGAACGGCGGCGGGCAGGTTCCAATTGGAGTGAAACTCCATGGCGATTTCGATCTCGTTCCCGAAGGTGTCACGCAGCTTCCTCACCGGCGCCAGCGCCTGGTCGATGTCCTGCTGCGTGATGTACTGATGACCATTGCGCTCGGCGGCGCCGTCGAAGGGCCAGATCTTGATCGCCCTGATGCCGCGGGTATCGATCAGCTCGCGCATGATTTTCTCGGGCTCGCGGAGAAAATCGTATTTGTAGGGAAAACAGGTATTGTAGAGCCGCACCCGCGGATTCGTCTTTCCTCCGATGAGCCGGTAGACTGGCGCATTCAGCGATTTCCCCAGCAGATCCCACAATGCGAGGTCGATGGCGCTCATGGCGCGCATCTCGGCGCCGCCCGTCACCTGGTAATCGAACGAACGGTAGAGGTCCGCCCAGATGCTCTCGATGTCGCGCGGGTCGCGGCCCATCAACTGGCTGGCGACTCCGTGAATGGCCGCCGCCTCGTTGGAGTTGCGGGGATAGGTCTCGCCGATTCCGGACTCGCCGGACTCGGTCTCAATCTTCAACCAGGTCCAGTGCGGCCAGAACGGGGCGTCTTGGCGCGATTTCCAGTAGACCGTCTCGATGCGCCGGATTCGCATCGGGGCCGCGCTCTGCGCCGCCTTCTGGTAAGCCGCCGCCAGAGGCGAGGCCAGCAGGCCGGCAAGGAAGAATCTGCGATTGAGAGCCATGCACCGAATATAGCCAATCGCCGGGAGAAATAATCTCACCTGGAAACAAGGATGGGCACTGGAATCGCAGATTCGTGGAGAAATGCTCAGCCGCTGTTCGTTTCGCCGGTAGCCGGCGCTTGACTCGGGAGGCGAACCGGAACACAATCCACTTTACGGAAGTTTCCCCGAAAAGAGCGATTATGAGATTTCTGCTGTCTGTCATCGTGTGTGTCCTGCCGGCGTTTGCCGCCCAACCACTAAAGCCCGCCGCCGTCGCGGACAAAGTGGCCGACCGGTTCACGCCGGCGCCTTACGCCGGCCAGCGCATGGAGGGCCTGCTGGGCGACCGCATGCGTGTCAACCTGGAAGGACGCCTGCTTCACGTGGACGAAAAGGGCATCCTCAAAGGCTTTCAACAGCGCCCTGGGGAACAGGATTGGATCGGCGAGCACGCCGGCAAGTTTCTGCACGCGGCCGCCAACACGTGGCTTTACACCGGCGACGAACGGCTGAAGACCCTGATGGACCGCGTGGTGCGCGGGCTGGTTGCGACGCAACGTCCCGACGGCTACCTGGGCACGTACCTCGACGAGAAGCGCTGGACAAGCTGGGACGTGTGGGTTCACAAGTACGACCTGATCGGTCTCATCAGCTACTACCAGGCGACCGGATACGAGCCGGCGCTCGATGCCTCGCGGAAGATCGGCGACCTCCTGTGCCGCACCTTTGGAACCGGCCCGGGGCAGCGGGACATCATCGCTTCCGGGACGCATGTGGGAATGGCCTCCACCAGCATTCTGGAGGCGATGGTGAACCTCTACCGGTTCACCGGCGACCGCAAGTACCTGGATTTCTGCGAGTACCTGGTGCGGACGTGGAGCCAGCCGAACGGGCCGAAGATTCTCGACTCGCTGCGCGCCACCCAAAGCGTGTTTCGCACAGCCAACGCCAAGGCGTACGAAATGATGTCGAATCTGGTCGGGCTGGCCGAGTTATATCGCGTGACCGGCAACCCCGCGTACCTCGAAACCGCGCAGACCGCGTGGCGGGACATCGCCGCGCACCGGCTCTACGTCACCGGCACAACCAGCGCGAAAGAGCACTTCGCCGACGATTCCGTGCTGCCGGGCGAGGAAGCCTCCAGCGTGGGCGAAGGCTGCGCCACGGTTACGTGGCTGCAACTCACCTGGCAATTGCTGCGGCTCACCGGCGAGCCACAGTACGCCGAGCAACTGGAGCACACCGTTTACAACGCGCTGTTAGGCGCGCAAGACCCGCGGACCGGCGATATCTGCTACTTCACGCCGCTGAACGGGAAGAAATCTCCCGGGCCGGGGATCAACTGCTGCGTATCGAGCGAACCACGCGGCATTTCGATGATCCCGCAACTGGCCTGGGGATCGCGCTCCGGCGGCGTCGCCGTGTTGTTTTACGTGCCGGGCCATGTGAGTGTGGATGGCATTGGCATCGACGTCAAGACGAACTACCCGGGGGAAGGCAGCGCGGTGCTAACGGTGAATCCCGCAAAGACGGCACGGTTCCCGCTGTATCTGCGCGTGCCAGAGTGGACCGCGCGCTTCGCCGCCACCGCCGGCGGGCAGACGTACAAAGGCGTGGCGGGGCAGTTCCTGGCGATCGAGCGCGATTGGAAACCGGGCGACCGGGTCACCGTCGATATGGACATGACGGTGCGTATCCTTCCCGGAGGCCCAAGCTATCCCTACAACGTGGCGATCGCGCGCGGGCCTCAGGTTCTAGCGCTGGAGCAGGCCGCGAATCCGGGCGTCCTGGATTTGCAGGCGGCCGGCCCGCGCGGCGCGGCGGTGAAGCTGATCGACGCGAGTACCAAGTTACCCCGCGACTGGCGCGGCAACCAAGCCTATAGCCTGGCAGGTGTAGTGGCCGGTAAGCCCCAGGAACTGACGCTGGTGCCGTTCACGGACGCGGTGACGTATCGTGTGTGGTTGCTGAAGCCATAGGATGAACGGCGGCTTGCGCCGCTCTGGGGATCCGGGCATTTCACTTTCCGGCTAGAGGAGTGATGGTGACCTTGCGCCGGCTCAGTGTGGGCTTGCCATTCCCCGCATCCGCTTCGGCCTGCAGGAGGAAATCGCCCGGCGTGTTAGGCACGTCGAGCTCGATGTAGAGTGTGGTCTGCCCCAGGCTGGCGACCTGGAAAGGCGCCTGCGCGCGCGCCGCCTCGCCCCCACTCTGAGACCGGAGCGACACGGTCACGCGGCCCGCGGCCGCGCTGTATTCATCGTTCACCAGCATCACCCGGAATGTCCGCTTGCCCGCCGCCAGTTTCGGCTGCCAGAAGCTCAGGTACACGCCGAGCGGCGCAAAGGCGTGCGACATGTAGTCTTGGAAGTGCGGCTCGAGTTCCAGCTTCTCGACGTCGCGGAAGTGATCGGCCGTGTAGCCCAGGGGATCGCTGCTCATCAGATACACGAAATGGAGCACGGCGGCGTATTGCCGGTAAGCGCGCCAGAACTCGGTGATGCCGGCCAACAGGTAAGCGTTCAGTGCTAACCGGTCCTCGGCTGTGGCGTTCGGCGGCAACAGGCGCGGATAGAGACCCTTGGTCAGTTCCGTGGGGGAACCATCGCGGTTCAGCCACGTCCACCCATACTCATTCAGAATGAGAGCGTGGCTGGTGGGTGCTCCCGGGGCCTTGCCGTTAGGCCGCTCGAACGTCGTCATGCTGAACTCCGGACCGCCGGGGCGTGCCATGGCGGAAAACTCGTAGGGATGATCTTCCACCGGGTCGTCCGGGCCCACGGGCGGGTTGTAGCCGTTTTCCCACGGCCTGTCGGAAAGGTCGAGTCCGCGCACCGCCGGGATGATCTTCTCGCCGAACAGCGGATCCAAGGTCTCGTTGTTGGCGTCCCAAATGGCGACGCTCGGGTGATTCCAGTTGTCCCGCATCCATTCGCCGTATTCGCGGATCGTCTGACCGGCATCGAAGCGGACCTGGTTTTCGGCGCCATGCCATGCGTCGCCGGTCCACACGAAGTACTCGTTCTGGATCAACAGTCCGGCCTCATCGGCGATGTCGAGCCATTTGTCGGGTACCGGACCGATGCAGAAGCGGAATGAATTCCAGTGCATCTCTTTCGGAATGTCGATCAGCAACTTGCGCACCCATTTGTCATCCCACGGCAGGACGCCCGATTTCGGATCTTCGAAGAAGCGATGCAGCGTGATGTTGGAGCCGCGCATGAAGTAAGGACGGCCGTTGAGATAGGCGCGCTTGGTCGCGGTTTCGAAGTGGAACTCGCGCATGCCGAAACGGGTGCTGGCGGTGTCCCCGCCAGTGCCGCTTTCGAGAAGGTAAAGATTCGGCTGTTCCGGCGTCCACAACTTCGCGGCGGGTATCGCGATGTTCTGCGTGACGGTACGCTCTTCGCGAGCCGCCAGGCGGATTTGCATAGCAGGCGCGCTGGCCACCACCGCATCGGATTTCCATCCGTGCACTGCCTGCGTGAGCGCGAACGCCACCGCATCCGCGGAGTGGTTGCGCAGTTTCGTCTGCACGGTAATCGACTTTAGATCGCGGCTGGGCGCCACTTGAATGGTCTCGATGGCGGGGTTGTCGCTGAGCGCGAGCGAGACGCTGTCATAAATGCCGGGCGTCCAGCGGTTCTTCTCGAAATCCGTTCCCGCGGAGACGGTGGAGGGCAGCACGCCCGGATGTGCGCCCACCCGCACCACGATCTCATTGGAACCCTGCCGTAGTTTGCCCGAGACGTCGAATATCGCGGCCGTGAAACAAGGGAGGTGCTCGCCCACCTTCTGGCCGTTCACCCAGACGGCGGCGCCGAATTGCGCTTTGTCGATCCGGAGAGTCGAGACGCTGCGAAGGGCAGGCACCTCGAAGCGGCGTCGATACCAGAACCAGTTTCGCTCTTGCCGCGAGACGCCGGCATTGGAAACCAGCGCCGATGCGGGCGCGAGGCCCCGCGCGACACGATTCTGAATCAACTGGCGGCTCTCGAATTCGTCCACATCCTTGAAGCCGGGCACGGCCGAATGCGCCAGGCCTGGGACCGGCGCCTTGTGGGAATAGGTGGCAGGCAGGTTGCCGGCCTCAACAGAATCGGCAATTTCCCATTGCCCGTCAAGCGACAGAGTTGTCCGTTGTGCGGCCCAGAGCGGGGCGGCGAGAACAACTATGCTCAAGGTCAAAACGGCAGCGTAGAATCTTCGCGGATCATTCATGTTGGACTCCATTGAACTCATGCACCGCATTGAGCATGGCCACGATATTCTCCACCGGCGTTCCGGCCTGAATGTTGTGAATCGGGTTGAACACGAATCCACCATCGCTTGAGAATATCTCGCAGCGGCGGAGAACCTCTTCGCGCACCTGCTCCGGTGTTCCGAACGGCAGCGTCTTCTGAGTATCGACTCCCCCTCCCCAGAACGTGAGCCGTCCGCCGTACTTGCGCTTCAGCGCCGCGGGGTCCATGCCGCGGGCCGAGCATTGCACGGGGTTCAAAATGTCGAAGCCGGCGTCGATGAAGCTGTCCAGGAACCGCACCACGCTGCCGCAGGAATGTTTGAAGCTCTTCCAAGCCGTGTCTGTGTGAATCCAGTCGTTCACGCGCTTGTAATAGGGCAGCCAGAGTTCTCGAAAAGTGGCGTCGGAACAGAACGCCGAAGTCTGCGTGCCGAAGTCGGTGCCGCAGACGAAGACCGCCTGCACGGCATCGCCAACGCGCCCGTGGATACGGGCCAGATTCTCGATGCCGATCTCACATTGCCGTTCGAAGATCTTATGGATGTAAGGACGGCGCGACCGCGTCGATATGTACCACTCGGTGATGTCGCGGATGCCCTTCGGGTTGGTCATAAAAGGGCCCGGCACCAGCGCGATGTCGCCGAACGCCGTGCCGCCGAAGGTGGCGACCACCCCCCGCCCGGTGGAGTTCGCCCACTCGACGCCGCGAGCCAGATGGTTAAGGTCCGCGTCGGAGATTGGGCTGAATTCCTCAAGATTATCCGCCGGATTGAGCCTGTCCTCGTCGAACGGCGGCTGGCGGACAATCGTGTCGAAGAAAGCGCCGCCCAGTGGCATGCGCCCGCTCGGAGCGGCAGAGGGATCCCCCTTTGGAAAGATCAGCAGGTCGCCGCCAGCGTCTTCGACGACGCGGAAGCCCCCGCCGACCAGAACGTCAAGTCCGCGAAAGCTCCACTCTTTCCAGTTTTCGTTGGGGAATCCGAACATGTTCTCGCGAGGGAACACTCCCACTGTGTCGATGCCGAGCGCCTCGACCAGATCGTCGTCGATCCAGCCCAACATTTGATATGGCTCGTGTACTTTCACGGGGCGTTTCGCCAACCCGAAGTAATCGCGTAACTGGCAGACGCAGCTGACGTGGATGCCGGTGACCGCCGTGCTCCCCAGGTCGATCGGGATTCGGTCCGGCCGCTCATGACGGAGCGTGGCGGCGAGGCGGCGGGCCCGGGCGCCGCCGGGCGCCGCGGTTGCAATCCTATTTACGTTTTCCACTGCTGTTCGATCTCCTCAAGATTCTTGCCCTTCGTCTCGGGCGTGAACTTCCACACGAACCATACGGTGCAGGCGCACATGAAGGCGTAGATCCAGAACGCCCCGGCCGCCGTGAATGCCCTTACCAGCGACAGGAAGGTGAGCGTGATCAGCAGGCAGGCGAGCCATAGCGCAACGGTTGCCAACGACATCGCCCGTCCTCGAATTCGCGTGGGGAATAGTTCCGAGATCACCACCCATACGCCGGGTCCCATCCCGAAGGAGAAGCACGCGACGTAGCAGAGAATCAATCCAATGACGCGAGAGGGTGTTACGGAGCCCGCTGCAAAGACGAAGCCCAGCACCGTTAATGACAGTCCCATGCCCGCGGCCGCCGAGATCAGCAGCACTTTGCGCCCGAGGCGGTCGATGGTGAACAGCGCGATAACGGTGAAGACCAGGTTCATTGCACCCACCAGAACGTTGGCCCACAGCGCCGCGGACGTGCTTTGCGCCCCCGCCTGCTCCGTGAAGATGATGGACCCGTAATAGAGAACCGTGTTGATGCCTGTGACCTGCTGAAGGATCGCAAGCGTAACGCCGATCAGCAGCGGACGGCGCAACCCTTTATCGAGCAACTGGCGCAGCGACCCGTTCTCCTCGGCAATCACGCGCTCAATCTCACGCAGTTGCGACGGAGGCTCGCCCAACCTCGCCAGTATTTTTGCGGCTTCGTCGCACCTGCCTTCTTTCACCAGCCAGCGGGGGCTTTCCGGCACGAAGAACAGAGCGCCGAAAAACAACAGCGAGGGGACCGCCGCGACGGCGAACATCCACCTCCAGCTTGCATCGCCAAGACCTGCCATGGCCCAGCCCACCAGATAGGAAACCAGAATGCCCAGTACGATGGCCAGTTGATTCATGCTGACGAGACGCCCGCGGATAGCCGCGGGAGCGACCTCTGCGATATAGAGCGGGGCCAGCATTGAAGCGATGCCGATGGCGACCCCAGCGACAATCCGAGCGGCCACAAACTCGCCCAGTCCGTTGGGCAGCGCCGTCGCTACCGAGGAGAGCGCAAAAATCACGGCGGACAGGAGTAAGACGATCTTGCGGCCGAAACGGTCGCTGAGCGCGCCGGCTATTGCCGCGCCGAGTGCGCAGCCGGCCAGCAGGCTGCCAGCGGCGAATTCGGTTTCGATCTCCGTCCACCGGAAATGCCGGCGAAGAAAGACGATCGCGCCGTTGATGATCGCCGTGTCGAAACCGAACAGGAATCCGCTCAACGCCGTGACAGACGAGATGCGATACGAATAGCCAAGAGTTTGCGGTCGAGTGTCCGACATGACTTTAATTACCAGACCTTAAGTTTCAGGCTCCCTTGAGCCTGGTTCTCGAAAGGTCCGGCGAAGGGAGAGGACACTTTCGTTTCTTGCCGTAATCGTCGCTGTCGATGACCCATGCGCGGGCCCGTCGTTGTTGCCGTTTCATGGTCGACAATCGGCAAAGCTTGCCCGCACTCGTGTTGCAATCGCAACGGACAATCAGCTCCGGTTTCGCTAACCATCCACTGTATCGCACCGTCGAGGCTGCCATATGTGGTTCTGCGTGGATTCGGACGGCAGCGCCGGCCGCTGTGCGATAAGCTGGGATTCATGCCGGACCTATCTCGCCGCGCCCTCCTTGTTATGGCTGCGGGGAGTTTGCCGCTTGCCGCGCAACCTTCCCCCCACAACCAGAGGGCTGTAGTTTCACTGGTGCGCGGTGAGGACCGCCGCAAGAACGTCTATAACGCCCTGGCCGCGATCGACGACCAGATCCGGCCTGTGCTGAAACGCAAGAAGTACGTGCTGATCAAGCCGAACACCGTGGCGGTGAATTACCAACTGGGATCGACTCACGCCGACGCGCTGCGCGGCATTCTCGATTACCTGGAAGGCCGGTTCCGGGGACCGGTCGTGATCGCAGACTCTTCCAAGGACAATACCTGGGACGCCTATGAGAACTTCCACTACGACCGCGTGCTTGCCGAATATCGGCGCGCAAACGTGCGCTTCGTCGATTTAAACCAGGAAGAGAAGTACGTCGTTCAGGAAATCGTAGACAAGAATTTGCATCTGATTCAGGTTCGGCTCGCGGCCAGATTATTCGACCCCGACGCGTTTATTCTCGGCTCGGCGCTTCTCAAGGCGCACGACAATGTGGTTGCTACACTGTCGGTCAAGAACCTGGTCATGGCGGCGCCACTGCACAGTACGCGCAAAGAGACCGCGGCCTGGCACGATAAGTCCAAGTACCACCAGGGCTACCGCGAGATCCAGATGAACCTTGCCATCACCGCCCGGCGGATGCGCCCGTTCTGGGGTGCGACGGTGATCGACGGCTTCGAGGGCATGGAGGGCGAAGGCCCACTGAAAGGCACGCCGGTAGCGTCGCGTATCGCGATCGCCTCTACGGATTTCGTGGCGGCCGACCGCATCGGCGTGGAGGCCATGGGGGTAAACCCAAGCTGGGTCGGCTATCTCGGGTACTGCTGCGATGCGGGCCTGGGGCAATACGACGCCTCGCTGATCGACCTGCGCGGCGGAGTGCCCGTGGCCGCGGTCCGGAAAGAATACAAACTCCATCCGCGAGTTTCGCGGCAACTGGAATGGATGGGCCCTCTGCCTAAGGCATGATCCGGAAGCCAGTGCGAGTGCGCGCGGCGTTCCAGGCGCTGGCGGATGGAACCGCCGGTTGTCGAAGTACTGTGCGCCAGGCGTTGACGGCAGAATTGCCGACATTCTTAAATTGAAAGCTGCCGGTTTTGGCGGCGGGCGGCGGCTACGATTTGAACGGTTGGGCGGAGCGGATACCCGAAGCACACTTGCCCGCCACCCGAGTTCGATACACTGGAGGTATTCATGTCCAAACTTCTGGAGGGCAAGTTTGCCCTCATCCTGGGAATTGCGAACAAGTGGAGTCTGGCTTATGCGATCGCGCAGGCGTTCTCGCGGGAGGGCGCCACGCTCGGGTTGACCTATCTGGGCGAGCGGCAGAAGGACGCGATTGAGGATCTCTCCCAGGACCTGAATGTGGCTGCGATTCTGCCGTGCGACGTGACCAAGGATGACGACCTGGAGGCGCTTACGCAATCGCTTCTGGGGCTGAACCGGCCGTTGCATGCGGTGGTACACAGCCTGGCTTTCGCCAATCGCGAAGATCTGACGCGGCCCTTTCTCCAGACCAGCCGGTCGGGATTTCTACTGGCGCAGGACGTCAGCGCCTATTCGCTGGTGGCGGTGGCGCGAGCCGTGGCTCCGGCGATGACCGAAGGCGGCTCCCTGAGCACCCTGACCTACCTGGGCGCGACGCGCGTGGTGCCGAACTACAATGTGATGGGCGTGGCCAAGGCATCGCTGGAAGCGGCGGTGCGCTATCTAGCCAGCGAAATGGGCGAGCAGCGGATTCGCGTAAACGCCATTTCGGCGGGCCCCATCAAGACCGCCTCGGCGCGGGCGATTAAGGACTTCTCCACCATCCTGGACACGATTCAGATGCGCGCACCGCTGAAGCGCAATACCGACCCCGCCGAAGTTGCCGACACGGCCGTCTTCCTGGCGAGCGATCTGGGGCGCGGGGTTACCGGAAATTGCCTGTTTGTGGATGCCGGTATGCAAATCATGGGTTTCTGACGCCATAATAGAGGTTCGAGTCCCAAACATGAAAGTCGAAGTGGTTCTCACCGAAGCGGATATCGCACAGGAGTTCGCGGAAGCAATGGAAGCTCGCGATCTTCCGGAGAAGTTTTTCTTTTGGTTCACCCGCTCGGCCGCGGAGTGGGCGGCGCTGGGCGAGCACGCGGAGCTTTACGGCGGTCTGTGGGAGACCTGGAAGGAGATCGCGGCCACGGCTCCGGAGATGGCCAAACACTTCGGCGAGCGGGTGCCAGTGATCAGCTTCGGCTCTGGCAACGGGGCGCGCGACCGGCTGCTGATGGGCGCGCTCAAGGAAGCCGGAGCGACGTGCCAGTACTTCCCGGTGGACGCCAGCCAGACCATGCTCGAAATGGCCTGTGCGGGCGCCGACGATGAAGATATCGAGACGACAGGGATCAAGGCCGATATTTCGAGCCCGGTACACCTGATTTACGCAGCCGATGCGGCCGAAGCACCGCGGTTGTTCATTCTTTCCGGCAACACGATGGGCTCTTTCGACCCGCTGGCGGAGATCCGCTACGTGGCACAGTGCATGAAGCCGGGCGACCGGCTGATTGTCGATGGCGAAATCCACGATGCCGAGAAGACCATGGCGCGGCGCGACAATCCGGCGGCCCGCAAGTTTCTCTCGGCGCTGCTGGCCTCTGTAGGCATCTCGGACCCGGACGGGGAGATCCGCTTCGACCACAAGACGGATTCGCGGCACCTGGGACTGCACCTGATCACCCGCTACTTCCGCGCGGCACGCGATCTTTCGGCGACTGTGTCCGGGGAAGAGATCCAGTTGCAGCGCGGCGAGCGCGTGGGGATGAACTTCCAGTACGCTTATACGCCGGAGGCCTTCCGCTGGCTGCTGCACGACCACGGCGGGCTGGAGATCGAGAAAGAATACGGCAGCCCGGACGCGCGCTTTTTGACGGCCGTGTGCCGGAAGTAACTTACCAGCAGCCAAGCGAAGATACACCAGCAGAATGCGCTTCGGGCTTGGGTGCACCGCCTGATGCCGGCGGAGAGATTTCACCGGCTGCGACGGCCTACAATGAAGGTGATGAAAAGCAGGGGCCAGCCGGCGACACTGGCGATATCCTACGCTCTCCCCCTCCCGGCAGCGCGATATGACCCAACCGCTCCCGCCAGCAGCCCCGTAAGCCCTTCATTCCATTCAGTGATTTTTTGGAATCCGGGGTGCAGTATTCTACTTCCAATCGAGGACGCAATTCTATGTTTCGATTCGATCAGTTAATCCGCCGTGACATGATCATCCGTGATGTGAAACAACGTCATCCTGAAACCATTCCCGTATTCGAAGAATTCCGGTATCGCGCTTCGTGCGATGACTGCGATATCGAAACGGTTGCGCGCAAGAACGGACTCAATTCGCTGGACGTAGTCGAGGCGCTGAATCAGGCCGCGTTCAGACCAAAGGCAGACATCGAAAATGCAAGTAACCAGTAAGCCGTCAAGGAAGAAATTAAACCGCAAGCGGAAGCAGCCGCTGGATGTATTTTTCTCGCCGAAGACCGTGGCGGTCATCGGTGCCACCGAAAATCCGGGTTCAGTGGGACGCACGGTGCTGTGGAACCTGGTGACCAGCCCGTTTGGTGGCACGGTTTATCCCGTTAACCCGAAGCGACCTAGCGTCTTGGGCGTGAAGGCGTACCCGTCGGTTTCCGATATTCCGGAGCAGGTGGATCTGGCGGTGATCATCACGCCGCCGCCCTCGATTCCGGGGCTGATCCGGGAATGCGGAGAGAACGGTGTGCAGGGCGCGATTGTGATTTCGGCCGGCTTCAAGGAGATCGGGCCGGAGGGCGCGGAACTGGAGCGGCAACTGCTGCTGGAAGCCCAGAAGGCCAATATCCGGATCATCGGGCCGAACTGCCTGGGCGTGATGAGCCCGCTTTCGGGGATGAACGCGACGTTCGCCACCACGGTGGCGCGGCCCGGGTCGGTGGGCTTCATCAGCCAGAGTGGCGCGTTGTGCACGGCGGTGCTGGACTGGAGTTTGAAGGAGATGGTGGGCTTCAGCGCGTTCATCTCGGTGGGGTCGATGGTGGACGTCGGCTGGGGGGATCTGATCTATTACCTGGGCAACGATCCGAAGACCAAGTCGATTGTGATCTACATGGAATCCATCGGCAATGCGCGGTCGTTCCTGTCGGCGGCGCGGGAAGTGGCGCTGACCAAACCGATCATCATCATCAAGCCGGGCCGTTCGGCGCAGGCGGCCAAGGCGGCGGCGTCGCACACCGGGTCGCTGACCGGGAGCGATGAGGTGTTGGAAGCGGCCTTCCGGCGCAGCGGGGTGCTGCGCGTCAACAACATCGCAGACCTGTTCTACATGGCGGAAGTGCTTTCCAAGCAGCCTACGCCCAAGGGGCCGCGCCTGACCATTGTGACCAACGCCGGCGGTCCAGGTGTGCTGGCGACGGATGCGCTGATCATGGGCGGCGGCGAACTGGCCGAACTCACGCCGGAGACCATGGCGGCGTACAACGCCGTGCTGCCGGCCACGTGGAGCCACAACAACCCGGTGGACATCATCGGGGACGCCTCGCCGGAGCGCTACGCAAAGGCGCTGGAGATCGCGGCTAAGGACCCGAATTCCGACGGCATGCTGGTGATTCTGACGCCGCAGGCGATGACCGACCCGACGCGCATTGCCGAGGAGTTGAAGCCGCTGGCGAAGCAGGAAGGCAAGCCGCTGCTGGCCAGTTGGATGGGCGGAGTGGACGTGGCGGCGGGCGAGGAAATTCTCAACCGCGCCAACATTCCCACGTTCCCCTACCCCGATACGGCGGCGCGCGCGTTCAACTACATGTGGCAGTACGCCGACAACCTGAAGGCGCTTTACGAAACCCCGGCCATGCCGGAGGATTCCGCCACCTGGACACCGGATCGCCAGTTGGTGGAGAAGATCGTCGCCGGGGCGCGTGGCGAAGGGCGCACCATCCTCACCGAGTTTGAAAGCAAGCAGGTGTTGGCGGCGTACGGCATTCCGGTGGCGAAGACGATTATCGCCGCCAAGCAGGCGGATGCGGTGAAGGCGGCCGACGAAATCGGTTATCCGATTGTGCTCAAGCTGTATTCGGAGACCATCACACACAAGACCGATGTCGGCGGCGTGCAGTTGAATCTGGGCAGCGCCGAAGCCGTGGCCGCGGCCTTCGACGCGATTCAGACCTCGGTCACCGCGAAAGTGGGCGCGCAGCATTTCCAGGGTGTGACCGTGCAGCCCATGGTCAAACTGCGGGACGCGTACGAGTTGATCATTGGCAGCAGTCTGGACCCGCAGTTCGGGCCGGTGCTGTTGTTCGGTACGGGCGGGCAGTTGGTGGAAGTTTTTAAGGATCGCGCCCTCGGGTTGCCGCCCCTGAATTCCACGCTGGCCCGGCGGATGATGGAGCAGACTAAGATCTACAAGGCGCTGAAGGGCGTGCGCGGGCGTAAGCCGGTGGATCTTGTGGCGCTCGAAGTGTTAATGGTGCGGTTCAGCGCGCTGGTGGCCGAACAGCGGTGGATTAAGGAAATCGATATCAATCCACTATTGGCGTCGCCGGACGGGTTGATCGCGCTGGATGCGCGCGTGGTGGTGCATGGTCCGGAGGTCACGCTGGATCAGGTGCCGAGGGCTGCCATCCGCGCCTATCCGTCGCGCTACGTGGCGCCGTGGGCGATGAAAGACGGCACCGCGGTCACCATCCGGCCGATCCGTCCCGAAGACGAGCCGGCCATGGTGAGCTTCCACGAGACGCTCAGCGAGCGAACCGTCTACCTGCGCTACTTCCACCTGATGAACCTGGAACAGAGGACGCAGCACGAACGGCTGACCAGGATTTGCTTCATCGATTACGATCGCGAAATGGCGCTGGTGGCAGAGCATCGCAATCCGGAAACCGGCGAGAGCGAGATCTTTGGCGTGGGCCGGATGACGAAGATCCACGGCACCACGGAAGCCGAAGTCGCGGTGGTGATCGGCGACAAGTGGCAGGGCCGCGGCCTGGGCAAGGAACTGATGGCGCGGTTGCTGATCGTGGGCGCGGCCGAGAAGCTGACCAAGTTGACGGCCGACATTCTGCCCGACAACCGCGAAGTCATGCGCATTTGCGAAAAGCTCGGCTTCACGCTGAAGCATTCGTTGGATGACGAAGTGGTGCGCGCCGAATTCAAGATTTAGCGAGTCACGGCGCAGGTCAATTCTCAAGGCCTACCAGACCGGCTGCAAACAAGCGGTCGTCCACCCGGCTTAAGCGCGTCGCCAGGCCTGCCCGCAGCAGCGGCGTGTGGTTGATCGTTACCAGATATTCCGGCACCGTCCAGACGTCTTCCTCCGCGGTCATCCAGTGGATGGAATCGAAGCGGCGCAGGTTGACCGGCCGCGAATAGTTGCGCAGCGTTTTCTCGCGTTTGCGGTTGTAGTAGTGCTCGAAGTAGCTCATCGCAAGCTCGCGGAGGGTGCGGTAGACCGGCTCGCGATAGCGCAGGCCGGAGTAGTTGGATTTGGCCAGAGCCCCCCAGTGGCCGCGGAAGTGGAAGATGGCGAGCACGTGGTCGTCGTCGCGCACCGCCTCGAAATCCAGCAGCAGGGGCGGGTGGCCAAGCATGCGCAGCGCCGCCGCGCCGAAGAGCGCGCCTTCCATACAATGCGCCGTACGGTCGCGCAGCACGCGGCGGGGCGAGCGGCAGGTCTCGCCGTCCCTCTCCTTGTTGTAGGCCAGGTCGTCCAGAAAGCGCTGGATCTTCTCCGGAGTAGTCAGGCGGCGGAACACGGCGCGTTCGGCGGCGGCGAAAGTGTGCGGGTCCATCGGCAACAGAGTAGCGTAGTTTGCCAGGCCACCACTGTACTGCACGTAGGCCGATCCTGCTGCCGATTCTACTGTTCGCCGTCGCTGCCGGGTTGACCAGAATGTGTCGGAGCTGGACCGTATCGTTCGCTATGTGGAGTACAACCCGGTCAGCGCTGGCCTGGCAGCGAATCCACGGGCCTGGCCTTGGTCGAGCGCGCGGTTGGCAGGCGAAAGCGCCTGCCCCACGATTGGCGCAGACCCTTGCCAAATGTAGGCCGGGATTCCTGTCCTACGGTTGAAAGCATGGCAGGCATTTTGCCGTTCCGTCAGGAGAGTCTTGAGCCAGCGAGCTCCGCATTCATCGGTGGGCAATTTGCCTTCGCCTTCCGCAGTGCCCGTTCGAAGCCGGGCAGCGAGCGCTCAATCGCGTCCCGCGTAATTGTCAGCGAGAGGCGCATGTAACCTGTGCGGCCGAACCCGATGCCGGGGACCGCCAGGATGCCCTCCTGTTGCAGCAGGCCGATGAAGGCGATATCGTCCGCGATCGGCGTCTTGGCCCAGACGTAGAAGGCTCCCTGGGGGCGCGGCGCGTCGTAGCCCATGGATTGCAAAGCGTCGCAGAGCAGGTCGCGTTTCGCCTGGTATTGCGCCACGTCCACCGTGGCCTCCGGTTCGGCGCCCACCACCCACTGCCAGATCGCGGGGGCGTTGATATACCCCAGAATGCGGTTGGCCACGGTGCACGCGCCGCGCAGTTGGGCGACGCCGGGAAGATGCGGCGGAAGCGCCAGGTACCCGATGCGTTCCCCGGGGATCGCCATGGCTTTTGACCAACTCCAGGCGATCACGGCGCGGTCGAAGATGCGCACGGCTTCGGGAGTTACGGCTCCATCGAAAGCGATCGGCCGGTAAGGCTCGTCGCAGATCACCAGGACCGGGTCCGGGAGCACCCGGTTGACGGCGCGCAGCACAGCCTCGCTGTAGATTACGCCGGTCGGGTTATTGGGTGAATTGAGGATCAGGGCGCGGGTGCGCGGCGTGAGGGCGGCGGCAATGCGCGCCGGGTCGGGCTGAAACCGCTCATCGGTCTCCACCAGGACGACGCGGCCGGCGTGGTTCTCGATGTAGAAGCGGTACTCCGGGAAGTAAGGACTGAGGACCATCACCTCGTCGCCGGGGTCGAGTATGGCCTTGAGGATGGTGTTGATGGCGCCGGCAGCCCCGTTGGTCATCAGGATGTCGTCGCCCGTGAACGGGATGCCGGAGCGCTCGGCCAGCCGCCGCGCCAGCGTGGCGCGGACCTCCGGGTAGCCCGCGTTGGGCATGTAGCTGTGGCTCCGCGGACGATTCTCCGAGACGATGCGGCGCAGGGCGGCGATCACCGCATCCGGCGGTTCCACGTCCGGGTTGCCGATGGAGTAATCGAAGACGTTTTCGGCGCCGCGTTCCCGGCGAAGTTGTGTGCCGGTTTCAAACATGCGGCGGATCCAGGAGGGGCGTTCCATCTGCTCGGCGATTGCGCGGGAGATTTGCATACGCTTTTTGCGGCTCTTGAACCGATTATAACCCCACTAACTGGTGGTGCACGCAATTCTTGGCGAGGGCGGCTATAATCGGTGCTTCCATGTCACCGACTATTGCGCGGCCTGAGCACTCACACTTCCGCTGGACGGTGTGCGCGCTTCTGTTTTTTGCCACCACCATCAACTACGTGGACCGCCAGGTGCTCAGCCTGCTGGCGAAAACGCTGGAGGTCCAAATCGGCTGGACCGCCAACCAATACGGCAGCATCACGTCGGCGTTCGCCGCGGCTTACGGCATCGGGTTGCTGGGAGCGGGCCGGTTGCTGGACAAGTTCGGCACGCGGCTCGGCTTTGCGATCGCGGTGGCGGTGTGGAGTGCGGCGGCGATGATGCACGCGGCGGCCACCACGGCGTTCACCTTCGGGATGGCACGCGTACTTCTGGGGTTCGGTGAGTCAGCCAACTTTCCGGCGTGCATCAAGACGGTGGCGGAATGGTTTCCGAAGCGGCAGCGCGGCCTGGCAACCGGCATTTTCAATTGCGGCTCTAATATTGGGGCCGTGCTCACAATTTTGGTGGTGCCATGGATGGCGGAAAAATTTGGTTGGCAATCGGCGTTCCTCGCCACGGGCGCCCTCGGCTTCGTTTGGCTCGCCGTGTGGATGATGCTGTACAAGCGAGTCGACCTGCATCCCAAAGTGTCGGTGGAGGAACTAGCGCTGATTCAGAGCGATCCGCCCGACAAGGTAGAATCCGTAACGTGGCGGCGAGTGTTTCCGAAGAGGGAAACTTGGGCTTTCGCGATGGGCAAGTTCTTTACGGACCCCGTCTGGTGGTTCTATCTTTTCTGGCTGCCGAAGTACCTACAGGACACGTATCACCTTCCCCTCGCGTCGTCGAATATCCTGCACGACATCCGCTTACCTATGCTGATCGTCTACACAGCGTCCGACGTGGGCAGTGTGGGTGGCGGGTGGTTGTCGGGCGGCCTGATCAATCGCGGATGGTCCATCAATGCGGCACGCAAGACAGCCATGCTGATTTGTGCGTTGTGCGCGCTTCCGGTACTGTACGCCCCCTACGTGGGCAATATGTGGGTTTTGGTAGCCATCCTGAGCCTGGCCATGGCGGCGCACCAGGGATGGTCGGCCAACCTGTTCACCACCACTTCGGACATGTTTCCGCGGGTGGCGGTGGGCAGCGTGGTGGGCATCGGCGCCGCGATGGGCGCGCTGGGCAATGCGCTGATGCTGAAGGCGGCGGGGTTGATCGTAACCTGGACAAACAGTTACTTCCTATTGTTCATGTTCGCCGGTTCGGCCTACCTGGTGGCGTTAGGGATCATTCACTTGCTCTCGCCGAGGCTCGAACAGGCGAAGCTGGATTGAACCCGTGACTCCGCGCTGGCGCACTTTGGGCGCGGTCCTCGTGCTGCTGTTGCTGACGGCGGGCTTCTACTGGAAGCTCACCGTGTCGCGGGAGTGGACCTTCCTGGAGGGTCCCGACTTGGCCAACGTGGTGCGCCCCTGGCTGGATTTCGAAGCGCGCGAGTTTCACGCCGGGCGCTTTCCCCTCTGGAACCCCTACGAGTGGGCGGGCCATACCCTGATCGGCCAGGTGCAGCCCGGCATCGCCAATCCGCTAAACTGGATTCTCTTCGCCATGCCGCTGCGCGACGGGCACATCCCCGTCACCACGCTGCACTGGTATTGGGTGCTGATTCACTGGCTGGGTGCCGTGTTCTGTTATGCGCTGTGCCGCGATTTGAAGGCGGGATACACCGCCTCGCTGCTCGGCGGATCTGTCTTCGCGCTGGCCGGATTCCTGGGACATACCGACTGGCCGCAGATCCTCATGAGCTCCATCTGGGTGCCCCTGGCGCTCTTGTTTTTCGCGCGGGTAGTGCGCGGCCGCGCGGCCCAGAGTAACGCCGCGCTGTGCGGCGCCGCTCTGGGGATGGCCTTCCTCAGCGGGCATCACGTAGTGCCCACATTCACCGCCGTGCTGCTTGGCGGTATGTGGCTGGTGTACATCGCACTTGGTGCGCGGCACTTGCGTCTGGCCCTACCGGAACGACAGGCCAGGAGGACTGTCTCACCTCCGGCGCGCCTGGGCCATGCCGCCATCTTTGCCGCCGTGTGGCTGCTGGTGAGCGCGGTGCAGGTGCTGCCGGCCATCGAGTACGCCAAACAATCGCTGCGCTGGGCGGGCGCCCCCGAACCCCTGCGCTGGGGCCAGCCAGTGCCTTACGAAGTACACGCGCACTACTCGCTGGGCTGGCCATCGGTCGGCGGAATCGTGCTGCCGGGGATCTCGCTGCATGCCAATCCGCACGTGGGCTTCGTCGCCGTTGCGCTGGCGTTGGCGGCCCTCTGGTACCGGCGGCGCGATGCGCGCGTGCGCTGGTTTGCCTTGGTTGCGCTCGGCGGCCTGCTCCTGGCGCTCGGCAAGGATTTCCCTCTCTACTGGCTGATTTACCGCTTTGTGCCGATGGTGGAAAAAGCGCGCGAACCGGCGATGGCCATCGTGCTCGCTCAAGTGGGTATTGCGGTGCTGGCGGCGCTCGGCGCGGATTTGTGGCGGCGCTGGTGGATCGCCCCCTTGGCGCTCGGGCTCTTCCTTAGCGAGGCGGTCTACGATGCGCCGCACCTGGCGCGTTTCGACCGGCCCGGATCTTATACCGCCATGATCCAGGGGCAGGCCGATATCGCCAAGTTCCTCAAGGCGCAGCCCGGATGGTTCCGCGTGGATTTTGACGACAGCGACGTGCCGTACAACTTCGGCAATCTCTACGCCATTGAGCAGTTTGGCGGCGTGGGCTCCTCACTGCCGGTGCGGACGCACCGCCTGTTAGGGCACGCGGAGACGCCGCGGGTGTTCGGTATCCGCTACCGGGTGGCGCGCCAGCCGTCGGACCCGGCGCAGGAAGAAGTGTTCCGGTCGCGTAGCGGGCTTAAGGTGTACCGCGACGCCCGCATCGCCGAGCCGCTCCGGACGTGGCGCAACGCTCCCTGCGGAGCGCCCGACCGCTTGCGCGTGGTTTCGCGCGCGCCGGAGGTCTTCGTGGTCGAAGCCGAACTGGCGTGCCCGGCCCTGGTGGTGGCCGGCGACTCCTATTACCCCGGATGGCGCGCGCGGGTGGATGGCGAACGCCGCCCGGTGCAGGAACTGGACGCGGTGCGCGCGGTGCGCGCCGGTGCGGGGCGGCACGTGATCGAGTTTCGTTATCGTCCAGCCTCGGTTTACTGGGGCTTCGGGTTCACCTTGCTGGGCTTTTCGATGGTGGCGTTCTTCTGCTTGCGCAAGTGAAGTAAATCAGCAGTCGCGTCACCCCCACAAAGCCGATGGCGCCAGCCACGCTCCTCCGCACTCTCAGGTTTTAATTTTGTCCTGCCCGGCTCTTCTCTGCGCTTCTCTCTGCGATCTCTGAGT